>HF986540.1:5158-7989 GCA_000431495.1 Firmicutes bacterium CAG:791 | reverse complement strand
GCGGAAGGAGACGGGGAGACGGTGAAGCTCTATGCAGATGGAGCTTTGATTCATGAGGTAGGGCTCCCGGATTTTGCCGCGATGAAGACCGTTGTCACGGAGACGGAGACAGAAATACTGATCAAGGGGGTCAACATGGGAGCTGAGAAGATACCGCTGCATATTCTGCTTGACTGCGGTGTGGAGCGATGCTTCCGGGAGGAACGCATTGATGGAGACCCGGATGCGGAAAATGATTTTGTGCACCCGGACCGTGTCGGCATCCGGACGGCAACATGCTTCGGTGCGGGCAGGAGTTTTGTCTATGAGGCGGAGCCGCACAGTGTCTATGTGCTCACGCTGACAAAGAAAGCAGAGGAGGGAGACTGATGAAACATGGAGACAGGATGCTTGCGGTGAACCCATATCTTCCGTCCTGGGAATATGTGCCGGACGGGGAACCGCATGTCTATGACGGGCGGGTTTATGTATATGGGTCCCATGACTGGTTTGGCGGCTGCGTATACTGTCCTGGAGATTATGTGGGATGGTCGGCGCCCGAGGACGATCTGGGGAACTGGCGTTATGAGGGCGTCATCTATGAGAAGACGCAGGATCCCCTGAACAGAGACGGCTCCGCGTGTCTTTATGCGCCGGATGTCACAGAGGGACCGGATGGAAGATACTATCTGTACTATGTGCTGGATCACTTTGACGTTGTTTCCGTGGCGGTTTCCGATACACCCGCGGGAAAGTTTCAGTTTTATGGCTATGTTCACTATCCGGACGGCACAAAGCTGGGCCACCGGGAGGGAGACGAGCCGCAGTTTGATCCGGGTGTCCTGACGGAAGGAGATCGGACATATCTGTACACGGGATTCTGCGGTTTTCATGACAAAACAAGACACGGAGCGATGTGTACGGTGCTTGGTCCGGATATGCTGACAGTCGTGGAAGCTCCGGTCTTCATTGCACCGGGAATGTGTTATGCTGATGGAACGGATTTTGCACACCACGCATTTTTCGAGGCACCGTCCATCCGGAAGATCGGAAGTGTATATTATTTCGTCTATTCGAGCGAGGTAATGTATGAGCTGTGCTATGCCACCAGTAGCAGCCCGACCGGAGGATTCCGGTACCGCGGTGTGCTTAGCGCCAACAATGATCTGCACATTGACAGTTACAAACCGGCAGAACGTCCGATGTATTACGGCGCCAACAATCACGGCGGTCTGGTCAGGGCAGATGGAAAATGGTTTATCTTCTATCACCGGCACACCAATGGGAGCAGTTTTTCGAGGCAGGGATGCATGGAGCAGCTCCATATGGCGGAAGACGGATCCTTCCGGCAGGCGGAGATGACCTCGTGCTGCGGCCTTGCTCCGCTCCCTGCGGAGGGCGAATATCCAGCCTATATTGCCTGCAGCCTTTTCTCAAAAGAAGAGAGCATTTATACTGATTTGGGCGGCGGGTTTATGGATTGCCGGTTCCCGAAGATTACGCAGGAGGCATCCGTGGAAAAGGGAGAATCCTTCATTGCCAATATGCACGACGGCGCGACGGCGGGGTACCGCTATTTTGATGTACATCATGTGACGGGAGTTTCGGTCAGTGTGCGGGGATATGCCAACGGGTGGTTTGAACTGAAGCTCTCTCCGGATGGGGAGGCCCTGTGCCGGATACCGGTTCACTACACGGATATATTTACGACGTTCTCGGCAGATTGTGTCATCCCGGATGGTATCCAGAGTATCTATCTGACCTATGCCGGACCTGGAACTGCGCAGCTCAGGTCCTTTGCCTTTCGAACGGCGTGATGCAGAGGGATGGCGGCGAAAACTGCAGATGGGCTGATTTTGAAGCGGGATGAAGGGAAAAGATTATGGTGACGCTGAAGGAAATTGCAGAGGAGTGCGGGGTATCAGTCTCTACGGTCTCCAATGTCCTGAACGGAAGGAATAAGTCCAGCCAGGAGACCACAGACCGGGTGATGAAGGTGGTCAGAGAGAGAGGATATGAACCGAATCCGCTGGCGCAGGGGCTTCGCAGTCGGCGGACAAAGCTGATCGGCATCATAGCGGAGGACATCGCGCAGTTCACGACCCCGGAGATTGTCGAGGGCATCATGAAGAACCTGGAGGGACGCGGCTACAGCACGATCGTCAGCAACCTGCGTCTCTATGCCAGATGGAGCGACACGTGGTACGGCAATGAAGAGGAGCATCAGTCGGTGTTAAGACCGGTTCTTCAGCGCATGCTCCTTATGCATGTGGACGGCATCATCTATATCGCCGGTCATGCGAGACTCATACACTGCTTCCCGAAAAACTTCAAGACACCGGCAGTCATGACCTATGGCTTTGCGTCCAACCCGGACGTTCCTTCCATTGTGCTGGACGATGAAGATGCCGCTTATACCATCACCCGATATCTGATTGAACATGGTCACCGTGACATCGCCGTGATCGGCGGCATGCCGGATAACATGCATACCCGCAAGCGTCTTCTCGGATACCAGAGAGCGCTGTTTGAGGCAAATATCCTGTATAATACGGAGCTCATCCGCTTCGCGAACTGGGACAGGCAGGGAGGATATAAGGAAATCCGTGCGCTGGAGGGGCAAAAATTTTCTGCGGTGTTCTGCATGTGCGATCGGATCGCAGGCGGCGTCTATCAGTACCTGTATGAAAAGGGACTGAGAGCCGGAGAAGATCTTTCTGTCGCAGGATTCGACAATCAGGATATTTCGGAATTTTTCACGCCGGGGCTGACCACCATGCAGCTGCCTTTGTCGGAAATCGGAGCGATGGCGGCGGACTGTCTCACAGATCAGATTGAGAATCCAAAGCCGG
>HF986540.1:3139-5142 GCA_000431495.1 Firmicutes bacterium CAG:791 | reverse complement strand
ATCCAAAGCCGGTCCCGCCGCATCAGGAAATTCCGATCCGCTGTGCGCTGATCGAGAGAGAATCGGTCTGTGAAGTCAGGAACTAAAGCGAGCTGGATGGTGATTTCTTCCGACAAAACTTTGGGATTTACAATTCAAGTTTTGGGAAGGGAAGTAAAATCCCAGGAAGTTTGCAACTGGAATGATGTTTATAGTTTTGCGGCTTGTCCGGGTACACAAATGTACCCGGACTTTTCTGTGCAGTTTTTTGGGATGATTCAAATTGACATTTATATTCTCATGTTTGACAGCGCTCAGGCTTAAACACTGCGTGTACGGCGGCAATCCGGTCATCAGAGGGATGTGCCGCCTTTTTCATGTCAGTCTCTGATGGATGAGAAATCTGAGCGTGACATAGAGACAAAATGTGAAAAGGTCAAACGATGTAAACAACTGAAATATAAGCATTTCGCATAGATGTAAACAACTGAAATATAAAAATTTTGCATAGTAATAACATGGTAAAATTATATACTATCAACAATATTACCAAAACTTTCCAAAATTAAGTTGACTATTTGGAAATGAGTCAATACAATTCAAGATACAAGGTAAAACGATAAACATAAAACAAGCAACTTTTAAAAAGCAGAGGGCTGGTCGATCCGGACTCCGGCACACAGGACTGGAACTCCGTCATGACCAAGATCTCCAACGGGCAGATCGATCTCATGTGGTACAACTGGCAGAGAGGATTCTGGAACAGCCTTGACCGTCTGCACAACGGCACGGCATACACCTTCATCCCTGTGGACGATCAGACTTACTACACCGACTCCGATACGTATTTTGGCTCCGGCCGCGTGTTTGGCATCGGCTCCCAGGTGGATGATGAGAAGTATCAGAGGATTCTGGATTTCCTTGACTGGTATGCGAGTCCAGACGGACTGCGCTTCCAGCATGACGGCATCAAGGACTTCAATTATACAGTCGGCTCAGACGGCAAGCTGACGCTCATCAATGACAATGCTCTGATGGATAATCTTCCGGTACCCGAGGAATATGGCGGCGGCGGATACAATGATGGCAACAACCAGATCAATCAGTGGATCTGTGACGCGATCTGCACCGATCCGACGACAGGGGAGTCGTATAACAAAGACTACTGGGCGTCTTTTCTTGAAGATCAGAACAAGGGCACCATGGAAGAGTGGAGCAAGAAGTTTGACGCGACGGATGCCACAGACTGGATGGAGAAGAATGGCAAGCTGCTGGTCAGCCCGAACGTTCCTTACACCGTGAAATCCGATGACGCGGACATGTCCGTCATCCGTAACCAGGTCAACCAGTCCGTCTGTGACTATTCCTGGAAGATGGTGTTTGCAAAATCCGACAAGGAGTTCGATCAGATGTGGGATGCCATGACTGAGGAACTCAACGGGTTTGGATTTGAAACGCTGTATCAGTTTGACTGCGACAATTATCAGGGACAGGTCGATGCCAAGATTGAGGCAGCGAAGGAAGCTCAGTAAGGCAGGAGTACAGGGGATGCCCTGACAATTTGCCCGGTATCAGGGGAGCGCCTCTCAAGGGGCGCTCCTTTCTTTATCAGTCTATTTCAGATGGAGTCCGAAGATGGGGGAAAGCTACGTCTATATAACTGGGACGTCTGACAGACAGGAGGATAGGATGGAAGATCTTCAGGCAATTCTTCCGGATGGATCAGAATTTGATTTCTGGGAGCAGAAAACGCAGTGGAAGCGGGAGTGGATCGTGGATGCGAAGGCGTCGGAGGACGGCGCGGACGGAACAACAGCACATCCTTTTCCGCGGATTCAGCAGGCAGCCTCGCTGGCAGAGCCCGGCGACAGAGTCCGGATTCATGCCGGCGTGTATCGGGAATGGGTCCATCCGGAGCGCGGCGGGACGGACCCCCGGCATATGATCAGTTATGAAGCGTTCGGAGACGGAAAGGTCGAGATCCGGGCATCGGAGCAGGTAAAAAGCTTTCGGAAGAGCAACGG
>HF986540.1:0-3076 GCA_000431495.1 Firmicutes bacterium CAG:791 | reverse complement strand
CAGTACAGAGCCGGCGCAGATGCGTGTCTATGAGTATGACCTTGATCCGGACCTGTTTCGTGGCTACAACCCGTTTGGCATGGTGAACATCCTGCACGACCGTCTCTTTCTTGAATATGACAAGACGGATATGACGCCGTTTCTTGAGCGGAGAGGACGTATCTTCTGTGACGGCATGCCGCTGCGGCAGGTCGCTCTGTACAATCAGATGAGCGAAGGGGATGGTACGTACTGGGTAGAAGCGAACGGCATGAAGGTCCATTTCCGTCTGCCCGGGGATGCGGATCCAAAGAACCACAAAATCGAGGTTACGGTGCGGGAACAGTGTTTTGCACCTGCGGAGCCGTTTCTTTCCTATATCCGCGTGAAGGGGCTTACTCTCCTGCATGCGGCGACAGGAGCGCCTGTTCCTCAGAGAGGAGCGCTTTCCGCCTTTCGCGGACATCACTGGATTATCGAGGATTGCACGGTGGACTGGCCCGGCTGCGTCGGCGTGGATGTTGGGGATGAGTGCTGGCACCATGAACATGAGCCGGGTCGTCTCACCGGATACAGCGTGGTGCGCCGGTGCCGGATTTTGCATGCCGGTGTCTGCGGTCTCGCGGGGCTGTTCGCGCGTCATATGCTGGTGGAGGACTGTCTCTTTGAGGGAATCGGCTGGCAGAAAATGGAGCTTTCCTGGGAGGCTGGCGCCGTCAAATTTCATAACAGCGTGAACGGACTGATCCGGAGGAATGTGTTTCTTAACACCTTCCGTGCGGACAGTATCTGGCTCGACTGCGGCAATGAGAATAACCGGATCACCGGAAATCTGTTTCTGAACGGGCGGGAACAGCGCGAGGCGATCTTCATCGAGTGTACACGCGATGGGGTAAATCTGATTGATAACAATATCATCTGGAACGTCGAGGGGAGATTTGATCCATCCAAAATTCCAGCCGAGCCCGGTTCGTCCGGCTGGTACAAGCTGGTGGAAAACGATGCCGTAAACGGCTATGGCATCTACGGAGAGGGGACGGATCATCTGTACGTCGCCCACAATCTGATCGGACTTTGCCGGGGATCTGGATATTATGAAAAGCCGGTGGCGTTCCGGCAGTCCGGCATAGATCGCGGGGGAACTTCGAGAGATGCGCATATCAGAAATAACATCTTCTACCAGTGCGGGAATGCCGCCATCACTTTCCCGACCAGGGACAACGACAGCGATGGGAATCTCTTTGTCAATATGCACGGCGGCTATCTCCGGGTGATGTATCCGGAGCCGGAACTCTGTCTTCACCTGCCGGCATGGAAGGAGTTTCTTGGGTTTGATCTGCATAGCCAGGAAGCATTTCTGCAGGTGCAACTGCAGGAAGAGGCAGATGAGCTGTCAGGCAGATCCAATACTGCGCTTGGAAAGGCAAAATCCGACGAAAAAGTGGTCGGCATTTTGTTCAGCACCGGACAGACGCCTTTTGGTCTTCCTGAGGAAATCAGGAGAAGGCATTTTGTGTACCGACCGGAAGATATCTCCCGGGTTGAAGCGGATGCGCACGTGAAATGTGACTTTCTGGGGCAGAGGCGAGAGGAGGGCGGCGTGCTGCCGGGCCCGTTCCAGATGCTTCGCAGCGGAAAAAGGTATCAGATTGACCCCAGACGTGCAGAATAAGCTGACTCGGACAGAGCAAAAAGGAATAGAACGAGCGCGATGGCCGGAACTTATCGAACGGACAGCAGCACGGGAGGAAAAAAATGATCAGAGAGACAACGACAGAAAACGGAGCAGTGCGCGGGATCCCCGCGGCGGATCCCCGAATCACTGCCTTTAAGGGCATTCCTTTTGCGGCACCGCCTGCAAAGGAGAACCGCTGGCGTGCGCCGGTGCCGGCGGAGAATTGGGAGGGAGTTCTTGACTGCGCCAGATTCGGCAAAGCCGCGATGCAGCCGGTGCCGGGGCTTTCCGATAACGTCTATACCAGGGAATGGCATGTCGATCCCGAGATACCGATGGGGGAGGACTGCCTGCAGCTCAATATCTGGACACCCGCGAGGACGGTTAAAGATCGCCTTCCGGTCTTTGTCTTTCTATTTGGAGGCGGGCTGCAGTGCGGCTATCCGTCAGAAATGGAGTTCGATGGGGAACGGATTGCCAGACGCGGAATCGTCGTGGTGACGGCAAATTACCGGGTCGGTGTTTTCGGCTTTCTCGCGCTGCCAGAACTCACGAAGGAGGCGCCGGATTCTCCGACAAATTTCGGTCTTCTAGACCAGCAGGCAGCTCTTCGCTGGGTGAGAAGAAATATTGACAGATTTGGAGGTGATCCGGGAAATGTCACGCTCGGCGGACAGTCAGCCGGCGGAGGCAGCGTACTCTGCCAGATGGCCAACCCAGAGAACAGCGGACTTTTTCACCGTGCGCTCATCATGTCAGCGCTGATTGCCGATCCTTACAACGGACAGGACATCTCCAAGCCCGAACCGCTCTGGATTGCCGAGGAGCACGGACAGGCTTTCCTTTCCATGCTCGGCGTAGATAGTCTTGCGGAGGCGCGCAGCCTTCCGGCCGACATTGTGCAGACTAAGTACGAGGAGTATTGCAAGGTTTATGCGCCGATGGTCACGGTACAGGATGGCAGATTCCTCAGGGAAGATCCGATCTCAACCTTTTATGAAGGAAAAGCGCTCAATATCTCGGTTATGGCAGGCAATACCAGCGATGAGTTTCTGAATTTTCTTCCTGCGGAGGAAGACAGAGATCACTTCGTGCGGAGAGCACAGGAGGCGTTTGGAGAAAAAGCGGATGCATTTCTGCAGATGCCGGAGGCAAATAAAGCAGATTACCATGGCCGGTGCGGCGTGGTAAACGGGATCGCCCTGACGGCAAAGCAGATCTTTCGCACTTTGGGGCAGCGATCAGACAGGCATTTTTACTATTATTGTTTCATGCCGGATATGCCGGGCTGGGACCAGGCGGGGACGTTCCATTCCTCGGATCTTTGGTTTTTCTTTGAGACTCTCGCAAAGAGCTGGCGACCGTTCACAGGCCGTCACTATGACCTTGCGCGGGCCATGTGCAATTATCTCTGCGCTTTTA
>HF986539.1 GCA_000431495.1 Firmicutes bacterium CAG:791 | reverse complement strand
TCTACTGGGAGCACAGAGAGGATGATGCGAAGACACTCACCCATGCCGTGCTTGCAAATGAGAAGATGTGGGATCAGGATCTGACAAAGATCGCAGGACTGGAGGAGAAGGTTGCAGAGGATCTTGCTCTGATCCGCCGGGAAGGAGCAGAGGCTGCATACGCATCGGTTCTGAAATAAGAGCTGAGAGGCGGTATCCGTAAGAAAGTGGCCGATGGGAGGGGCATGGCCGCCCACGAGGCTGAGATTAAGAGCCGAGACTGCACGCGGCGGTTCTGGAATCAGCGCTGCGTGCGAGGTTGTTCTGGAATCAGTGCTGCATGTGAAGCGGTCTTGGCGGCGGAATGCATCCTTATTTGAAAAAATGTTCTTCCAGAGATGTTTTTCCACAGAAGAAATCATCCTGATTCAGAAGAATCCTCTCTCAGGGATGTTTTTCCATAGAAGAAAGCATCCTGTTTCAGAAGAATCCTCTTCCAGGGATGTTTTTCCATAGAAGAAATCATCCTGATTCAGAGGAATGCTCTCCCAGGGATGCTTTTCCAGAGCAGAAATCATCCTGATTCAGAGGAATGCTCTCCCAGGGATGCTTTTCCACAGAAGAAAGCATCCTGATTCAGGGAAATATCCGCTCAGGGATGATTCCATGATAAAAGAGTTATCTCATAAGGCCGGAAGCCTCTCATTCTCATAAAGGAAGGAGACATATGAAATATATCCATATTCATCCGCTTGATAATGTCGCGGTCGCACTGGAGGATCTGAAGAAGGGCGATTTGATTTCTGCCACAGCCCAAGCCTCTGCCGGAATTCAGAAAGCAGCTTCGGTGGAAGGAACATCCGAACCCGCCCCGTCAGCAGTGTCCTCTCCGGGCATTCTTCTTCGCGAGGACGTTGCGAGGGGACACAAGATTGCACTGACGGATATCGCGGCAGGGCAGCCCGTCATCAAGTACGGCTGCGTCATTGCCCGTGCCCGCACAGACATCCCTGCAGGAAGCTGGGTTCATACGCACAATGCGGAGACGGAGTTGTCGGAGAATACCGAGTATCACTATGATCACAAGGTTTATGAGCTTCCTGAAGTCTCAGGAAAGACCTTCCGCGGGTACCGGAGAGCAGACGGAAGGGTCGGAATCCGGAACGAGCTCTGGATCGTGCCTCTTGTCGGCTGTGTCAACGGGATCGCAAAGGAACTTGCGGAGGAAGATCAAAAGCTGATTGCAGGGACTTCCGTGGACGGCCTCTACTATTTCCAGCATCCCTACGGCTGCTCCCAGATGGGGGAGGATCTTGCGACCACGGCAAAGCTTCTGGCAGCTCTTGTTCGTCATCCGAACGCAGGGGGTGTGCTGGTGCTTTCTCTTGGCTGTGAGAATCTTCAGCCGGAGATGTTCCGCGAGGTTCTCGGAAGCTATGATCCGGACCGCGTGAAGTTCCTGGTCTGCCAGGAAGAAGAGGACGAAGCCGTAAAGGGAGCGCAGCTTCTTCGGGAGCTTGCAGAGTATGCATCACAGTTTCGCCGTGAAGAGCTTCCTGCCGGCGAGCTGGTGGTCGGCATGAAGTGCGGAGGGTCGGACGGTCTCTCCGGAATCACGGCAAATCCTGCGGTCGGCCGTTTCTCCGACCGTCTGATCGCACTTGGCGGCTCCACGGTTCTGACCGAGGTTCCGGAGATGTTCGGTGCAGAGAACATCCTGTTCTCCCGTTGTGAGAATAAAGCCGTCTACGGCAAGGCGGTCGACATGGTGAATGCCTTTAAGAAGTATTTCACGGATCACGGGCAGGTTGTCTATGAGAATCCGTCTCCCGGAAACAAGAAGGGAGGCATCACAACGCTGGAGGACAAGTCCTGCGGCTGTGTGCAGAAAGGAGGAAGTGCGCAGATCGTGGACGTTCTGTCCTACGCAGAGCCTGTCACCAAAAAGGGCCTGAATCTTCTCTCCGGCCCCGGAAATGACCTTGTGAGCGCAACGGATCTGACGGCTGCGGGAGCCCATCTGATTCTGTTTACGACAGGACGGGGGACGCCGTTCGGAGCACCGGCGCCTACGGTGAAGATTGCAACGAACTCACAGCTGGCGATGCGCAAGAAGAACTGGATTGATTTCAACGCGGGAACCGTTGCAGCAGGGAAGGAAACCCTGGACGAAGCGGGTGACCGGATTCTTGACTATGTGCTTTCTGTTGCATCGGGAGAAGAGACGCTCTCCGAGCAGCACGGCTGCCGGGAGATCGCGATCTTCAAGGATGGCGTGACACTCTGATACATACAAAATTGAATATCAAGATCAGGCTTGAGCAAGGCCCTGCAAATGTGATGATCGCGTTTGCAGGGCCTTGCTTGTTGCTTATCAGATTTTACTTTTGTTATATACAGCGATGACTGCAGTATTTACATTTTTCCTATATAGTAAACTAAGAATATAGAAATGCTGCGTGCCCTGGGAATCGTGACGGACAATATCGATTCTGGCAGGATGATTGGTACTGCAGCAGGTCTGTGCGGTGGTTCTGCTGGCAGTGCATGGAGAGGCAAGAAGGAAGAGATGAAACATGAAGAGTAGAAAAGCAATGGAAAATAGCCGTAAAAGCAGCAGTGGATTTTCAAAATATATTGCGTCAATCCTGCTGCTTTTCTTATTTGAAGCAGTAGCGGTCACATTATGGCTCTCAAAAGGCAACGCGTTCTACCTGTTGAATTTCAGTTATATAGGAGGCTGTCTTGCACTTGGAACAGCACTTTTTACCGCCGGGAAACGCTATGCCCGACATTTTGTGCAGCTTGCGGTTGGATGTTATATGCTGCTGTATCTTGGTATCATTTCACGCGAAAATATGCAGATCGAGGGATTCTGGTACTATCTGTTTCTCGGAACTTTCGAAGCAGCGACAATCCATTATGCAGTGGCAAAGATTTTCGGTCCGCTGCTTTTTGGACGTGGTTGGTGTGGCTACGCCTGTTGGACAGCTATGGTACTGGATTTTCTTCCTTACAGGCAGCCGCAGAAGCCGCGGAAAAAGAAGCTGGGTGTTCTGCGATATGTGACGTTCGCTCTGTCAGTGGCACTGGTGTCCGGATTATTCCTGATGAAGGTCGCGCACCTGGAACAGATCATGTTCCGGATGTTCCTTGCAGGAAACGTGCTTTACTACATTGCTGGAATCGCGCTGGCTTTTGTGTTCAAGGATAACCGCGCGTTCTGCAAGTATCTTTGCCCCGTTACGGTATTTCTGAAGCCGATGAGTTATTTTTCGCTGCTTCGGGTTCACTGTGATGAAAGCAAGTGTGTCCATTGCGGCAAATGCCTGCGGGTTTGTCCCATGAATGTGGAGGTCAATAAGGAGTCCCGCAAGCGGAAAAATGGAACGGAGTGCATTCTCTGCTACGAATGTACGAAATCCTGCCCTGTAAAAGCACTGCATTAAGATAAATGGCAGACATCTTTACAGACTTTTCTTTCGCTTTATTTAATGTGATATCGGGCATACATTTCTTTTCGGTACGCAGGATCGGTCGATGCCTTCAGAAT
>HF986538.1 GCA_000431495.1 Firmicutes bacterium CAG:791 | reverse complement strand
CGTGGTGCCGCAGGCAGAGGCATGGGGGTTTTTGCATTACATGTCTGGTGTCCTAATAAAATCTGTATAAGTTGTTCTCCGTGTGAAAAAAAGAACAAAATACTTCAATCAGGCAATAGGACTTAATCCTAAAATCCAGTTATGGGAAAAGGCGATTCCAATGATATTTGAAAAGAGTCTGAAACAGTCCATATCAGCTGGACTTGTTTCAGACTCTTTATGCTGTGAAATGTTCTCTGCCATATTCAGAAAAAATAGCACTACAACGGTCAAATCACCGTTTCGACTTGTCGTAGGTCACCCCGAGAGCCTTCGGCGCCTGATTGTGCTTCGAAAGGAAAATCAAAAGCAGCAGCGTCACCACATAGGGAAGGATCATCACGAGATCCGAGTACGCACTCGGCATTCCGAGGATCTGAACCATCTGGTAGCCAAAGGATCTGGCAAAGCCGAAGATCAGGCACGCCCCAAGAGAGGGCAGCAGATTCCAGTTGCCGAAGATATAGCCTGCAATGGCAAGATATCCATATCCCATGTAAATATCATTCGAGAACTTCGCCGAAATCGAGTAGGCAAAGCAGATACCTGCAAGTCCGGACAGTGCTCCGCTGACCATCACGGCAATGAACTGAATCTGCGCGACGTTTCCGCCCGCTGCATCCACCGCTGCCGGATTGTCGCCGCACGCGCGAAGCCGGAGGCCGAAGGAGGTCCGGTACAGCACATACCACGCGATGAACGCAATCACAAGAATCAGAAATTCAAACGGATATACATTGGTAAAGAATGCTCCCAGAACCGGGATCTGTGACAGTCCCGGGATCGTAATTCTCTGGGAAACGCCAAGCTCAAACTTATCAGAAGCTGCCCCGAAGACGTTCCGGTTGATGGTCTTTGTCAGGAATGAGGTCAGTGCCATGGCAAGAATGTTCACCACGACACCGCTGATGACCTGATTGGCCTTGAACTTGATGCAGAGTGCTGTTTGGCCTGGACTGTGAGGCGGAGGTCGGGGTGCAGCGTGAAATCCCCCCCCCCGCCGATCATTGCAAAGAGCATCGCCATATAATAAGGAACCTGTGACGCGCCGCCCATTTTTTGAATCATGCTGTAGGCGACCAACGCACCGATGAAGGCTCCCATTCCCTGTAGACCTTCCAACGCAAGGTTCGTGATTCCGGACCGCTCGGAATAAATACCTCCGATTGCCATAATGAAGAGGGGAAGGGCAAAACTCATTCCGTTGATAATAATGTTGTTAACCGCCGTCATGCCTGCTCCTCCTTCTTGTTTTCTTTCACCCCTGTTTTCTTCTCTTCCTGTGCCTGCTCATCACTCTGTGAAGCGGAGCTCTCGGGGATTTTTGCGTTTTCCGGTGCCTCTGCCATCTTCGAAGCAGCCTCCGCAGCTTTTACCTCGTCGTTGCGCTCCATTTTCTGCATAAAATATGCATTGCAGGCACTGGCCAGAAGGATCAGACCCGTGATCACATCCGCCATTTCGGACTCAAGACCTGCCTGCGAGCTCATGTAGGTTGAGCCCTTCTCGATGATTTCCACCAGGAAGGCCGCAACGAAAATACCGGCCGGCTCGGAGCTTCCAAGAAGGCAGACCGCAATCGCATCAAAGCCCGTGCTGATCAGAACCTTCGGCTGAATAGAGGCAAAATACCCCAGATAGTAGGTAACACCTGCGATTCCTGCCAGAGCACCGGAGATCGCCATGGAGGAAATAATCGCACGGCGGACATCAACGCCTGCATATTTTGCTGCCGTCCGGTTGATGCCGGTTGCCTTCAGCTCGAAGCCGAAATCCGTGTGATCCATCATAAACTTCACAAGAACCATTACGGCAATCGCAAGAAGGAAGCCGATCGGAAGATCATACTTGAAGCCGCCGATCAGGTGCTGATGAAGCGTCAGTCTCGCGCCCTCATTGATCGGAGTGGACTGCCGGGAAATCGGATCCACGTATCTTGTCTGGATAAAAAAGCTCGTCACATACCGGATGATGTAGTTCAGCATGATGGAGGAAACAACCTCATTGATGTTGAACTTATATTTCAGAAGACCGATCAGTGCACCGACGAGCATACCGGTTGCCATGCCGACAAGAATGGCGAGAGGCTTTGCCGCAATTCCCGGAAGATTCGAATAGCCAACCGTTACGGTTGCCACAAAGCCTGCTGCCAGCATCTGACCGGAAATTCCGATGTTGAACAGGCCTGTTTTCATGGCAACGGCACATGAGAGAGCTGCAAACAGCATCGGTGTCAGGAAGTCCACATAGCTGGACAGATCCGTCAGCATGCTTTTCCCGCCGCCGTACTTGCCCTTCGGGGCCATGCCGCAGCCCTGCAGCAGATTGTAATAGGCTGTCAGCGGATTCTTGCCAAGGATCAGAATGACCACAGCGCCGAATATCAGGCTTCCGATGACAGAAAGAAATGCAACCTTAAGATATCGCTTTTGATTCTCGTTCATTTCTTTACCCCCATCATGTACTCACCCACCTCTGCCGTCGTAAATTCCGATGCAGAAGCAATTTTGTTCAGCTGACCGCCGTAAATGACACCGATGGTATCAGCAAGCTGCATGACTTCATCAAGCTCCAGGGAAACCAGAAGGATTGCCTTTCCCTTCTCTCTTTCCTCCAGAATCTGACGATGAATCCGATCGATTGCGCCGATATCCAGTCCTCTGGTCGGCTGCACAAAGAGAATCAGCGGAGAATTCTCTTCGATTTCACGTCCGACGATTGCCTTCTGCTGATTGCCGCCCGACATGGAGCGTACAATCGTTTCATTGCCCTCCGCGCTTCGGATATCGTACTTGTCAATCAGCTGATCTCCGTATTGCCGGAACTGCTTCCTGCTGAGAACATGCCTGTGCGAAAACGGCTCGCGGTAATAGCGGCGAAGGCCAAGGTCTTCATCCAGGCGAAAATCCAGAATCAGACCGACGTTCTGACGATCCTCCGGAATGTAGGAAAACAGGCCGGAGCGGGTTCTCTTCCGCACACTCTGATGCGTAATCTCTTCTCCTGCCACCGAGATCGAACCGGAGGACACCGGAAGAAGTCCTGCGATCGCATCCGCAATTTCCGTCTGACCGTTTCCGGAGACACCTGCAATGGCAAAGATCTCTCCTTCATGAATCGAGAAGGATACGTTCTTCACCACATCAAATTTGTCCTCGTTCTGCACAGTGAGATTTTTCACCGACAGGATCTCTTTTCCGAAGCGGGCAGGCGTCTTCTCCAGCTTCAGTTCCACCTCATGTCCGACCATGAGGCTTGCCATCTCACGCGTATCCACATCTGCAACATCACGCACGGTGATGAGCTTTCCGCGGCGCAGAACCGCACAGCGATCCGCCACCTTTTTGATCTCATCCAACTTGTGTGTAATCAGAATGATGGTTTTCCCGCCGTCCCGAAGATTCTGAATGATTTTCAGCAGGGAATCGATTTCCTGAGGAGTCAGCACTGCAGTCGGCTCGTCAAAAATCAGGATCTCCGCCTGGCGATACAGCATCTTCAGAATCTCCACGCGCTGTCTCGTCGATACATTCAAATCGCTGACGACCTTCGTGGGATCCACCTCCAGGCCGTACTGCTTCGACAGCTCGGCAATCTCCCGGTTGGCCTTCTTCATATCCACATAAGGAAACAGGCCGAGTGCCTTCTTCTGCGGCTCCACACCAAGAACAATGTTCTCCGCAATCGTATAATTGCTGACAAGCTTGAAATGCTGATGAACCATACCGATGTTCAGCTCGGATGCATACCTCGGAGAAACAATCTTCTCCTTCTTTCCGCGCACAATAATCTCACCCTCATCCGGCTCGTACATGCCGAACAGAACGCTCATCAGCGTGGATTTGCCCGCACCGTTTTCACCCAGAAGTGCAAAAATCTCTCCTTTTCGGATCTTCAGGGTGACATCATCGTTCGCAACAATGCCGGGAAAGCGTTTGGTGATGTGATTCATCTCAATAATGTAAGGTGACTCCGCCATAGTGCTCTTCTCCTTTTGTTCCATTATGGTTTCCTGTTGTCAGAATATGTGAAACAAAAATATACGTGAAAACAAAATATATGGGAAACAAAATGCAAAAAGATGCAACGGGTCTCTGAAACCCGCTGCACCTGAAACCGCCGACAGGCGTAAACGTCCGGCCGGACATTCTGCCCGGCAGCCGGACCATCCGGAGGCTGCACCCGGCAGTTCGGATGTTACGTCTGGCAGTTCCTTATTTTAGTTCAGTCCTACAAAATCGTCCGGAGTTGTGCCGCCGAAGTTGGAAGCGGGAACAACAGTTCCGTCCTTGATGAGCCCATATGCCTCGTTGATCTTCTCGATGGCTTCATCGGAAAGCTGGCAGTGAGCAGGATCGCTTACAAAACCGGTAGAATCGGTATCTGCACCCAGAAGAGCATTCTCGCCCTTGAAGGTTCCGTTCTTCACGTTGTTCAGCTGCTTCTCAACGTTCTTGTCCATGATCTTCAGAGCGGAGGTCAGGATGATGTTGGAATCGCCGTTAACGCCGTCATTGTACTGGTCGGTATCGCAGCCGATTACATATACCGGCTTGTCAGCAGTGGATGCTTCCTTAACTGCAGTGAACACACCGTTTCCGGATGCACCTGCTGCAACAAAGATAACATCACAGCCATCGCCGATCAGAGCCTCGCCGACGATCTTTCCGGTTGCTTCATCTGCGAAGGAGCCAACATAGTTGCCGCCTACGTTTACTTTGTTAACATCGATTCCTGCATATGCAGACTCTTCAACGCACTCCGCATTTGTACCGTAGTTCTTGTTCGCATACTTCACACCGCACATAAAGCCGTACTGGTAGTTTACGTTGGAAGGATATGCAATTCCGTTGACAACAGCAACCTTGCCGGTCTGTGTTGTCATTGCAGCTGCAATACCTGCAAGGAAGCCGGACTCCTGCTCCTTGAAGGTCATGGAATATACGTTGTCATACTGAGCTTCCTTGCCGTCCGCATCGTTCGGTTTGGTATCTACCAGAACGAAATCAACATCCGGGTTCTCCTCTGCGATCGGTCCGATTCCTGCAAACTGGAAGCCGCAGCATACGATAACATCATAATCTGCAACAATTCCCTCTACGGTCTGGTAGCAGGCAGTGGTATCGCCGGTCTCTTCCTTGATCGGGGTTACCTTGCTGTCCGGGTTCTCAGCGATGAATGCCTGAATTCCCTCATAGTTGTTCTGGTTGAAGGAACCATCATCTACGCCGGAAGGAGAAGAAACGATTGCGATGTTCAGAGCTGCGCTCTCGTCTCCTGCCTCTGCAGCCTCGGTAGCTGCCTCTGTAGAAGCCTCTTCGGAAGCTTCTGTCTCTGCTGCAGCCTCCGTGGAAGCAGCGGTGCTGGTGGCATCCTCTGTTACCGGAGTTCCGGAACAGCCAGCCAGAAGTGCTGCTGCCATTGCCATAGAGCAAACCATGCTAATGACTTTTTTCTTCATATTGATCCTCCTCTGAATGGAATCGGCCATCCCGGTGAACGTCTGTCTTCAATGTACAGTCTGTTCCAGGTGAACAACCTGTCCCTGACGAACATCTGTCCTCTGCGATGGCAGAACTATGTTATCCTCCGACATTCTGTAATCACAAAAATGTCAGCTGACGTAGGCATTATGACACAATTTCTCATCTCTGAACAGAGCAGTTTCAACCGATTATTATACCGAAGCGAAACATACTTTTTATACTCCTGCACAAACATACACATTTTAAAAGCAGCTGCTCTCAGGCGGTGACTGCTCTCGGGCAGCGGCTCTTGGACTTCTGTTGCTTCGGAGAGGTGCCTGTGGTCTGTCCCGGCATCCAGCAGCCGTCGCTTCAAGATTATTTACAGATATTTCTCCGCCAAACTTTCCAGTATTTTCTGATTCAGCATACTTTGTTCCGTCTCAAAGGTCAGAATCAGGCGCTCCCCCGGATAAATACCATTTTTCATGTACAGCTCTATTTTCCGCACGGCACTTCTTGCATATTCCTGCTTATCCATCATCCCCTCGTGTTCCCAGTAAATCTCCTGACCGGTCCTTGGTGACAGGAATGTGAAATCCGGATACACTATGCCAAATTCCTTCAAGTGCAATGGTTTTTCGTATTTGTACAGAATGTTTTTCCTGTAGAAGTAATCCGCAAGTATTTTTTCTGATTTCGACCTCACCCGTTCTCCCCTCTCCGTCAGAATCAGCGCTGTTCCTTCCTGAAATTCTTTTCCCTGATAGGGTATTTCATACCACTTCTGAAGCTTGTATTCCCAGGAATCCTCGACCGGATGAATCAGCTTCTGTCTGTCCGGATGCAGGGAATCATACAGTTGATTTATATCTTCATCCACATCCGTTTTCAGCGTTCTTCTTATTTGAGCAAGCCGCTTCTCTGCTTTTCTGATAACAGCTTTGTTGTAGTCCTTCTGGGCCAATTGCCTGCACAAGGTTATATTCTTCTTCGATATATAAGTATCGTTTCTGTCCTCAAAGCACTGATAATAACGGCATCCACTCCGGCACTTTGATATTCGGAGATAGCCTTCCGGCATATCGACATTCTCATTTCGAGCCTCATTCACGATCCTTTCCAACCGCTTCTGCTCCTCAAGCAGTGCATTCTTCAGTTTCTGCATCAAATACTCCTTTCCTGGTTTCCTTGCTGATTTTCTTGTTTGCCTTTCTTGCTGACCTTCCCTTCCGGTCTTCCTTTGAGTTGCTTCCTCATTCACAGCCGAGTGAATGCATCTTAATCTTGCATTTCTGAGATTGTGGGATTATTTTTCCACCGGTTGTATCTCTATCGGCTGAAAATATCCTTTTGTGATTCATCGCCTCCTTTTAATTTCATCCCTGCCAATGAAATTTCTCTCCCAGAGATGATTCTCTCCTGCTAATTTCATCCCTGCTGATGAAATTTCTCTCCCAGGGATGATTCTCTCCTGTTAGTTTCATCCCTGCTGATGAAATTTCTCTCTCAGGGATGATTCTCACTAGCTAATTTCATCCCTGCTGAAGTGGTAAGCTTATTTTGGACACAGAGGG
>HF986537.1:54134-69060 GCA_000431495.1 Firmicutes bacterium CAG:791 | reverse complement strand
ACAAGCGTGTGAAATAAATGCTCTTTTATTTTTTTCATTTCCCAATTTCCATTTTCTTCCATTTTCTGCAATAAAGATTCGTACTCTCTACTCATAAAGAAATTGTCTTAATCTCCACGCCGCATATCTTTCCACTGTTTCCAAAACAAAAATATCCGGTTTATTTTCCTTAACCTGACTATTATCATATGATCCAGCATTACGCAAATAAGTGTAAGAAAACTGTGAGCCTATAATATCCGACATGGCACTTCCGAACGAATCTCGCCAAACAAACACCCGTCTGGGATCTCCATTGTCAGTATGATATATGATCTCATTATAAAAATCCCACTTCTCATTGACAATCCCATGGGTCGGATACCCATTTACTCGATAAGTCATCCCATCACTTTCTATAGAAGGCATAGTAATTCCAACCGTTTCAAGCAGGGAAAGCATTCCTGTATAAGCTCCCATCTCATTCCAATGTGTATCAGTTTTATGATACAGATACTCATCTGTGTATAACTGACTGGCATCTATCATCTCAGTGAGCGTGTAAACAATCTTTATGTCCGTATGCGTCTTCAGATATGAATAAATCTGAAGAGCTGCATGTTCATCCGCAGGATCACCGTAATAATCTGGCAGTTCATCTGCATATATTCTTTCCTTATTCGGTGCAATATAGATAATGAAATCACATCCTTCCGACGCAAGATTGTCTCTGGATATGCAGAGTGTCTTAGCAATAGATGCAAGCTCATCTTCTGTCAGTAAATCCTCCCCTTTATAGCTTGCAATCGGATCTCCATCTGCCTTATTGTTATAAAAAAGCCACCCATCTTTTCCTTTGATTACATTTGAGTTGGGTGATGTATCAAATAAATAGTAGTCCAGCATACCATTCATGCGAATCAATTGATTTCGAAAAGGGGCTCTGTCATCCAGCCACTGCTCAACCTCAGACGGATAGCTTTCTGTGATTTTCCTGAAAATTAACTCTCGACGTCCTCAGAATTCTCCGATGAGGTGTCACACTGAAGGAACTGCATGATCTCCTCGAAGCTTCTGTTACTGTCTTCGATAGCCTTCATGAGTTCCTTTTTCTGGAGCTCGTCACGCTTATTCATCAACTGCTCCAGCTTGTTGACTTCAGATTCATAATGCTCCCTGGCCTTACTGACGACCTGCTCCTGTTCCTCAATCCGTTCATCAAGAGAACGCCTTGTCCTTGCCATCACACTGCCTCCTTCATCTTCTCAGACAGTTTATCGCTGATCTCATTAGCCCACTTTTTGATGTTGATCTCATTGATTCCAAATGCTTTCAGAATCTCTTTCTGAGTCGCGGTAACCGCATAGTTCAGCCGGTATCTGTGATCTGACTGCTGGATGATCTCAATTTTCTCCAGTTCCCGGATTGCGGCAGGAACAGTCATGTAGTTTTCCTTTTTATCATTCTTTTTCTCCTGTTCGATCAGCTGATGATAAATGCGGTTTCTGACAATTAACGCCACGAACTCAACAAATATCCGGGCATCCTCCGTTTCATTCATATGTGCCCGCATTGTCCTGTTGCCAAGGAAGGACTTGTCTGCCCGGAACAGCTTCTCCGAGACGTCACGGTTCTTGTAAAGCTCCAGGGCTTTTGAAGCGGACATTTCAGACGAAGTGATGATAACAAAGTATCCACAGAAGCTGATCTCCCTGTTGATGACATCCGTTTTCTCTCTGGCACACATGAACTTCTCGTCCTTCTGGCCTTCGTGCCAGTAGATCAGGTCAAAGTAGTGTTCCAGTGCCCGGTCAAAATGAATGGCCTGATTCTGATGTTTTTTGAAGTATTTCGCCAGCCTGGCAATCTTCCCTGTCAGTTCACCCTTCTCAGACGCTTTCTTGCTGTCGCTGTAATAAATATGGAAGTATCGGTCCTTCTCATCGGATGGGAACAGCTTCTGATGAACCGTCATGCCGTAAACTTTATAGCCGCGGATGTTTTTCGAATAGTCGTCCTCAAACTTTCCCTTGTTGGCGGTTACGATCTCATGAACCAGAGTCTTCATTCCCTTCATCATAATGATGAAATCGAATCCATTCTTATCCATATATCGGATGTTTTCTCTGCTGAAGTATCCCCGGTCGAGAATGAATCCGACCTCGTGATAGCCATAGCCTTTGGCCTTCTCCAGCATGATCTGCAGCCGGGATACATCCGTGATGCTGCCCGGATACTCCTCGTAAAAGAGAGGTGCTGAATTGGTGTTGTTATAAGCAACGGAATAGCCAAACACCGGCTTTCCGTCATCCTGTTTCGGATGGCCAAACTCCACGCATTCCAGATCACCTGCCTGACCGTTCTTGTTCGTAGAGTCATAGGAAATATAGATCTTCTCGCGATGATCCTGCTTCTCATTCCATGTATTCTGGAAGACGATGATCTGGTCAGGCGTGATTCCTTTCAGAAAGTCGCAGACCTTGGAATCGCTGTAAACATGCATTCCTTCCGTAAAGAGCGGGTGATTGAATGCGTATTCCGGATAATACTGGGCGACATTTCCTTCCGTCACCAGCGTATAGGCTGCAAGATCCAGAAACAGGCCACTGTCTCTCCCGATCAGAGCATCGATTATCTCATCAAGTTTGTACTCCTGGAGAATCTTGCGAACCACCACAAAGGTTCCGATCCTGAGACATCCGCTTCTCTCTGGTGGCTTACCCTCTTCCGGAATAGAATCCGGGAAGAAGCGAAGAAAGTTTGCATTCGGATACATCATGGTGTCATCACCGGGATCAACCTTCCCTATAGATGTATCCTTTCTCTGGCTGTACTTCTTCTCTGAGATGTAGATGCGGCCATATGTATAGTAAACATAAGTCGTTCCCTTGATCGTTTTCTTCGTGATTCCGGTCTCAATCTCAGGGATTTTCACCGTGTATTTCTGGTACATTTCCGGCCTTCAATAGAGAGTTAATTAACTCTCTATTATTACTTTGAAGTCAGAATGCAACGAAAAATCCTTGATTTTCAGCAAAAAACTCACTATCGGCCACCTCCTTAATCCGGGCGAGAGTTAATTATCGGGAAATCCACAAATAACCTATAACCAAATCCACAAATGCTACGATATTCATATAAATTTTGTGTGCGCTCTTTTGCAATTTTTCTTTCGGTATTCTGCAATTGTTATTCTCATCACATTCAATTACATTACTTCCTTGGAAGCAATTTTTAATTACCTCCTCTTTTCTACTTTTCATACCGTTTAAAGCAAAAGCAATGCCCCTGATAGTTGAAACACTAACACACTAATAAACACTATTCTCTTTAATTTATTTTGATCTTGACATAATTCTTCAACAACAGATTCCATCGAAAATGGATCTTTTTACAAAATCATCAATATATAAATTCTCGGTAACATTGACATTTTAAAAACATCTATGTTTCTTTTGCTAATATTCAATTTTCTCTTCCATTAGCCAATGATTTAGATTGTTTGCAACATTTGTCATTTGAAACACTTCACAACATGGCTGAAAGCTCTTAGCAATTTCTATAATTCTCGCCCTATGCGTTTTCTTACAATTGAGACCAATATAGATTTTCCTTGGCTGAAGTTCCAAATATTTCCCATAACTCCGCGGAAGTAATGCCCTTATTTCTTTTTCATGCTTCCAACTCTTATGTTTACTCGTCAGAGAAAGATATGCCAAATGAATCTGAGCATTTAATTCATCTGGCATATCATTTTCGTTTCTTCCTTCCTTTATTAAATTTAATGTTTGATCGATTATATTTCCAATAATAGCATTTCCCGGAGCTCTTGTATCATCATACGAAACAGGATACATGAATTTTTTCACTTTATCATTGGTCATGTATTCAGCACAAAATCCCGAGTGATTATTAGAGTAATAAGCCCACATAGGCATATTTTGTTCTTTTTCGTCTGTATTACAAAAACATCCAATTCCAACATTTGAATTTATTTGCTCAATATAATCTTCAAACCACTTTGGATCCCATTTTTTATTCCGCAATTCAGTTTTATCAAGAACAAATGCTCGTCCTTCAAATGGATCATTAAACTCTTTTAGACTTGACATATATATTTTTCCTTCTTCCAGTGTCTTAAATTTCTTTTCGTTCTTTTCATCATTATCATCTAACCAGTAATATTTATAAAGGACATCTGGAATATACATTTTTTTATACTCTGTAGCTATTTTCAATCTGCCGCTAGCAATCTGGTCTATATAAAAATCATAATCCATCGTAGATATCTTTCCGCTCCTAAATATATGTTTTTTGATAATACAAACTATCAGAGCTTACCGGCTTCAAATTAATCACGCGAACCAGAAAATGCCTTGATATATCATGCAGATACGTTTCCGCCACAGCGAAGAGCGATTTCGATGGGATAGACTTCTCCGTCCTTTCCGGCAATGAATTCCACGTTCATCTCCGCATCAATAATGGAGAGCTTATGGATGACCGTCTGCATGATCCTTGCAATCCGGACTTTCACCTCTTCTTTTGCGCCGCATGGGTATATTTTACCACATGGGACAAGATTCTTCCTTCTTCACGAATGCAGTCCATGAGGCCATAGAGAATAACGTTTCCACCCCGAACAATCACGTCACCGCCGATGAGGTGCCGGTAGCCGTAAGTTATGTATTCTTCCGCCATCGCATGGCCGGAAAGGGAACAGGAAACCGCCGCCTGATATGCGCGAAGGAGCCTGCCTGCATCGTAGCTACGAAGTAAACGTCAAACCACTCGCCTTCCGTAACGCCTGTTGGTTCGACATACTTTAAAAAGTTCAAAAACTCAGCTTACTTTTTCAAGGAGGTTCGAATGGACAAGGAAGTGTATGAAGTAAGGCTTGCTAACTGGAAGCAGCTGATTCTGCAGTGCAGGAATCGTCCTGCCGGTATGACGCAGAAGGACTGGCTAGAGCAGCATGACATAACGGCCCCTCAGTTTTACTACTGGCTGCGCAAGGTTCGAAGGGAAGCCCTTGCTGAAATGGCTGGCGCCGATCATAAAGAAGTTGTGCCTGCATCTATGGCGGGAAACAATCTTGAGGCCCCGGTTACTTTCGCAGAGATTGACCTGAACAAAGCACAGCTTTACACAGAGTCCCAGCAGCATGCGGCGGCAGTAATCCGCCTTGGTCAGCTGACCGTGGAACTTTCCAATGATGCAGAAGATCGACTGATTGCCGGAATTCTGAAGGCGGTGTCTCATGCTGGTTGAAACTGCCGGAATCCAGAAGATCATCCTTGCTGTTGGTTATACAGATCTTCGCAAAGGCGTGGATTCTCTGGCACAGATGATTGGAACGAAGTATGACCTCAATCCTTTCGAGAAGGACATTCTGTTTCTCTTCTGCGGCAGGCGGACGGACCGGATAAAAGGACTGATCTGGGAAGGCAATGGATTTTTGCTGTTATACAAAAGGCTGGAGGATGGCGCATTTTCCTGGCCGAGAACCCCGGAGGAAGCCGCACAGCTGGCGCCGGAAGAGTATAAACAGTTGATGATGAGGCTGAATCCGCTGCATCCGAAGATCCGGGATGTTTGAATATCTATATGCCTACACTACGCTTTCACTCCCCGAATCACATCACAAATCCGATCCACATCTTCCATGACATGTGAACTTTCTGAAAAATTAACCCTCGATGGCTTTCCGGTTTAATCCTGGGAGTCATCGATGTCGAGGAATTCTATGATCTCCTCGAGTATAAGTTTCCTTAACAGTACAACTTCTCAGTTTCTCTGGCTAGCTATACTTCTATCTTCTTGCTTATTTTCAGAACCGTATTCCTAATAAACCACCATCCTCTTGTTCGTCTGAAATGCGAAGGACAATACTGTTGTTGAATTGATTCGTAAACTCATCATCAAACTCCTGATATGGTACCATGTCAGAATTGATAAGACATATATATTGAAATCCGAGTTCACGGCTTTTAAGCAGCGCAAGCATCAATGCTCTTGCAACTTGCCGCTCATCTACTCCATCAAAAATCGTACTATCATGCACCAGAAAGTCAGGATATTGTGCTCTTGAATGTCCAAGTTCAGCAAGAACCATATCATAGCAAAAAACCTTCATGTAGTTTACGCCTTGACTTCGAGAACTCTTAATATCAACGCCAAAAGAATATCCACTTTCATTCAAATCAATCGTCAGTGTACCAGCTTCGCGATATAAAAATTCTGTATTTGCCTTGAATAAAGAAATAGTTTGTTCACGAGTTTGAATTCTTTCGTTATAATCTTGGCGCGATTTTATCAAAAGTTCTTGACTTTCAATTTTTAAATGGCTTTTACTATCTTCAATATATTCTGCTGATTCAAGCCTCTTTTTTGCATCTTCCAAAAGTTGCTTTGCTTTTGCATATCGATCTTGAATAAGTATATACTCAGCTAATGCACCATGAGTTTCCAGTATTTTCATTCGTTCCGCCCGCTGAGAACATAAATTCGCATTTTTTATGTTTAGTGCATTGATTTCTTTCCGCAGAGACATAATTTCACTATGGAGATATTCTTTACGATTTGCAACAATCGCTTTGTGGAAATCAATTACTTCGGAAAGTGGCCGAAGAATTGAATCTTGAAATAAGATTCCTGCTTCAGCATATATTTTTTCGATATCAACAACGGGCAGACTCGGTGTTTCATCACTATAACTTGTCTGATACCTTTCCAGTAGTTGTTGGCGAAGAACAATCGTATTTGTACATCTATGAATTTGCTCAGTCAAATTATTAGCATCTTTAGAAATATCCTCATACTGTGGATGAACTTGAAATGATTCCAACTGTTCTTTGAGTTTATCAACATCATTTTGACGAGTGATAGCTTCTGTATTTAATTCACCAATGTTTAGGCTAAATGTTCCTATAACGCCAGATTTTGCAGCCTGTTTGTAGTCATCAATTCCTTTCTTCTTTTCCTTTAGACTCTGGAATTGAGAAGCGTATTCCATGCTCAGATTTAGAAAGTAAGCATTGCATATTTGCACGCTAGAGGCTTTTTGACGGGAGAAAAACTCAAATGCACTTTTATATCCTTCAACATTTTTACGGATAGCATAAGAAATTAATTCACGAAATGATGGAACATGCTGCTGATTATTGTCAATTGTTTCAATGCCATAGAACTCAGCTAGCATTGCTCTATTAAAAGTGCCGGGTGAGACATAGTAACGACATTGGGATTTATCATACTTACAGTCAAAGTTAAGAGATGATAAATCTCCATCAATATAGAGTTTTCCTGGACAATCCGTAAAGCGTTCGATACAATATACTTTCCCTCTGATATCTATTTCTAAGATGAAAGACCAGCCTTTAAGATTTTCATTCTTAAATACGGAATTTCGAGTCACCTGAGAACCCAAGCAAAAATGTATAATTTCAACCAATGTTGTTTTCCCAGTACCATTTCGTGTACGCTTTTCTTCGGTATCACTACCACGCTTACGATCAGCCAAAACAACATTAAAACCAGAATGAAGCACTACCGGTTTGAATTTTGGATTATTACTTCTAACTGAGTGAATCATTCTTACACCTCACAATCAAACCATCCTTTATAGTAATGGCACCAATTAAATACAGAAAATCCAATGTCAGCAAAAATTTCTCATAATTTACTAAAGCCTCATGATTTTTAGATTTATCCCATAGTAACGATACCGTCTGTGGTTCGGAAATTTCATCTAATACGATGGCACCGCAGTTTAATAAAGAATACTCAAGTTTTATATTTTTGTCTGGCAAAATCATTTTTCGAACACCTCACACTTCTCAAAAAAGTAGGTTAATATGCCAAGACCTGCCGCTTTATAGGAAAAATCAGAATTATTCCCGCTTGCAAAATTCCAAAGTTCATCAAAGATTTCACAATTATCTAATCCATTTGATTTCAGTTCTCGATACTTTTGAGCCATAATATTAGTTAATTTTGCAGCAAATAGCGGATCTGGGTGTCTGTTTAAGTAATCTTCAATCGTAAAATTGCTGGATAGTCCCATCGTTATATATCTTTGAACATCTAGCAAAGAATTTTTCTTGATTTTCTCATCGATTTTCAACAGAGAAAAAGAAGAGGTTGCTTGCGCAGACGCTGTTGATGATACCAAATACTTTGCCAGTACTTCTAATTCAGCAAAGCTGTAAGAAATGGATTTTTCTTCCAATTTTTTCGTAACCCATTGCTCGTGTTGCGCTTTTAAAGCGAATAGTTCTTTCGCTGGATATGAAGTCACATCCGTATCAATCTTTTTGTGACAATTACAACAAAGAAAAATTAAATTTTGTTCACTATTTACGAAAGAAGGATCCTTAGTTGCATCATATCGTGCAGCATCAGGCTTTTCACCATAAATATGAGCGTTTTCCCCAATACATGCAGCAGAAGGGTTTCCAACATCGACCAGGATTGTTTTGCACATGGCACAACGATTTCCGCTTTTTGTATGTAACAATCGCTCATCTCTCTTTGAAATAGTAGCCTTGCTCGACATCTTCTCCCCCAGTACATACAATAATCCATGCTTGTTATACTTCAGCTAGAAAGATAGGTCAATACAGCTTGCATTATTAGGGTTCGCAGTATTCACTATGGCATCAACATGCATTTTTGTAATGTCATTGCGTACTATCTGAAATGGCATAGAATCACCTTCTTAACAGTTCATTAGTTATTCATACAAAACTTTTTTAAAAAATCCGCTCTTTACATTGCATTCTTCCTCAATTGCTCGAATGCTTTTGCGATTGATTTTGCATTCCGAATTCCAGATCCTGACGACAGGACACGTCGGGATAGTTCCATGATCTTTATGAGAAGATCATGCGTCATAAAGGACACATCCTGAATATTTATTGTCAGTCAGCCGAACTATTTTGCAAATAGCGCCGGCCATCGGCCGGCTTTGCGGAGCTTAACGGCCGCGATGCGAAGCGAGCATCCACTTCTTTTCCGCTGATTATCCTACCATTTGACGTTTACGCCATTTCTTCAACCAGATAATATCTTCTGTTTGTGCCTTCAAAGTTAACATCCGGCATTTCTTTTAACAAAACTCTTGTCCGGGCAGGACTTAGTTCAATTGCAGCAGCAATATCGTTGGTTTTTGATAATCCATGTTCCTTCAAATATTTCCTGATAGCTATATAATTAGTCTCCGTTCTTCTTCGCTTGTTTTCTTCGCTTGCTTTCTTCGCTTGTTTTCTTCGCTTGTTTGGGCCTGAAATCAAGCGATAATCTGGTCCGATCAGGGTTATAAAATTCTTCCACAACCGGACTGTTCCACCCCTGATCAGCCCACACCTGATAAATATCAGGGATTCCTCCTCCAGCTCGTTCACCAATTCCAAGCAAATTAAACATTTTCATCAGATTCTTGTTTCGCGGATCTGAAACGCCGCCAAGAAGCATCTGTTTTTTCCCGATCCTGATACTTCCTGGATTTTCGATTACCAATGAATTTACATTTTTCTTAATCACAATTCCATGGGGCAGGTAAAAGTCAGCATTCACAAGGCAGTTAACCAAAGCCTCTCGTACAGCTTTGTGGACAGGCGTATCATCAACTCTTGTAATTCCATCCAGTTTAAATGGAGTCTTTATATCCTGCGAAATCTTACTGTTGACGCGGAAGAAATCAACTACAAATAAACTTCTCTGCCTCAATCTCCTGACCTCCAAGCATTATCTTACATTTTTCAAATCCGGTCGCACCAAACAATGAATCTACAACAATGGCGTTGCTGTATTTTGCTCTTGTGACAGCTACATAGTATTTTTCAGGAGCTTTCAGTGTTTTCCCTTTTAGAAAGTCCATAAATGTTTTGTTGGCGTGAATTAAGCAACGAGGATAATCACATTCCGCGGATGCGGCTGAAAAAATCACATCCCGCGGATGCGGCTGTCTGGACCCCTCCGGCCAGCCGCTCTTTTTCCGCTTTTTTTATTGTGATGAGACAAACCACAGTCACAATCCTATATGTGAAATGGACTACTGCCTCGGTCGGCCATTTTCAGCCAAATGTAGAAGTATTACTGTCACGCGGCCCCTATTCCCGCTTCCGGAGCAAGAAAAAGGACCTTCACCCGCTCCCATCCGGGACGCGGGCAGAAGCCCCAAAAGTGCCGTATTTCCGCGGTTTTCCCGCCCCTCTGCCGCCTTACACAGAGAGGGATAAGACTGCTCCGACATGCATTGAGACGCCTAAACTGCTCTCTTTTTCGTCGGTTTGTGGAAACATATCCAACAACTCATCGGTTTGCGAAAACATATCAATAAGTTGCCGCCTCTGCTCTACATCAGCAAACTGGAATTCACCCATGATATGGCGGATGACCATTGGGTGCCACTATCACAGAAATTCCAATTTGTAGGTTAAGTGCCAAGGAAGATTTCCGAATCATAAATTGCGCTCTGCTGGGGAATCATCCTTCGGCATTAGCTTCAGAATTCTGAAATTTGATTATTTTTAATAGTTTCTGACTTTTGCAAATAAATATCCTCGATCAGTCCTGCTTTTTATCCGTCTTCTGCTCCAACAGCTTGATGGAATCCAAATAGTCCTGCTCCACTTCGCTGAGGGTGCGGGCTTTATATTTTCTGTACTCGCCGGTTGCCTTGTCGATGGCCTGTTTGTGGCTGACGCTTCCGTTACCAATCAGAAGCTGTTCACCGCTCATGGTCAGAATTCGATCCAGATGCTCTGCCCAGTCCTGCATAGTCATAGCCCTTTCCCGTTCTGCCTGCCGTTCTGCAAAATCCAGATAGCCGGACACAAGCTGTCCCATCGCCCGAAGCTCTTTCTCATTCAGGTAGTTCTTGGCGACAACTGCCTCTTTCAGCGTAGGCTGGCTGCCCGAAAAAGTAGTCAGACCCATGAATTCCTTCTCTGCGTCGGCGCGTGTGTAAATCACCTCTGCCGCCGTCTGCCCATGAATGGCATAGTGAATTTTGTTTTGGACTTTTTTGAAAAACTGAATGGAGATTTCTGCTCTTGCGTCATAGTCAATGCTGGTGGCGTAGATTTCAAGCACCTGACGGTAAAACACCTTTTCGGAAGCGCGGATGTCGCGGATACGCTCCAACAATTCCTTGAAATAGCCACCGCCGCCCAAATTTTTCAGGCGTTCGTCATCCAACGCAAAGCCTTTTCGCATATACTCTTTCAAAATTTTCGTTGCCCAAATGCGGAACTGCACACCGCGCTGGGATTTCACACGGTAGCCAACGGAAATGATGACATCTAGATTATAGTAATCAACCTGATAGGTCTTAGCGCTGGGATTTCACACGGTAGCCAACGGAAATGATGACATCGAGATTATAGTAATCCACCTGATAGGTTTTGCCGTCAGCGGCAGTTGTTGCAAAATTTGCAACAACTGCTTCTCGCTTCAATTCGCCCTCAGCGAAAATGTTCTTGACATGTCTGGAAATGGTAGATTTGTCTCTCTGAAACAACTCCGCCATCTGGTCAATGGAAAGCCAAACCGTATCGCCATCAAAGGTCGTTTCGATCTTTGTCAAGCCATCCTCTGTGGTATAAATCACCATTTCAGAAATGTTCTGCTCATTCTCCCAGCGTTCCATGGTCACTCCACCTAGTTTTCTGCTAATTTCAGCATTCTCTTATCAAAGTCAGACATATACATTCTCATAGCGCATCTCAATGCTGTCCTGCTGATCACCTACAGAGACAATATAGGTCAGGTATTCCGCTTCGCCTTCACATATTCTCTATATTTATCACGAACGATTGAATATGAAATCAAGTTCTCTATAAGCCCAATGACATCTGGATCATCCAGACGCCATAGCCGATCATTTACGATACTTCCGAGAAAGAATCGTTTTCCACTGATGATTCGCGGATACCGTTCTTCGACAAACATCCTGAGTTCATCGATTTTACCGCTCTCCTGTCTTCCGACCGCAATTTTCCCACGGCTCCTTCGCTTTCATGTCCAAATACACGTTGGGTGCCTTACACTCAATCACTGCGATCGGTACCGACTGTTGATCTGCATCCAGCGCATAAATGACGATATCTTCCCTCTTTTTGCTCGTAATTCCATAGTGCGATAAGTGCTGCTCCGAAATGATTTCCTGCATCGGAACATGCAGTGTATCCGTCAAATACAGGATCACGCTCTGCCGTACTGTTTCTTCTGGCGTAATTTTTTCGGATAGAATCCAAATAGCATTCTCTACCATTGCGCTTATATATCGGAGGCAGTTTTCCCGAAAAGGTTATATCCATGCCTTTTCCTCCGCAATACTCTGTTGATGTAAGGCAATACTTAGCCGCCTCCCCATATGAAGCACTTTCTTATCTCCTAAGTTTCATCGCTGCCCAACTGTACAACAAACCTGAAGTTGTCGTTTATTTCTGTTCATATAAACGCCTCCACAACTCCCGAGTTGTTAAACTCTTTCTCTGCTCCCCATTCGAACAAGAAGCATCCCTCGCTCTAAAGAGCTCGGTCAATTCCGACTCGCCAAATTTTCCCTTCCCATCCATTCTACTGCCGCAGAAAGCGATACTTACCTTTTCCGTGTCCGTACACCGGCTCAATGATTCCATGTTCCACCATTTTCTTCAGAAGATCAGACACCCTAGATGCTTTACTATCAATCGCCGTCATTACATCTGACCGTCCAAAGATCGTCTGCCCCGGAAATGTCTCACGCAACTTCAAAATATAGCTTGCCGTTTTCGGTTGATAAACAGCGTCAATGTCCGGTTTTTCGTAAGCGTTTAAATATCTGGTATCTGGCGTCCTGCTCCCTCGGTTCCTACAATGGTAATCGGTAGAAATTCACTCCATTCGCCCGTGCCATTTCTACCATTGTGTAAATCAGAGCACTAGCTTCTGCTCCGGATGGAACGACCGCGAACAGCCAGTGCGAACGGACTGCATCCCTACTACTATTTCAAACATGTGTTGGAAACAATGATTCCGCACATGGATGATAAAACCACAGATTTTCTGGAAGAGCTGATGCCGCGGTCAGGAAGCCTTCCGGAAGTATGCAGGGAAAAAGAAAAATGAGCGGAGAAAAATCCGCTCACTCTTTTTTACCCAGCACCGGGGATCCACCATTTACCAATCTCCTTTGTGATCATACAATAAGCTTAGGCCAGCCGAGCTGCCAAAAGTTCTATGTGCACAGCCTGTAAAACAAAAATAAAATCAGAAGCTACTGTCGCTAGAGCTCTTATTATTTTAGATTTCATAGTTCTCTCCTTTCGTTTTTCAGCAATATTGCTTACATATCTTTGAAATGAACAAAACAGTGTACTAACTATGAATATCAAAACTATAGCACAAATACTCAGTGACCCCAGATCTGCTGGCCTAAGTCTGTTCTACCCCACACTTTCTACTGATGGTATGCAAGCATATATAACAAGCATTCTTCTAACAGTCTTTGCGGATCGGATTCCAAATCAACTATCACCTTTAAATTACGTTTTGCATCTTCCGGTATCTGGTTATTGCTATCAATGATCCTCTTCACAATTGATTTTACTATTTTTTCAATATCTCTATCATCCATAAGTTCACCAATCTTTCCTATGCATCTCTATCATTGGTGACGTCATTGGTGACAGGCACCATTAAATCCCTGTAAACATTCCCCCGACTTTATTGAAAGCGCATGCCTGCTTTACATCCTGCAAGCCTTTCACATTTCCATCATCTACCCCCAAAAGAATGATTCCACCATCGTAATTCGAAAAGGCACTGACTGTTTTTAAAAAATGTTTGTAATCGTTTCCTTGAACTCCAGTATTTTCGTTTCACGCATCCTCATCTTATCCTTTCCGTAGCTATTGCCTATAATATATGCAAAAATGCGCGCAAAAGCAATCGTATTTATTTACAATTGCTTTTGCGCGCGTTTTTGCCGGATCTGTCTTTCTTCTTTATCCAAGCAATGCAGGCTTTCTTCAATAATCTTATCCGCATCGGATCGAAGTGACATCGATCTATCTCCTTTCCGTCCAGTATGGAATCGAGTAGGAAGCGGTGACTAACCGCCGTTCTCTCACACCACCGTGCGTACCGTTCGGTACACGGCGGTTTCAATAGTTGACGTGCACAGACTGATAGGCTGCGGCTAAATCATAAAAGCCACTGTTTATCAGTCTTTCTTTTGTCATTGCCATGTTAATGGCGACCGTATGTGTAGTAAACCAATAGCCGCGTCTGCTGTTTCCAGCCTTCCATGCCAGGTCTTTTGGTACTCCCTCTTGATAAGGTTACATACCTTCGTCCTCGGCTTCTTCCATTGTTTCCATATACACATACGTATTCTGTGATAGAGCCATCCGTTGATGTCATCTATGTTGTTCTTCATACTTGCAATTCCGTAATAGTTAAGCCATCCTCTTGCATATACCTTGATCTTTTCAAGGCTTGGCTTGATTGACTGACAACGCTTACGGGAAGATAAGTCTTTCAGCTTGGCCTTGAACTTCTTCCATGACTTTGGATGAGGTGATAGAGCCATCCGTTGATGTCATCTATGTTGTTCTTCATGCTTGCAATTCCGTAGTAGTTAAGCCATCCTCTTGCATATACTTTGATTTTCTCAAGGCTTGGCTTGATTGACTGACATCGCTTACGGGAAGATAACTCCTTCAGTCTGGACTTGAACTTCTTCCATGACTTCGGATGAACTCGGACATAAATGCCCTTTCCGTTCCTTCCCAATGCAAAGCCAAGGAATTTAAAATTTCGGATTGCAAACACGCTGACAGTACGGCTCTTTTCTCGGTTCACCGTAAGTTTCAGTTTCTCCTCAAGGTATTTCGTACTGCTTTTCAGGAGTCTCTCTGATGCTCGCTTGCTCTTTGCAAGCAGCACGATGTCATCT
>HF986537.1:52767-54051 GCA_000431495.1 Firmicutes bacterium CAG:791 | reverse complement strand
TTGAGGTAGACATTTGCCAGCAATGGTGATAGATTTCCACCTTGTGGTGAGCCTTCCTCTGTGTCGATGACCACTCAGCATCTCTGTCTCCATTTGCAGTCTTAATTCGCAAAAGTCCATATATCAACATTTCTATTTTCCAAAATGTTGATACATGGACATATTATCGTTCCAGAATGTTGATGTGTCGATTTTCCAGAGTCTCCAAGAAAAGATCAAAGCTTACAGAAAAGATGCTTCTCTTGCTTTCTGCGCCATAAGGAGCAGTTCCTAGGCGGCATCCGAATCCTTTGTACGCATCAGATTATCCCAGGCGTCCTCTTTTCCAAGAAGATTCATTCCTCCGTGCCAGACAAGCTGACCGTCGATCACTGCATAATGATTTCCATATTCCTCTGTCATCACGACATCTGCACCCGCCTGCTTCATTTCATCTGCCATGTACAGCAGATGATCTTCATTGTCATATGTCATAATGACCGAATTCTGGATAATCACGCAGACTTTTACACCATCTTCAATCTTCGGAGTAATCATCTTGACGAAGCGATCGACTTTGCCCTGATCCAGCTGCGGGCTTCCGATCACGATGCTTTCCTTGGCCTCAAGCAGATCCCTTTCAAAAACATCCATGTAATTGCCGGAATCATAGATCGCGTTCACATGATAATCAGAATCCTTTGGGAGAGAATCCATACCGGAAGCGATACGATATCCGATCTTCTTATAGGTACGCAGTCGTTTCTGATACATGTGGTCAAAAACGCGAATATGCGAATCAACATAATCATAGACGACAGCATTTCTTTTTCCAGGATAGTCTCTGTTCAATCTCCCGACATACTGCTCAACCACTCCGGGTCTTGAAATTGGCATCGCGAGTATCAGTGTATCAAGTCTCGGAAAGTTAAAGCCTTCCCCGATTTTCTGACCCGTAGCAACAAGAACAACCGTCTCGTCATCCGGAATCTGTGGCAGCTTTCTCTCAATTTCAGCATTTTCCTGATCGGTGTTGTCCCCATACAATAGAAGCACATGATCTGCGGCTCCGGACAGCTGCTCTGAAAGAGCCTTGGCATGACTTTTGAAGCGCGTTAGCACTGCTATCGTCCTATGCAGAGAAAGACATCTTTTGATATCTGTTACAATCTGCATATTTCGCACAACACTGTTCTGCAGCAGTGAATAATAGTCCTGAATACCGGCATCTGGACCAAGGTTGTCGGCAACTCTTGTAAAACGTGGACGAATCAGATGATCAATTCCCTGGGCTTCCGCTCTTTC
>HF986537.1:24539-52738 GCA_000431495.1 Firmicutes bacterium CAG:791 | reverse complement strand
TCTTTCCCTGGCCGTATATGTCATGCGGGTTGGTCCCAGCAGCATACTATTGATGCGCTCCAGATGGTCGCCTCGAGCAGGCGTTGCAGAAACGCCATATACAAATTTACTGGACACCGCCATCAATACCTTCTGCGCACCCGCAGAAGCTCCATGATGACATTCATCCATAATGACCATCCCATATGCTTTGAGCAAATCCGAAAGATTTTCCTGCCGGCATAATGAATCCACCATGGCAAGATCGAGAATTCCTGTCAGCTTATTATCCCCCGCCTTCAGCGTTCCAATGACGCTCGAACGTCTTTTAACTCGTCCCTTTGGTGTCGTATATTCCGGCGGCTGCTCCTCTATCTCCAGGAATTTTTCGAGTTCCTCCAGCCATTGATTCATCAAAGCCTTGCTTCTGAGAAGGACCAGTGTGCTGACTTTTCTGCTGGAAATCAGGTAGCTGCAAACAGCGGTTTTCCCGAAGGCTGTAGCAGCACTCAGAATTCCATCATCAAACTGCAGAAGTCTTTGTGCCGCAAGGTCCTGCTGCAGATAGAGCTCTTGTCGAAACGAAACACGAACAGGTCTTCCACAGCTTCTTTTATTCTGTAAATCAACAGCAATTCCTGCTTCCCTGCATTTGTTTTCTAATTGTTCCAGCAAGCCCCGTGGAATTCGGATATATCCATCCGTATCCTGACCCAGATACTGAATTCTGGCCGTTGCATGGTTGGAATGCCCCATTGCTTTATTTTCTTGAAATACTGGGTTTGTAAATGACGCCAGAGAACGGATCTGGTTCTGAATTCCCGGCTTTAGATTCAGAGCATCAACATAGATACCGTCTGCAAGTACGATGTGCAAGGGTCCTGTGATATCTTCTTTCCTGAAACAGCTTCGGTTCTCCCAGGGCCGCAGGCGATTTTGCCCAAGATTCACCACAGCGTATCTGCCGGAAGCAGACATTGGACCTTCTTCTGCCTGCCATTGAGCAAGCATCGCAATCAATTCCGGTTCTGTATATCTTCGCCTTTGCGTTAATTGTGCCCATTGATCCGGACAGGCATTCCAGTTTTCATCCACAAAAGCACTGTTTCCATCTTTTAGAGCCAGCCCTTGAAGAGGAAGTGCAATAAGATTTCCTATGCTGTCAGAACAATCCTGAGACGGATACATCCGGTCATAATAATCAAAAGAAATCAGATTGATCGATTTTGCGCCTCTTTCCAGTAAGCCATATCCAAAAGCCCTGGCAACAGAAGCTTTTACCTTTCCTGCAAAAAAGATCCAAACATGCGCTCCCCTTCCTGACCGGGATCGTTCCACCAGGCAGTCAATATGATTGTTCCTGCACATCAGCCGAAGCGCATCCACTTCATCTTTCCATCGTTCTCCCTCATTTGCACCGGCGGCTCGCTCCGCTTTATCCTTATGATGATCAAAATCAAAAACAAGGAAATGACAAGTGTCATCATCAAACAGCGGATACACCCCGATTGCATCATCTCCGAACTTACTCTTTCCAAGCAAATGGCTCAGTATCACTTTCCCTGTCAACGGAATCCATTCCCTGACCGGGCATTGGTTTTTCAGACAATACCGACTGCTGCCATTTTGAAACGGACACTTCTCGCTCCACCTGTTTGCACACTGCGGATAATATCCACCCTTCTTTCCTCTCCTGGCATATACATCCGGTCGTCCATGAAACCATTTGTAAAAAAGACTTAACATCTCTCTGGTAATAGTCGGATGCTCGATTCTTGCTCCTTGATCCGGATCGTACAGATCTTCCTTTCTGCAAGAGCGAAAGGCCATGCTTTCCGCCGCAGGAATGTTCTGCCGATGCAATTGTGCTCTGAGCGCCTCATTTTCGTTTTGAAGATCACGTACAATCTGTCGCAGGGACTCAACGTCATAGGCTTCAAGATTCATAAAGGTTCCTCAGCCTCCTCCGGAACATTCAACACGATTTCAACGCCTTCAAATGTCCTCTTCCAAGCTCGCCCATCATCAGAATCAGTTCTATGTAAAACAATCCCATGTTGTAAATCATATATCTGGTCTGCGGGAAAATAATAGCTCCCACCACCACACAATTGACCAGTGTTCCGAGAAGAACCAGTGACGCAAGCAGAATCGTATCAACGCACCGCTTCTCTTCTGCCGCATTGCATGAATTCTTTTCTGACGTCCGGAATGAATCACCGGACTTGTGTTTTTCCCTCTGGATCAGAAGAAATAAAGCCGACAGATAGGAAATCCACAGGACCAGAGATGCCCAGTTGAGCACCGTGCTGACACGAAGGACGGTATTGACAAAGCCCTTGCGTACATTGTTGATCCAGAGATACAGAAGACGTGAGGGGTTCTGTCGGATCAGCACATGCTCCAGACTCTGACAGACCTGATCCGTCGCAATCGCAAATTCCATGCTCCCCGGGATCAGATCCGGCCGATTCGTTCGCACATAGCTGTCCACAAGAGGATCCAGGACCTCAAAGCCGATGATGTCATAGCTGTCCGCATAGTGTGAGCAGAGCTCCACCCAGGAGCCAGACGGTGCATCCACATATCGAAGCTGCTGCCCTGCAAGCTCTTCTTCAATGCTGAGGAAGAGCTTACGCAGGTTATCCGCGTCATCGGGTGCAGCTTTTTCATTCGATACAAACAGCTCTGCATCCTCCTCGGTAACTGTGTAGAGCAGCGTACTGTCAATCTTATCTGCACTTCCTGTATGGAAGGACCACACACCGTGGAACGTCAGGTTATAAATGTGTCCGATCAGGAAAATCAGAACTCCTGCACAAAGAAGTGCCGCAGCATCCAGGCAGAGCCAACTCAGTGCCGTTTTTCGTGTTTCTTTTTTTCTGCAGCATTGCTGACCGCCCTGATTTGCGGCTTGATTTCCTTTTTTCACAAAGCTGCGGTACCGGATCAGGAGCCGCAAATCTGCAGAAATCGCGGCAGCTGCAAAGATGATCAGAGTAATGGTCAGCTGCTTGTGCTGGGATGCACATAAAACCATCATCAGAACAGAAAGCCGGAGATATCTCTTCCAGGATGTTTCGTTTCCGAGCTCCATTCTGCGGCGCTGCCTCAGATACTGAAAAAGGCTCAGAAAGAACAGGATATAAAAGGAAACGCCAAAGCCTTCTGTCATAATACTCTGCGTGTAGGTTGATCCTCGTTTTGCCCCGAAACGATTCAGAAGATCAACGCCCCACATCACAAGATTTGTCGCAGCAGCAAAACGAAGCTTTCCGCTGATTTCATAGCAGAGCTGCGAAAGAAGCCACACCGTAACAGCCGCAAGAATCGACTGGACTACAATAACCGCCATCAGATAGAGCGGCTCCATCGCAGGTGCTTTTCCCCCGAGACGGTCCGTAAGATCCCAGCCGTGCACCATCATATTTTCACCAAAGAGCTTTCGCATAAGCCACAGGAAAGTGGGATAGATCGGCTCTCTCGTGTAGTCCATCGTAGCGTAGCTGTTCGAATCCCGGCACCAGACCGGCCCGTCAATCAAAGCGAAGCCAATGTAGGCTGCAAGGTTTACAAAAAGGATCACAGGACTCCAATGCTCTTTGATCCGGCAAGACAGACTGCGCCGCTTAGTCCTGCTGTTGTTCATGTGGTTCATAAATACGTTTCTCCAGATTTTTCGATTGAATTTATTCTTTTGCCCAGACTGCTTAATCATGACTGCATTTCAGTCTGGGTTACAATTTCTTGCTCTCTGTCCTCCGGCACTCTTTCTGCACAGAAAAATCATCAGAGCCACTCCGGCAAGCGACATAAGAATCCCCGCCGTTCCGCCTGGTGTGCGATATACCAACCGGATTTCGTGGTTTCCTGCCTCAATCGGCATGCCAAGATACATCAGATTCGCTTTCTGCAGCTCGGCCTTTTTGCCATTATCATATGCCGTCCAGCCCTTGCTGTACGGGATGGAGAACACCAGATACCGGTCCTGCTCTGCATTCACCGTTCCTGTGATTTCGCTGCTTGCAAAGGACACCGGATTCCGGTGAAGATCGACATCCGTCATTGTGCAGGCGAGTCGATCCACCGCATGCCGCATCATCTCCTCTGTCGGCTGTACAACAACGGCAAGCTCTGACATGGAATAGACTCCTTCGCTCTGGAACGTAATTTCCAATGCATCTGCTCCATGGCTCCGGTATCCCATGTTGATGGCAAAATCCTTCCAGCCGCTGTAATACTGGTTGATTTCCGTTTTATAGTTCAAAGTCTTGTCCGTCAATGCAGTGCCGTCTCGCAGGGCAGTGACCTGGATGGGATAAATTTCCTGCATTTCTGCCTGGGTATCCGATTTCTCGTCTTCCCCGTCTTTCACGCCTTCCCCGTCAAGCGGTCCGGCGTCAAGATCACGCAGCACCAGATAGGTTTCCGCCTCTTCTGCTGCCTCAAAGCGAAGCGTTACCTTCGCGCCTTCCTTCGTCACACGAAAGCACGGGGCAGAGGCTTCCTTCCCATTGTCCGCAGCAGGCGCCGCAGGGCCTTCCAAAGCATTCGAGACTCCGTCATCGGCTTCTGCAACATACGAAACGCCGTCTCCGGTTTCTACAGTGTACGTGCGCTTTTCCTCTGAAAATTCCGGCTGCACCTGCTCCAGACCGCTTACTTTGGCTTGCAGGCCTTCTTCATTCCCGGTTTCCTGACGGTCCTCATTACCGGCCTTCATCCTCTCTTCGTCTTCACCTTCGAGAACAACGCCTTGAAGCAGTGCCTCCTGGCGCTCGGTCAAATCCATCGCATCAAACGCGCTTCTTGAAACAAATCCGGTATAGGTATAGCCGATCGGCAGTGCAAACGTATTCTGATAAATGTGGTAGGTCGGTACCACGGGCTCCCAGCTGTCATCCCCGTACTCAGCACCCGATTTTTCCTGAAGGCTCTCCGCGGAATTCCAAGCTTCCACGGTTCCGCAGTCTGCAAAGCCGTACGGAACAAACTGCTTCTCGTAATCATTGTCGTAGGCAATGGCGTAATATTTTACCCCGGCAAGTGCCTCCAGCGCGGTCCGATCGTCCAAGCCGGTATAGCTGAAATTCTGCTCCTCATTCACGCCAAGCATCTTGAAGAAATCGGCTACAGAACCGTTTGCAAGGCTCCAGCAGAACTGCGTCGAGGAGGTCTGTGTCTGCGTTCCCGCATTGTAGGTAAGATCCCGGCCGGTATAACGATAAAACACCGGATTCTCCGCTGCGGCCGCGTATTGCGTCACCGCAGCCGACTCATTCCGGCCGGCTGCAGTCATGTATTCTTCTGCCGTCTGCTCATCCGCAAACTCCGACGGGAAGCCGTTCTGACCGGTACCGCCGTTTTCTCCTGCGGGGATGCGGAGGTAGCCGATTACAATATTCAGCGCAAGCGTCACAAGGACAAGCGAAAATGCGAGGCCCCGGCCAATGTTTTTGCCCCGGAAACGGACCTGCTCATCGCTCCAGACAACCGTAAGCACAAAGGCGAACAGGAATTCCACAGCAAACGTCCACCGGTTGATCACATACGCTCCGCCATTCATTACATAGCCGGCAGCAGGCAGGCACAGCATCACAGCCGCGCCGATGACCGCAAGCTTCAGCTGCCCGTGCCCCCGCAGGAAAAACAGTGTGATCACCGCCGCGATGCAGACAACCGACAGGCAGAGCTCGGTGTCATACAGCGGATGGTTGATAAAGGTCAACGCATTTTTCAGAAGCTCCGAATAATATTCCTTCTCATAGAAAAGAGGCAAGCCATACGAGGTGGCATTTCTCGGATCGCTTTGAAACTGCACCAGAATCGGAATCAGAACCGCGCCTGCTGCCATCGTTCCCGCAATGGCATAGCCAAGAAGCTGCAGGAGCCTGCGGAGTGCCTCCGAAATCCAGCTTGCGCAGTTCCTGCGATGTGTTTGCCCCGCTCCTGCGTTGCCAGCGCCTGCATTTCGGATCGCCTGTTCTCCGCGCGTTCTCGCGATCACCCGCACCAGTGCATAGACCGCGGTCATCCATGCGAGCATGTAGAAGAAATAGAAATTGGACAGGGCCGCAAGCCAGACGGTCACAAGGAAAATACGCGGCTTCCTCTCCCGCAGAACCTTCTCAACGCCAAGGAAGAGAAGCGGCAGATAGATCATCGGGGTCACGAAAAACGGATGCAGCATTCCAAGATACAGCACGGTTCCGCTGAAAACATAGCAGAGCACACCGCATAAAATCGGCAACGAACCGGAACCTGTGGTCGTGCAGCTCCCGGTTCCATGGAGCTGCTTTCTGCTGATCGTATATTCCGCATAGGCAGAAAACGAAAGTCCTGCGAGATACGGCCGCAGCAGGATCAGAAATTCGAAGTAATACTTGGTAAACCGCTCCGGAATGAATACCGTCAATGCCGCCAACGGCTCCCCGATGCAATAATAGTGGAGCGTTGTCAGAACATCCGATCCATATCCAAGGCCGAAGGACCAGGACTGCGGCGTCAGAGAATGATCATGAAGAAGATGCCACAGATTCCCCCGAAGCCACTTCCCGTAATAGGCAAGTGCGCGGAGATGCTGCCTCCATGCATCCGCATGGTAGACCAGCGAACGGTTCTGCAGCCTGAAGAACAGGACCAGGAGGCCAGCCAGAATCAAATACAGGATTGTATATGCCAGGACGTACCGCAGTCTGCGGTTTGATTTGCGATTTTTCAACATGTTTTCCTCTTCGGCACCAGCTTCGATTCCATGGTGTTCAATATCCTGCAGGACATCCTCGGGAGGGCGTTCTGCGTTTTACGGTACCAGCCTTCTCACAAGCGGAATCTTCTTCAGCAGCCAGGTAATCCCCGCACTCAGAAAGAAAATACCAACTGCCCCGCCCAGTCTCCAGCTAAGCTTTGTCGTCTGAATATCCCAAAGGCGAGGCAGACCGACCACGAAAAAATAATGAATCAGATAGATTCCATATGTCAGAGAGGACAGGGACATCACATGTTCCCGCACCGCTTCCATCCTGCTTCCGAAAAGCTTCTCATAGTCTGCGTATTTCAGAAATACAAAAACAGCAGCTGCCTGCAGAAAGGCCGGAAAATTCGTATATCCCTTAAAGGTAACATCGACTCCGATCTCCCCCTCGGAGGCAAGGATCGTCCCGATAAACTGCATCAGCCATCCAATGATCCCGAGCAAATAGAAGGCACACCGCGTCTTCCTATCCAGATCCACGCGGTCCAGAACATACCCGAGCATGACATAAATCAGATATCCTCCCGCGATCGGAGGAATCAGCTCATGGTTCATCTGAACATCAAGAAGCCTGCATACAAGCGGCAGAATGCAGACAAAGAACATCCCGCAGAGAATTGCATACAGATATGTGCGTATCTTATGCTCCACTCGGCTCAGAACCGGCATCGACAGATAGGCACCAAACAAAGGGAGGAAGAACCAGTATATGGAAAAGGTTTTTGCATTCAGGATATCATTCAGAACCCTTGGAAAGCTCCAGTCTATGGCTCGTTCATAAAGAGCCGACAGATACAGCTCTGCCGCAAGGCTCCAGAACAGAAACGGAATCAGAGTACGCGATATTCTCTTTTTCAGAAATTCCACCGTGGAATACCGCTCCCGATAATCCAGCAGGTTGGCGCCGGACAACATGAAGAACACCGGAACCGGCCAGTAAAAGAAAGTTTCCAGAAAGCAGGAGGTGATCCAGAGTCTCCCTCCCGGCTTTGTCCAGAACACAAAATTTGTATGAAGAATGATCACTCCGAGGCAGGCTGCTACATTCGCAGCTGCCATGTAGAATTTTTTCTCACTTGAAGTCTGCATTTGCCTTTCGCTTCTCTCTAATCATCTGCACTCCACAAAAAATCCATACATCAACATTTTACCTCATAAAATGCCGACGTATGGATATTATTGTTATTTTTAACCGTTTGAGATGTCAATCGGCATCGCAGACGATCGTGATGGAATCCGGTCAGTAGCGCAGATCGTTGCGGCACGAAGCTTCGGCTTCATGCTTCCTCCAGCGCATAGCCAAGGACACTCGCTGCTTCCCGGCAGAGCTCCTGAAACTGCAGGTTGAGCCGGCTTCGGATTTCATTTGCGGGAATCGTGTCGGAATCCGGGAGTACCGGATGCTGCCGCGATCCTTTTGAAAGGGACGCCAGAATGCCGGGGTGCTTCGCGTTGTTCAGGATGATCCGGCTCGCAGCTTCGTTCCGATCAAACGGACAGCCACGCAGAATGTCATAGGTGGACAGAATATCCTTGCCAAGATCCGATGACATCCTGCTGTTTTCCAGCTGCTTCAGAAGCTGCTCCAAACTCACGCGTCTTACTTTCATAGGCGAATGGCTCCTTTCTGAAATCATAATTCCGATTGCCTTTCGCCCTATCATACGATATTTTCTGTTTATTTGGTTGCGCTATTTTTCTGTTTGCGCTTTTCTTAGCATGACATTTACGTGCCAGGCGGCTTTTGTATTCTCTGCTATCGTCTCCCCGCTCCCGGCGATGACTTTCTGTTCCACAGGAATTACTTTGTCCCGGTCAGAGGCATCTCTATCTGACTTTTCTGTTCCACAGGGATTATTTCGGCCGCCTGAATGCATCTCTATCTTGCCTTTTTACCCCACAGGGATTATTTCGGCCGCCTCGGATGCATCCCTGTTCTGTCCGATAAACGATTTTCACGATCGTATCACAAAAGACAGCAAAAGCGGGGGCCAAATGCCCCCGCTCCGGTTCATACTGTCCGAAAAATATTTTCGATGTCCCTGCGTACCTTCCGCCGGCTTCTGCGCCAATCCTTCCGCCGGCCTCTGTGCCAATCATTCTGCCGGTCTTTCCGCGCACTTTTTTACGCGAACTTCACTGCCGTGTTCAGTGCGATCTCCATCATATCCGTGAAGCTGTCCTGGCGCTCCTGTGCGGAGAGAGCTACCGGCTTGAAGAGGTGATCGGAAATGGACAGAATAGCCAGTGCCTTCTTGTGGTTTGCGCATGCTGTCCAGTACAGGCCGGCTGCCTCCATCTCAACGCAGAGGTGTCCGAAATCGCGAAGCTTCTCGTTCACGCCGGTCTGCGGATAATAGAAGAAATCCGAGGTATAAACCTTGCCGACCTTGTAGTTGCAGCCCTGTGCCTTGGCATTCTCAACCGCCTCTGCGAGCATGTCGTAATCTGCGCAGGCTGCCAGCTGTCCGGGAATTCCGTATGCGTTTCCATAGTTGGAGTTGCTGGATGCTGCCTCAGCGATAACAACGTCCTTCGCATCTACATCCATGTCCAGTCCGCCGGCAGAGCCGATGCGGATGATGGCTTCCACACCGAACTGGCTATAAAGCTCCTGCGTGTAAATGCCGATGGACGGAACGCCCATGCCGTGACCCATAACGGAAATTCTCTTTCCCTTGTACGTTCCGGTAAAGCCCAGCATGTTGCGGGTGTCGTTGAAGCAGACCACGTCGGTCATGAACTTCTCGGCAACAGCCTTTGCGCGGAGCGGATCGCCCGGCATCAGAACAACCTTTGCCAGCTCATCCTTTACTACGATACTTGCGGAAATACTTTCTCTCGGTTCCATATTCTCTTCCTCCTGAATTTGTGAATTCCATTGTCTCCTGCTGCGCTGCCACCTGTCTCCGGCAAGCATTTCCCCGGCCCGGCAGCTTTTCAGGCAGCCGCACCTTACCGGTCAAACAGCTTCTTCACGCCTTACCGGTCGAACAGCTTCTTCAGGTTCTCTTCAAACGGCGGGTATACAATGCCGCGCTCCGTTACGATTCCGGTCAGAAGCTCATGATCGGTCACGTCGAAGGACGGGTTATAGCTCTTGACCTCCTTCAGTGCCATCGGCTCCGCGTACCACATATCCTTGACTTCCTCAGGATCGCGCTGCTCGATGTGAATGTCAGCTCCTGTCGGCGTGTCGAAGTCAATCGTGGAGGACGGTCCCAGGGTGTAAAACGGGATTCCGTAGTGCTTTGCCAGGATCGCAACACCGGAGGTGCCGATCTTGTTGGCAAAATCGCCGTTTGCCGCAATGCGGTCGCAGCCGACGAATACCGCGTTCACCCAGCCCTGCTTCATGACGATGGATGCCATGTTGTCGCAGATCAGAGTCACATCGATGCCTGCCTTCTGAAGCTCATAGGAGGTCAGTCTTGCACCCTGAAGGAGCGGTCTTGTCTCATCGGCAAATACGTGCAGCTTCATGCCCTGCTCCGTTGCATAGTAGATCGGAGCCGTTGCCGTGCCATAGCCAAGGCAGGCAAGATAGCCTGCGTTGCAGTGTGTCAGAATGCCGTCGCCGTCCTTGATGAGCGTTGCGCCGTACTCCGCAATTCTGCGGGTCATCTCGGTGTTCTCTTCCTCGATTGCCTTTGCTTCCTTTCCAAGGAGCTTTACAATCTCTGCCACCGGCTTGTCGCTGTTGTCTTCCACTACCTTGATCTGACGCTTCAGCGCCCAGGACAGGTTCACTGCCGTCGGGCGGGAGCTGTTCAGGTAGTCTGCCTGCTTCCGGAACTTCTCCAGAAACTCCGGATAGGGCAGCTCCTCATAGCGCTGTGCCAGCACGTACATGGAATATCCGGCAAAAATACCGATCGCCGGAGCGCCTCTTACCTGCAGCAGCTTGATAGCCTTCCATGCCACCTCTTCCTCATGAATTCTCAGATACTCCTCGTGATTGGGAAGTCTTGTCTGGTCCAGGATGATGACATCCTTCTCATCGTCCGACAGCTTGATGATGTCGAGACGCTTCTCGTTCTCACTGCTCATTTTGCTTGATCCCTCGTCTTTCTGTAATTGTTTCGGAACGCAGTTACATGCTTCCGTAATTGCTGCGGAACGCAGCTACCTGTCTCTGTAACTGTTGCGGAACGCAGTTACCTGTCTCTCTGTAACTGTCGCGGAACGCAGTTACATTGTAAGGCTCAGCCAAGGACAGCGTCAATGATCTCCGCGGGCCCCATTTTCACAAATCCGTCGGGATCCGTGAGAACGCCGTGCTCCAGATCCCAGTGCATAAGGTTTCCGCCCCGGTAGTCCAGCGCACATTCCCTGGTCGCATAGAAGCTGTGGCATCGGGAAAAATATTTTGCCATGGCAGCCTCTGCAACGGCGTAAGACTGCGTGGTCTTCTCTTCCTTTCCGGGCAGCATGCTGCCGGAGATCTGGACGCCCGTGTTCGGGCTGCTGTGCGTCAGAACGACGCTCCCGTCCTCACACTGACCGATGGCAATCCAGACATGACCGTTCATGCTGACAATGTCGCCGGGACGGTACTCCGTAATCTCCTCGTTCGGCACATAGGTCCCGAAGCCGCGCTCCGCAAAGGTTTTCGCCATCGTCGTGGAGCTCATGACATAGCCCGGAATTCCGGGCTCCTTCTCCAGCGTGTTGTAAAGCGTCCAGCCGACGAACCCGGAGCAGTCAAGCCCGTGTCCGAACTCGAAGCGGTGCTTGTCGTAGTCGTAGGTGCCGGCGTTTTCATCGAAAAACCTCTTCCACTCCGGATTCAGTCCGATCCGCATGCCGTCCTCTCCGGCTCCGGTGTCCTCCTTGTTCCAGCCGCCGCCCCAGACGTACAGCGTCTGGCCGCAGGGCCGAAAGGCATTTTCAAATAAATTTCTAAGTGTAGGCATTGTAATTCACTGACCTTTCCTGATGCTCCCGATTTTTTCTTCCGGCATGAAACCCGGATCGCGCGGAGTTCACTTTCCTTTCCTGATTTTCTCTGCAAAATACGTAAACAGCGGCTCGCCGTCCGCAACGCCCTTCTTTGCCGTATCCCAGCAGTTCTTCTCCGGGTGCCACTGAACGGCATAGATCGGAAGGCTCCTGTGCGCCATGAACTCGATCACGCCGTCATCGCTCTTCTGCAGAACCTCGAGGCCTTCCCCGACCTTGCCGATCGCCTGGTGATGATAGCTGTTGGTTACGACATGCTCTCCGTAGAGCTTCGCAAGAAAGCTTCCGGGGACGATGTCCGTCTCATGGTACTCTCCGGTTCCAAGCCCCTGGTGATAGGAGTGATGCTCCCTTTTTCCGTCCGGAAGATCCTGGATGATATCTCCGCCGAAGCAGACATTGATGACCTGTGCACCCTTGCAGATGCCGAGAATCGGCTTTCCTTCCTCTGCAAATCTCCGGCACAGCGTAAGCTGCGTCACATCAAGCTCATGATCGATGTCCCGCGATCCGTTCATTTCCTGATGAAAGAAAACAGGATCAATGTCATCACCGCCCGGCAGAATCAGTGCGTCGTATTCCTCGATGCTCTCCGGAATTTCGCGGGTGTTGACGCATTCCGCGCCGAAGTGTGACATGGCCTTGATGTAGTTGGGTGTGTCAAGATTTGCAATCAGAACCTTCATAATACGGAATCTCCTTTTCCATACTGTCGATTATACATAAAGCTGCAGGCGAAAATCCACTCCGGGATTTCGCCTGCAGCTCATCCTTGGGCTGTCAGCCATTTTAATCTGTAATCTGAATGGATTAATTTTGCTCCAGCTCCTTGCGGTAATCCGCAAGCTCCTTCTCATTAGCCAGAATAAAGTGTCCCGGCAGGATTTCGCTCCACACCGGCTTATCCGTCGAATAGTCGTGCATGGAAAGATCGTACACGATCAGCTTCTTGTTCTTCTCCTCCTCCGGATCCGGCTGAGGGATCGCAGACAGAAGTGCCTTCGTATAAGGATGCAGCGGATGACGGAACAGCTCCTCCGACTCCGCAAGCTCTACGATCTGACCCTTGTGAATGACGGCAATGCGGTCGCAGATGAAGCGGACCACGGACAGATCATGTGCAATGAACAGATAGGTCAGTCCGCGCTCCTTCTGGAGGTGCGACATCAGGTTCAGAACCTGCGCACGGATGGAGACGTCCAATGCGGAGATCGGCTCATCCGCCACGATGAACTTCGGATCCATGACAAGGGCTCTTGCAATACCGATTCTCTGTCTCTGACCGCCGGAAAATTCGTGCGGGAAGCGGCTTGCAAACTCCGGAAGAAGTCCGACGTCGGAAAGTGCACGGTCAACCTTCTCCTGCCGCTCCTCCTCGGTCAGATGATGACCCGGAGAATACAGTCCCTCTGCAACGATGTATCCGACCTTCGCGCGCTCATTCAAAGAGCTCATCGGATCCTGGAAAATCATCTGAATGTCCCTGGTGACCTGATGATCCTCCTCCCTCGTCAGCTTTCCGGAAATTCTCTTTCCGTTAAAACGAATCTCGCCCTCCGTCACCGGATTGATCCGGATGATGGAACGGCCGATCGTTGTTTTCCCTGAGCCGGATTCTCCGACAAGGCCGAAGGTCTCTCCCTCGTAAATATCAAAGCTGACATGATCCACTGCGGTAAAGGGGTGCCGCTTGGAGCCGAACTGGACCTTGATGTGGTCCACTTCTACCAGTTTCTTCCTCTCAGTCATCTGCGGACGCTCCTTTCTGTGACATATCGGCAGACCCGGTCTCAACAGAGCTGCCTTCTTCCGTTCCCGGAACCGGAACGCCCCTCAGGGGAGCCGAAAGGCCGAGGACCTTTCCCTTCTCCTGCAGAACGCGGATGTGCTCCGGCGGATCAATCTGCGGAGCTCTCGGATCCAGAAGCCAGGTTCTTGCCATGTGCGTCGGTGTCACCTGGAACATCGGAGGTCTCTTTACAAAATCAATCTTCAAGGGGTGCGGATTCCGTGCCGCAAAGGCATCTCCGTGCACCTCCTTGAACAGGTTCGGAGGCGTTCCGACGATGGTATACAGATCCTGACCCTTCACGCCAAGCTGCGGAAGGCTCGACAGAAGCGCCCAGGTATAGGGGTGTCTCGGATCGTAGAAGACCTCGTTGCAGCTTCCGATCTCGACAAAATCGCCTGCATACATGACCGCAATGCGGTCCGCAACGTTCGCCACCACGCCAAGGTCATGTGTGATGTAAATGGTGGTCAGATCGTACTTCGCCTTCATCTCCTTTAGAATACCAAGGATCTGCGCCTGAATGGTAACATCCAGCGCCGTCGTCGGCTCATCGCAGATGAGGATTTCCGGCTTGCAGGCAACCGCGATCGCAATGACAACTCTCTGGCGCATGCCGCCGGAGAACTCATGCGGATACTGCTTGTAGCGGCGCTCCGGCTCGCTGATGCCGACATCAGTCAGAAGCTCATAAACAGCCTTCTTCGCCTCCTCGCCGTGCAGGTTCTGGTGAAGCTCCACGGCCTCCTGAATCTGATAGCCGATGGTCTTCAGCGGGTTCAGGGAGGTCATCGGATCCTGCATGACCATTGCGATCTTCCTGCCTCGGATCTGTCTCCAGTCCTCATTGGTGTGAAGCCTTGTCAGCTCCCAGCCGTCGTAGGAAATGCTGCCGCCGGTGATCCTGCCGTTTGCCGCATTCAAGCCCATCAGAGTCGACACGAAAACCGACTTTCCGGAGCCCGACTCGCCGACAATGGCAAGGCTCTCGCCCTTATAAACATCCAGTGAAATTCCGCGAAGTGCATGCAGCACCTGACCGCGGAGGGTAAATTTGAAATCCAGATTCTTTACAGAAAGAAGGACTTCTCTGTTTGTATCGCTCATGTTCGTCCTCCCTTCCTCAGTTCATGTGATTCTTCGGATCCGCTGCATCCGCAAACGCGTTGCCGACGATGTAGAGAGAAATCGTAATCACCGCCAGAATCGCTGTCGGGAACAGGAGCTGATACCGAAGCTCCGGCTGGCTCATCAAAAGACGTCCTGCCTGAACCAGGTTTCCAAGAGACGGAATGTCGGTCGGAAGGCCGATTCCGATATAGGTTACGAAAACCTCATTTCCGATCGCCGCGGGGATCGCAAGGGAAATGCGAAGCGCGATGACCGACACCAGATACGGAAGCAGGTTCTTCGTGACAATTCTTCCCGTCGTTGTGCCAAGGCACCTGGACGCCAGGTTGTAATCCCGGTCACGGATGATGACCACCATGTTCCGGATAAAGCGCGCCATCGACAGCCAGCCCGTCAGACACAGTGCGAAAATAATCGTTCCGATGCCCGGATTCATGATATAGGAAATCAGGATCAGCACCAGCGTCTGCGGAACGTTATCGAAGATGTTGTACAGCTCCGTGAAAAACGTATCCAGCTTCCGCACATAGCCCCAAAGAAGACCGATCAGAGTGCCGAAGCAGGCCTCAAACGCAGCAACGGCAAAGCCGATGCCGAGCGATGTTCTTGTTCCTGCCCAGGTTCTTGCCCAGAGGTCCTGTCCGATGGAGTTCGTACCGAACCAGAACTCGGAGCCCGGCTGATGGTTGATGATCTGAATACCCGTCTGCGGATCGTTGTAGATGGTCTTCGGACTCTTCTGATTCGGCAGAAGGGGCTGAACAAACGTAAACGCAAGAACCGCAATGATGACGATCAGGAAGAACACCGCCACCTTGTTCTTGAAGAACGCACGAAGCGTTGCCTTCCAGTAGGAATAATTGGAATAGCCGCCGCGCTCTGCATCGGATTCGTCTGCTGCTGCCTCTGCAAACAGCTCCTCCTCCGGAAGCTCCCGGTAGTTCTCGTAGGGAGTCAGCTTCTTCTTCAGATCGGCTGTGATGGCATTCTCCAGCTGTTTTTCTTTCTCTCCTCGAATGGTCATGCTCTGGAGCCCTCCTTTTTCATAAAGCTGATTCTGGGATCCACCAGTGCCATGAGCACATCACCCAGAAGAAGGCCAACGACAGAGATGGCCGCGTAGATGACTACCAGCGCCTGCACCATCGTGTTGTCCTGAATCTTAATCACCTGAACCAGAAGTCCGCCCATTCCCGGAATGGAATACAGGGACTCTACGTACAGGGAGCCCATCAGGGTGAACAGAATCGAGTTCGGGATGTACTGAACCAGCGGAACAAATGCGTTGCGGAAAATATGAACGCGGCTGATCTTGCCCTCCGGAACGCCCTTTGCTCTTGCCAGACGGATGTAGTCCTTATTGGCCTCATCCACCATGTAGCGGCGAAGCCACATCGCATAGTACACGATGTTGCCAAGAGACAGCGAGAACACCGGAAGAATCCAGGTGACCCAGTTGTCCGTATCAAACAGCATGGAAACACCGAACAGCTCGCTGCCGTAGAGCTGAATCAGCAGATGATAAACCGCGGATGGTACCGCCTGAACAATAACGATGAGTACCGTTCCGAATTTATCCCACAGCTTCCACCGGCTTCTCGTGGACTTCGCCATGGCAATTCCCAGAGGAAGTCCGACCGCAAGCGCGATCACCTCCGAGAGAAGTCCCATCTCTATGGAGATCGGTGCCTTCTTCGCAATGATCTTCGCGATCGGGTATCCGCTGCGGTATTTGTTGGAAGTGCCGAGGTCTCCCTTTGCAAGCTGGCCGAAATACTTCGCGACCTGAACCGGTGCCGGATCCTTCAGTCCGAGCTTCTGCAGCGTGACATTGATCTGTGTCTGGGACATCTTCTCATAGTTGTTAAAATATCCCTCGATCGGCATTTTGCGGAGCAAAAGCAAGACAATGGTGATGACGATACACAAGGTGATGAGTGAGTGCACCAGTCGTTTGAGAATGTATTTACCCAAGGGGTACCTCCTGTTACGTGCCTTTGGATTTCCGCTGTGCTGTCCCGTTGAATGCTCCCATTACGCTTCCGCACGGGATTTTTTCTGAAGGATTTTCGCACTGCAGTATGCACGTAAACCGGCAGGTGCGGTAGGCGCCTGCCGGATTGATTTGACGCATTACATTAATAATGCCTTTATTGAAACGTGATTGCAATAAAAATATGTCTGTTTTGATTCCGGCGCCAGGGTTACTCCGCGCTCTCCAGAGCCTTCGCTCTTGCTTCCTCCCACTCAGCAAGTGCTGCATTGAACTCGTCCATGCTCATGGATTTCTCGCCGAGATGCTGGAACTTATATCTCTGAAGTGCTACGCCGTAAGGAGCAAACTCTCCTTCCAGAGGATTGACCTTGGAAGCGGTATAGCCGCCGTTCGAAATCTCAAAAGGAACAATGATTGCGTGATCGATCAGGAGCTTCTCCGCCTCTGCAAACGTATTGTAGCGGGCCTCGTCATCGGTGCAGATTGCCTCTGCCTCGGTTACCTTGTCGGTCCACTCCTGATAGATTGCCTGTGTTCCTTCATCCTCGGAGATATCCCAGAAGTTGTAGCCGCTGCCTTCCGTAAACGGCTCTGCCCAGGTCTGAGGATCTGCATAGTCCGCACCCCAGTTACACTTCATAAAGGCATAGGCACCGCTGCGGCGTACTGCAGAGAGGAAGCCGGTCTCAGGACCAGCCTGAACGATGATGTCGATAAAGTCGCTTCCGAGAACACTTTCCATCTGCTGCTCAAGAACCTGGCATTCCTTGTCCCAGTTGGTGACAGAGGGGTTGTAGGGCATCAGAACCTTGACAGGGAAGGTGCAGCCTTCCTTCTCAAGCTCTTCCTTCGCCTTGTCGCGATACTCCACTGCCTTTGCGGCATCGAAGCTGTCGCCGTTTGTGATGTCCTTCAGGGCATCGTACTGTGTGTAATCCTTGCCGGCAGCTGCTGCGAAGTTTGCAGGAGTTACGGTGTTGTTCAGAAGAGATTCCGGATTGTAGGGCTCAGAAACCGTCAGTGCCTTGATGCGGTCCATAGAAGCCATCATAGCCTTGCGGAAGTTCTCGTTGTTGACTGCGAGCTTCCAATTCTCCGGCTCGTACTGTGCGTCAAACTGCGGATCGAAGTTGAAGCAGAAGAAATAGCTGAAGGAGTTGTTCGGTCTGGAGCCGTGAACCTGATCCTTAACAGCGTCATCCTTCAGCCAGGAATCCAGAAGGTCTGCGCTGATCGATGCATAATCGATCTCGCCGTTCTTGTACATGTTGGCTTCTACACTGGATGCATCTGCATTATAGGTAGAAACCACCTCGTCCAGATAAACGTGATCCTTGTCCCAGTAGGCTGCGTTCTTGGTCAGAACGTGCTTCTCCTGAGGCTCATAGGTGGAGAGAATGAAGGCTCCGTTGTACCAGAGACTCTCATTGTCAAGACCGAAGGAATCGCCGTACTCATCCAGGCATGCCTGAGAAACCGGCATATAGGAGGTGTAGGAAACGATGCTCGTGAAGAAGGAGCAGGGAGCATCCAGCTTGTAAACCAGCGTGTAGTCATCGGGAGCTTCCACGCCGATGTCCTCTGCGCTTACCGGATCCACAGGCTCGAGCTTCTCGCCGTCTGCATCCGTATCCTTCGTCCCGTTCTCGCTTGCCAGCATGTAAGCGGTGTAATCGTAATACGCCTGCGCATTGTGAACCACGGCGCCGGTGTCATACATATACTGGTTGTCGGACTCATGCGCCGCATCGTTTACGTAGCGTGCTGCCGCAACCCAGTCGTTTGCCGTAACATCAGCCATTTCCTTGCCGTTGTTGTCGACCCACTTCACGCCCTTACGGATGTGGAAGGTCCACTCGGTCATATCGTCATTGGATTCCCAGCTTTCTGCAAGGCCGGGAGTAATGTTTCCGTACTGATCATAGTCCACAAGGCAGTCGATGATATTCGCGCTGATCGCGTAATCATTGGTAGTACTCGTGGTCAGATAGTTCAGAGTCTGTACTTCTCCGGAATAGAGGGATCGGTACGTTGTCTTTTCTCCGTTCTCTCCGCTGCCGGATGAGCCAGACGAGCCGCTGCCGCAGGCTGCCAGTGACAGTGCCATCACACCCGTCAAAAGGCCCGCAAGAATCCTGCCGGTTTTCTTCATAACTATTTCCTCCTTTTTCTGCAAAAAGACCTTCCTCCTCAAGCTGGAAACCGCCTGCGGCAGACACTGCCGGATGCGGAAAAACAGGCGAGGTACTTTCTGTATAATTGTATACGATAGTACAGCCTGACTGCTCATCTGTCAATAGAAAACACCCTGTCTTCCCGGTATGGTATAGAGAACACCTTATCTTCCCGGTACGGAAATCATATCGGAAACACATTTCGCCAGATTGCATCCGGTGATACAATGATGCAAATGTTTTACCTTAATATAGTTAGAGGAGGACGTCGGTATGAAATACATTGACATGCATTGTGATACCATCTCCGAAATCTGGTATTCCAGACTCCGGAAGGAGAACCAGACGCTGCGGAAGAACAACTTCATGATTGATCTGGAGCGGCTGAAAAAGGGTGACTGCCTGTGCCAGAACCTGGGGCTTTTCGTGGATCTGCACCGAAGGGCTGATTTCGAGGAGAATCCTTTTGAGCCGCAGGAGACAGCCTCAGCGAGTGCAGCAGCCGGAGCTTCCACCTCCGCGGCGCCCGCTGCAGCGGCTGCCACATCCGGCGGGAGCGGATCGAATTCCGAGGCGAGCACTTCGGAGCCTGCGTATCTGGATCCCTGGCACACCATCTCCTGCCTCGTACAGGTTTTCAAGGAGGAGGTCGCTGCAAACTCCGATCTCATTTCCCAGGTCACCAATGCCAAGGAGATCCTCGCAAATGACAAGGCTGGCCGCATGTCCGCTCTTTTGTCCGTTGAAGAGGGCGGCTGCTGCAAGGGCTCTCTCGAGCACCTGAAGGAGCTCTACGATGCGGGGGCCCGCATGATGACGCTCACCTGGAATTACGAGAACGAGCTCGCAAGTCCCAACCATCCGGACAAGGAGCATTATTTTGCCTTCCAGCCGGTGAACGACCACGGCCTGAAAAAGCGCGGCGTGGAATTCGTGGAGGCAATGCAGGATATGGGAATGCTGGTTGACGTATCCCACCTCTCCGATGCCGGCTTTTATGATGTTTGCCGCATCGTAAAGGGACCCTTTGTTGCAAGTCATTCCAATGCAAGAGCTGTCTGCGGCTGCGGGCGCAACCTGACGGATGACATGATCCGGAAGCTCGCCGAGCACGGCGGCGTCACAGGCCTGAACTTCTGCCCGGAATTTCTGGAGCCGAAGGACAAGGATCCCCGCCAGAGCCTTGCCGCCATCGCGGCACACGCGCGGCACATCATGAACGTCGGCGGCAGGGAATGCCTCGGCCTCGGAAGCGATTTTGACGGAATCAGCGGACTTCTGGACTACGGCACCGCCGACACGCTTCCTCTTCTTGCGGAGGGGCTCGAAAAGGAAGGCTTTTCGCAGGAAGAAATCGAAAGTATCTTCTATAAAAATGTACTTCGCGTATATAATGAAGTTCTGAAGTAATTTTGACAAAAACAGGAGGATCATCATGGAACCATTTCGCTACAACGACCTGGAGGCGCTTTCCACAGCACTTCCTACCGACATTGAGAGCCGCAAGGAATTCGGCGATTTTGACGGAGAAGCCCGTCTGATTGAACGGTGGCTTCAGAAGGACATCAGTGAGAACTTAAAAGCCAAGCTTCGCGTCGAGCGTGAGATTCTTAAGAGACTTCCGTCGGATTACCCGTATTCCTTCGAAGAAGCCTATGAAAGGGCGAAGACGGTCATCAAGGATCTGACTCCGGAGCAGTTCCGCGAGCTTCAGGACAAGGGACGCATTGACTGGATCTACGTAAACGGCAAGGAGCACTTTATCCACAGCACGGCCGGCACGCTTCGCAACGACGTCGAGCATGCAGCCCGCAAGGAAAAGGGCGGCGCTCTGCGCACGGAGGCACCCGAATCTGCTCCAGGCAACACGTTCTGGCAGTCTCTCATTGACATGAAGAAGAACGGCTCCGACTCCTGGCGCTTCCGCATCCGTTTCACGCTCCGCGTGGACGACGATGCCTTCCGCCCCGGCAAAATCAAGGTTTACATCCCTGTTGTCTGCGCCTGCAGCTATGTCTCCGATATTAAGATCCTCGAGACCTCTTCCGACCATTACATTCTTGCAGACGAGAACGCTCCTCAGCGCACCATCTGCTATGAGGAGGACATCAGGGAGAATCACGATTTCTTCGTGGAGTACGAGTACACGGTAAAGAGCGTTTATCATGACCTTTGGACCGAGGAGGCCGTTTCCGCAAACCGCGCTGAGATGAACAAGCCTTATCCCGCCGAGGAGGTAAAGCCGGAGGATCTTGCCGAACAGCAGCCTCACATCCGCTTCACTCCCTTCATGAAGGATCTTGCGCTTAAGATCACGGAGGGCTGTGAGACTCCTCTTGAAAAGGCGAGAGCCATCTATGAATACATCACGACGCAGGTGACCTACTCCTTCGTCCGCAGCTATTTTACCATTGAGAACCTCGGCGAATACGCAGCCATGAACCGCAAGGGCGACTGCGGACTGCAGGCTCTGATGTTCATCACGCTCTGCCGCTGCCTTGGCATCCCGGCCCGCTGGGAATCCGGCAACGAGTTCTATGAGGGGGATCCCGGAAGCCATGACTGGGCAATGGTCTATCTTGCACCGTTTGGCTGGCTCTATGTGGATCCGTCCTACGGCGGAGGTGCTTTCCGCAGCGGAGATGTCTGGAGACAGCGTCACTTCTTCGGCAACCTGGATCCGTTCCGCCTGCCCTCGAACCCGCAGTTCCAGAAGCAGCTCACGCCTCCGATGACCTATTTCCGCGACGATCCGTACGACAACCAGGCCGGCGAAATCGAGTACGAGGACGGAAGCCTGACCGGCGACCAGTTCACCTCCACCAGGAAGTTAACGCTCTCCGAGCACCTCTCCTGAGGTTTTACGTAATTCCCCGGCAGCTTCACGCCGTGCCGAATCCTGCCATGTCAGAATCCGAGCCGGCATGCCGGGGCAGAATTTCATCACAGCAAAATCCCGCAGAGAAGCTTTCCGGAATGATATGCTACCCCTAAGCCCCCTGCGGGATTTCTATTTTTCTCAATTCATTTTTCAACCTGCTGTTATGCGCGGGAAGCCGCCTGCCTCAGTTCTTCAGCTCCTGCGTGCGGACAAGCTGTGCGTACGCTCCGTTTTTCTCCATCAGCTCCTTGTGGGACCCAAGCTCGATGATGCGTCCATCCTCGATGACCGCAATGCGGTCGGCATTCTTCACCGTAGAGAGTCTGTGCGCAATCACAATGGTGGTTCTTCCCCTGGAGAGCTTCTCAAACGTCTCCTGAATTCTCGCCTCCGTAACGCTGTCAAGCGCCGAGGTTGCTTCATCCAGAATGAGAACCGGCGGGTTCTTCAGGAAAATCCGGGCAATGGAAATTCTCTGCTTCTGTCCGCCTGAAAGAAGGACTCCGCGCTCTCCGACGTTCGTCTCAAACCCGTCCGGCATCGCCGCAATATCCTCCGCAAGCTCCGCCTTCGCGGCAGCCTCCATCACCTCTTCCATCGTGGCATCCAGCCGTCCGTAGCGAATGTTCTCTGCGATGCTTCCTGCAAACAGGAAAACATCCTGTGACACGACGCCGATGTTCTGATGCAGCGATTCCTGCGTCACCTCGCGCACGTCATGCCCATCCAGATAAATTGCGCCCTTCGTCACATCGTAAAAGCGGGGAATCAGCTGGCTGAGTGTTGTTTTGCCTCCTCCGGAGGAGCCGACAAAAGCAACCGTCTCGCCCTTTGCGATCTGCAGCGAAACGTCATGCAGAACTCCCTGTCCCTTCTGATACGCAAAGGACACATGATCCACGTTGATGTCACCCTGCACGTTCTGAAGCGCAAGCGCGCCCTCGCTGTCCCAAAGCTCCGGCTCCGTCCGCATCAGCTCCACAAAGCGGTGGAGACCCGCCGTACCGTTTGCAATCATCTCCGATGTGTTCGCGAGCTTCCGGATGGGGCTCACAAAGGTCGAGACATACAGGCTGAAGGTAATCAGGTCGATGACATTCAGCTCGCCCTTCATAATGAGGGCGCCGCCCACTGCAATCACCGCCACAGACAGCATGCAGAGGAAAAATTCCATCGCCGCATTGAACTCCGCCATGGCGCGGTGAAAACCGAATTTTGCCCCGCGGTAGCTCTGATTCGCCTTTTCGAACTTCTGCAGCTCCTCCGGCTCATTGGCAAAGGCCTTCGCCGTCCGGATTCCGGAGAGCTCCGACTCAAATTCCGTGTTGATCGCGGAAACCGTCACCTTTACCTTGCGCGATGCATCCCGCATGTGAAGCCTGCAGAGCATCACAACCGCAAGAAAGACCGGCAGCATCAGCGTAAGAACCAGGGCAAGTCTCCACTGAATCCGAAACATGAGAATCAGAGCGCCAAGGATGGTCACCGTGGAAATAAACAGGTCCTCCGGCGCGTGATGCGCCATCTCCGTCACGTCAAAAAGATCTGTCGTCAGGCGGCTCATCAGCTGTCCCACGCGGTTGTGATCGAAGAAGCCGTAATTGAGCTCCTGGATGTGCCGGAACAGATCTCTGCGGATGTCCGCCTCGACCCGCGCCCCGAAGTTATGCCCCCAGTAGCAGATAATGTAATAGAAAACAGACCGCAGCGCATACGCGACGGTCACGACCAGCATGACCGTCCAGAAGGTCCTCCACGCATTGTCCGGAAGCAGCGTGTACATGCACCAGCGCGACACCCACGGAAACGCAAGGTCGATCATCGCAATCAGAAGCGCGCTCACCATATCCAGGTAAAACAGCTTCCTGTGCGGCTTGAAATAGGACAGAAAAATCTTAAGCTCTGACCAGTTTTTGAAATCCTTGTTCATAAAAAACTCCAACTCTTAGTAAATCCGGTCCCGGCAAATCCGGTGCTCAGTAAATCCGGTGCTCAGTAAATCCGGCATCTGCCCCGCATTTCCAGCGCTCAGTAAATCCGGTACTCCCCGGAAAGCGCAAGGAACGCGAACAGATACAGGAAGTTGTCATAATACCGCCTCTCGCCCTTACGAAGCGGCGTATTCCAGAACTTCTCCAGCCAGAATCTGCCATTCGAAGCCGTTTCCTCATCCCCGGAATGAATCGTCACAAGCGAGCACTCCGCAATCGTTGCAAGGAGTCCCACCGGATGCAGCGCCTGACCCTCGATGACACGGCCGTCCTTCTCGTAAATTCCGAAAACAGGCTCGTGCTTCAGGAAAAATTTCTGGTACGCGGCAAGCTCACTCTCCTTCCAGGCGTCCGCGCCAAACCATCTGGCATCCAGGCTCACATTCCCGGCTGTCCGATAGGAATCCGAATAAAACCAGTCGTGGCGATAGGGATTGCCCCCGTCGATCTCTGCCTGCGTCCGAAGGTGCGGCGTTCCGTCAAACTCAGCGTACTCGGCACAAAGTCCGGTAACAGGATCGCAGGCCTTCTGCAGATATTCTCTGCTCGCCTCTGCCGCCTTCTGCCAGAATTCCCGGTTGTCCTCATCCCACAGCGCAAACAGCTCATAAAAATGCGGCAGATGATAGGACGGGTCCGTAAACGGGCAGCCCGGCACGAACAGAATCAGATGATTGTCGCGGTTCCACATCGCCTTGTTCGCCGGTGCGCCGTGATAAATGCAGGCCTGCAGGATTTTTTTTGCCCAGGAGCTGTATGCGAATATGCCCTCTCCGTCGCCCCAGCGGTGGGACGCAAAGAACAGCGCCATTGCAAAATACTCCTCCCCGTCCGGCGCAGGTCCCATGGAATTCTTCGTTCCGTCCGGCTGGCAGGACCAGGCAAAATACCCCGCGTTCTCGCCTTCCTCCATGTACATGTAAGTGACCGTCCACTTCCAGATCCGGTCAAACTCTTCCTTGTGATCCAGCTGCACGCAGGCCATCATGCCGTAGGACATTCCCTCCGTCCTTGCGTCGTGATTGCCCGTATCCTCGATGTAGCCCATGTCCTCGCCCACCGGATGATAAATTCTCTCATCCTCCGGACCGTAAAACATGGTCTGCCAGATTTCCTCCAGCCTTTTCCCGCTCGCGTTTCCTGCTTCTTCCGGCCTGTTTTCGCTCGTGTCCGCTTCCCTCTCCGGGCTTGTCTCGCTTGCACACGTTGCATAGAGCCCTGCTGCCGCAAAGGTATCCTCGTACGGAACGCCGTCCTTAACCTGCGTTGTCTTCTTCGGCTCCTGAACCTTCCGGATATCAAAAAGAAGATTGGCAAGCTCGCCGTCTTTTTTTGCCACATAGTGAAGACAGGTGTCGTCAAACTTTTCGAAAACAAGCCCTTCGGTCTTCCTGGAAAGAAGCTGATCGCAGCGCCCGATCATCTCCGGAATCAAGGACTTCGGAGCTTCGTCCACAGGATGCGACAAAAGCAGAGAATCCCACTCGCTCTCACGTGTCTGGAGCTTCACAAGACTCTTTCGGAACCGCTCCACCGTAAGTCCTGATTCAAAGTGAAGATAGGTGATCCAGTGGCAGGCATCCCCCGTAAGAAGCAGTCTGTCCGGCCGGATCAGCATCGCCATCGTTGCCACCGTATGTCCCGGGCAGCAGATCGTCTCGACCTCAACACCTCCGCCAAGCTCGAACACCCTGCCATCCTCCAGATCCAGCATGCGGATGTCACGAATTCTTGTCACAGCCTCCGGATCGTCTGAAAAGCCATGCTCTTTTGCAATGCGCGCTCCCACTTCCTCTGTGTAATGAATCGCTGTCGGAATCCTTTCCTCCCGGTTCAGGTAAACCTCATCGAAGCGGTACATTCCTCCGCAGTGGTCGTAATGCCCGTGCGTCAGCACAACCGTAAGCGGAAGCTTCGTCAACGTTCCGACATACGCTGCGATGTTCCCGACGCCGCAGCCCGCATCGATCAGAAGAGCCCGGTCCTCTCCCTCCACAAGGTACATATATTCTGAGATCGCGCCGCGGATTCTTGTAACATGTGCAGACACCCTCTCTGAGGTAAAATACACTGGTTTCTTTTCTTTCATACTGCTGTCCATCCTGTTGTCATCCTTTCCGTTGGCTCCCCATTGGTCCTCTTGTTGGCCCCCCATTGGCCCCCTTGCTGGCCGTCCGGCTTTCTTCCTGGTTTTTTCAGCACCTGCACCAGCTCATACACTCTCTGTGACCCGTTTTCATTCATCTAGGAGAAAATCTGCCATCACAGCGTTGCTTACATCAATTCCTCTCTCTGTGAGAAAAATCCGTCCACCTTCTCTTTGCAGCATGTGCAGTTCCTGATAGCGATTCAAAACAGGACCGTACACCTCTTCCATTGTCCTCCCGAAGCGCCGCAGGAACTCCGCTTCCGAAACACCCTGCATCCTTCGAAGGCCAAGGAACATAAATTCTGCCATCCGATCCTTCTCCGAAAGGATTTCTTTCTCTTCATAGATGGACTCCAGAACTTCTGCATATTCCTGATATCTGTGACCTGTCGCCTTCTCCGCAGATGACAGGGATTCTCCGTCCGATTTTGCTGATGCGCCTGCACTCTCCAGCGCCTGCAGATAGGAAGTCATGCTTCTTGTATGGCTCCACCTGCAGCCAGCATAGAACGAAGCTGCTCCGATTCCAAATCCCAGATACGGATGTCCAGTCCAGTAGCCGCTGTTATGACGGCTTTCAAAGCCTTTTTTTGCATAATTGGAGATTTCGTAGCGGTGATAGCCATGCTCCGCAAGAAAGCTCCTTGTTTCATGATACATCTTCCGGTCCTCATCTTCATCCGGAAGTCGAGGAAGTTTTCCCTCCAGCGCAGCTTCCTTCAAAGGCGTGCCATCCTCCAGAATCAGACTGTACGCAGAGATGTGCTCCGGAGCAAGAGCTACGGCCTCCCGAAGCGACTCCATCCACTGACCGATGTTCTGACCGGGAAGGGCGGAAATAAGATCCAGACTGATGTTATCAAAGCCTGCCCATCTCGCATCCAGAACACACTGCCTTGCTTCTTCCGCCGTATGGATTCTGCCAAGGAGCTTTAGCTCCTCGTCCCGAAAAGACTGGACGCCAATCGAAAGACGGTTGATCCCGGCCTCCCGGAAGGCAAGCAGCTTTTCCCTGCCTACCGTTCCCGGATTGCATTCCATGGTAATCTCCGCTCCGAGAAGAATCCGAAACGACTCTGACAGCACCGCCATCAGATGCGCCAGCTCATCCGCATCCAGAAGAGATGGCGTCCCTCCTCCGAGAAAGACGGTGTCTGCGCTCAGACGTTCATTGCCGAATGTCTCTGCACTCAATCGAATCTCCGTCTCCAATGCACGAAGATATCGCCTTCTCAACGCAGCATCATAAGGCCCGGAGAGAAAATCACAGTACCGGCACTTGCGAACACAAAAAGGAAGGTGCAGATATAAGCTGACAGGACTGCCGGTGAATTCACCTGCAGCCCTGTCGTTCATAATTTGCTGTTGTTCTTGGATTTGATCTGTTTGATACATTGATGTTTGGCACGTTGCAGCTTTATACATTACATTGCAGCTTTCTTTACACAGTGCAGCTTTACACATGGCTGCTTTATGCACTGTTGCTTGACACAGGGCTGCTTTATGTGCAGTTGTTCGACACAGGGCTGCTTTATACGTAGTTGCTCGACTCATGTGCGTGGTCCCGCGCAGGATAGCATCTGCATTCAGGAAAAAGCTCTGTCAGGGATTACTATTCAGTGGGGCAGAGCATCCCTCAGCAGAAAAAAGCTCTTCCAGAGATGATTTCCTTCCGCGAAATGCATCCCTCTACAGAAAAAAGCTCTCCCAGGGATGATTTCCTTCCGCGAAATGCATCCCTCTACAGAAAAAAGCTCTCCCAGGGATGATTTCTCCGGATAATTCCGCTGCAGCAGGCAGTCCGGAGAATAACATGTCAGAGAAATCCCGGCCTCCCAGGCATCCCTCTGCAGTGAAAAGTTCCTCCAAGGATGATTCCTTCTGCAAAAAGTACTTGCCAGCTTGCTTTACTGGTCATCCCCGAGCTTCAGCACGTTCATGAAGGCATCCTTCGGAATCTCCACGTTGCCGACCATCTGCATCCGCTTCTTTCCTTCCTTCTGCTTCTCCAGAAGCTTCTTCTTACGGGAAATGTCACCGCCGTAGCACTTGGCAAGGACATCCTTGCGGAAGGCGCGGACGGTTTCGCGGGCAATGATTCTGCCGCCGACTGCAGCCTGAATCGGGATCTCGAACATCTGGCGCGGGATCTCATCCTTAAGCTTCTCGCACATCTTTCTTCCGCGGTCGTAGGCTCCTGCCTCATGCACAATGAAGGACAGTGCATCGACCGGCTCCTTGTTGACAAGGATGTCGAGCTTTACGAGCTTCGAGGGGACATACCCCTTCAGCTCATAGTCAAAGGACGCGTAGCCTCTGGATCTTGACTTCAGTGCATCGAAGAAATCATAGATGATCTCGTTCAACGGAAGCTCGTACTTCAAAACCGCTCT
>HF986537.1:20032-24514 GCA_000431495.1 Firmicutes bacterium CAG:791 | reverse complement strand
CCGCTCTTGTTTTCTCGATGTAGTCCGTAGAAAGGTACACACCTCTGCGCTCCTGGCACAGCTGCATGATGGCGCCCAGATATTCGGTCGTCACCATGATCTCTGCAGACACAATCGGCTCCTCCATATGCTCAATTTCCGACGGATCCGGAAGGTTTGCCGGATTTGTCAGCTCCATCATGGTGCCGTCCGTCTTGTAAATATGATATACAACGCCGGGAGCCGTCGAGATGATGTCAAGGCCATATTCCCTCTCAAGACGCTCCAGGACAACCTCCATATGAAGGAGTCCCAGGAAGCCGCAGCGGAAGCCAAAGCCAAGTGCAAGAGACGTCTCCGGTTCATAGGAAAGGCTGGCATCAGAGAGCTGGAACTTCTCCAGAGCATCCTTCAGGTCCGGATACTTCGAGGTGTCCTGCGGATAAATCCCCGCATAGACCATGGACTGTGCCTTCTTGTAACCGGGAAGTGCCTCATCGCAAGGCCGCTCCGCCTCGGTCACGGTGTCACCGACTCTCGCATCGCGGATATTTTTGATGGATGCGGTAAAATATCCCACCATTCCGGCCGAGAGTTCACTGCACGGGATAAACTGCCCGGGGCCAAAATAACCGACCTCCACGACCTCTTCCTCCGCGCCGCTTGCCATAAACCGAACCTTCGTGCCCTTGCGGATCACGCCGTCCCGCACGCGGATAAACACGATCACACCGCGGTAGGAATCATAAAGGGAGTCAAAAATCAGAGATTTCAGCGGCGCCTCGGGATCGCCTGTGGGTGCGGGAATCTTCTTCACCACATCCTCAAGGACCTCTTTGACATTCAAGCCGCTCTTTGCGGAAATCTCGGGGGCATCCATTGCCTCAAGGCCGATGACGTCCTCAATTTCCTGCTTTACCTCTTCCGGTCTTGCACTTGCAAGGTCCACCTTGTTGATGACCGGGAACACGTCAAGATTGTGCTCCAGCGCAAGATAGACGTTTGCCATCGTCTGCGCCTGAATTCCCTGCGTCGCATCCACAACCAGAATCGCGCCGTCGCAGGCCGCAAGGGAACGGGACACCTCATAGTTAAAGTCCACATGTCCGGGGGTATCAATCAGGTTGAAAATATACTCCTGCCCGTCATCTGCATGATAAATCAGGCGGACCGCCTGGGACTTGATGGTGATTCCGCGCTCACGCTCCACCTCGATATTGTCCAGGACCTGCTCCTTCATCTCGCGATCGGTAAGAACGCCGGTCATCTGAATCATACGGTCTGCCAAGGTAGACTTTCCGTGGTCGATGTGTGCCACAATACAGAAATTGCGGATTCTCTCCTGCTCTTCTCTTATTTTATCTGCTCTCTCTGCCATGCTCTCTTCCTTTGCAGCAGTCCGCAAGGGCCGCCGCCTCCTCCGGGGTCAGTCGTCGATATTCCCCGGGCGCAAGGGCCCCGTCCAGCTTAAGCGGGCCGAAGGAAATCCTCCGAAGGTAAATCACCTCTTTGCCGCCGCCCAAGGCTGCCACCATTTTCTTAATCTGATGAAATTTTCCTTCACGTATCGTAACAAGCGCTTCCATGGGATCTCCAAAAGGAGACTTCTCAAGCCTTGCAGGGAGCGCTGTCAGCGCCTCATCGTACCGGATTCCCGCCGCAAACCTCGCAGCATCCTCCCCGGTAAAAGCACTGCCTGCCGTCCGGACAAGGTATGTTTTGTCCACATGAAATTTCGGAGCCAGAAGGCGATGCGCCATGTCGCCGTCATTTGTAATGAGAAGAAGCCCCTCGGTATCCTTGTCAAGCCTGCCCACGGGAAACAGATCCGTCCGCTTCCTCTCCGTAATCAGGTCCAGCACGGTTTTCTGCTTCCTGTCCTCGCTCGCAGACAGAACGCCCGCCGGCTTGTTCAGCATGTACCAGACAACCGGCTCATACTGCCAGAGTTCCCCCTGATAGATCACCTCAGGAAAAACATCCGAAGCGCCATCCTCCTTCAGAAGATAACCCGGGTCAAAAATCAGCTCTCCGCCAATCCGGACGCCGTTCTTCCGGATGCTCTTCCGGAGCTCTCCTCTCGTGCCGGCGCCCATGTCCGCAAGATACTTGTCAATTCTCATGAAATCCTCAAATGCCGTTTCGCACAGGCCTGTTCCGTGGAAACCGTTTCGCACAGGCCTGTTCCGCCGGCCGCCTGTCAGATCTTATGCTTCTCAACCCGTTCCGCCGGCCGCTGCACAAGCCACTCCGCCGGCCGCCTGTCAGATCTTATGCTTCTCCATCCACTCCGCAGGAATTTTGCTCTCGAAGCGGTCCTTTGCCGTCTCGGAGGGAATCTCCGTCGGATACTTCCCGTCAAAGCATGCTGCGCAGAAGCTCGACTCGCTGCCGATTCCGCCCGCAAGCTTCAGGGCGTTCTCCACGGACAGGTAGCCGAGAGTGTCGGCGCCAACGATCTGCGCGATCTCCTCAATCGAGTGCTGACATGCAATCAGATTCTCTCTCGAATCGATGTCCGTGCCGTAATAGCAGGGATTCAGGAACGGCGGTGCGGAAACGCGGAAATGTACTTCTTTTGCCCCCGCTTCGCGAATCAGCCGCACAATTCTTGCCGAGGTTGTACCGCGGACGATGGAGTCGTCGATCAGAACTACGCGCTTGCCGCGAACGGTCTCCGCAATCGGGTTCAGCTTGATCTTCACCAGATCCTCGCGGGCCGCCTGGCCGGGCGCAATGAAGGTTCTTCCGATATACTTGTTCTTCAGAAGGCCGATTCCATATGGAATGCCGGACTGCTTCGCATAACCAAGCGCCGCATCCAGACCGGAATCCGGAACGCCGATGACCACATCCGCCTGCACCGGATGCTCCAGCGCAAGGAACGCGCCAGCCCGGACTCTCGCCTCATGAACCGAAGCGCCGTCCACAATTGAATCCGGTCTTGCAAAATAAATGTACTCAAAGATGCACATGGACGGCTTGACCTCCCCCACATGATCCTCGATGGAACGAAGGCCGTTCTGGTCACAGACCATGATTTCGCCGGGTTTCAAATCGCGGACAAGCTCCGCACCCACGGCATCCAGTGCGCAGGATTCCGAAGCAAAAACAATACTTCCATCCTTCGTCTTGCCATAGCAGAGCGGGCGGAAGCCGTGCGGATCACGCACCGCAATCAGCTTCGTCGGGGACATCAGAACCAGGGAAAATGCACCGTGGATCTTATCGATCGTGCGATTCACCGCCTCTTCGATGGACGAGCAGTGAATGCGCTCTCTTGTAATTAAATAGGAAATAACTTCCGTATCGGTTGTCGTATGGAAAATACATCCGTCATTCTCAAGCTTCGAGCGAAGCTCATAGGAATTGACCAGATTGCCGTTGTGGCAAAGCGCCATGCTGCCCTTAATATGACGGACGACAACCGGCTGGGCATTGCCGCGGTTGGAATCCCCGCTGGTCGAATACCGGACATGGCCGACAACGATCTGTCCCTCTCCAAGAGCCTCCAGATCCTCCGCATGAAAAACCTCATGCACAAGGCCGCCGTCCTTATGATAACGGAACACACCGTCCTCGTTCACTGCGATTCCGGCTGCCTCCTGTCCTCTGTGCTGCAGAGCAAACAGTCCGTAATAAGCCAGCATCGGCAGATTCTGTTTCTTCGGCGACCACATACCGAACACACCGCATTCTTCTCCAATTTTCTTCATAACAGGCAGATTCTCCTCTCAGCCGCAACCACTGCGGCGCAAACACGGAACATTGGGAAATATAACACACAGAAGTTACGCTTGACTAGCCTTCTGTTCAAAGACTAGCATATGTAGCTAATTATAAAAGCATTTACCGCTATATTATAAGGTAATGTTTCCCTCTTTCGGAAGTGAAAATGTGTATTTGATTTATGGAGGCTCGATATGATTCAATTTCTTGTTCGCAAATTCATTCCGGATGCGGATAACATCCAGGACGCCCGGGTCCGCGGGCGCTACGGAACTCTTTCCGGAGCCCTTGGTATTTTCTTCAATCTTCTGCTGTTCCTGGTGAAAATTCTGGCAGGCGTTCTCTCCGGCTCAATCTCCGTCATCGCCGACGCCCTGAACAACCTCTCCGATGCAGGGAGCAGCATTGTCACGCTCATCGGATTCCGACTTGCAAGCCACAAAGCAGATGCCGGACACCCCTTCGGGCACGGAAGAATCGAATATCTTTCCGGACTCTTTATCTCCATCGCCATTCTCCTCATGGGGTTTGAGCTGGCAAGGGAATCCATCGGGAAAATCATGCACCCTTCCCTGTCCGCTTCGAGTCCTCTGGTCATCACGATTCTCTTGTGTTCCATTCTGGTGAAGCTCTATATGTACCGCTACAACCGCTGGCTCTCCGGAAAGCTTCAGAGCGTAGCACTGGAATCCGCGGCCTGCGATTCCAGAAATGACTGCATCACAACTGCTGTTGTACTGCTCTCCCTGATTCTTGAGCATGTAACCGGTCTTC
>HF986537.1:0-20001 GCA_000431495.1 Firmicutes bacterium CAG:791 | reverse complement strand
CGATCGACGGCTTCGGAGGCCTTGCTGTCTCCATCTTCATTCTGGTGTCCGGCATCCATTCCCTGCTCGAAACAAGCGGCCCGCTCCTTGGCCAGGAGCCGGATCCGGAGCTTGTGAAGAAAATTACAGATACCGTGCGCAGCACCGACCATGTTCTTGGAATGCACGATCTCATCATCCATGACTACGGCCCCGGAACCCGGATGATGACCCTCCATCTGGAGGTGCCATCCGATATGACGCTTCTCGACTCCCACATGCTCGCAGACCAGCTGGAAACAAGTCTCCGCAGCAAGTTCGGGATCCAGACCGTCATTCACGTCGACCCCGTTGTCACAGATGATAAAGAAGCCGCCCTTCTCCGGGAAAAGCTCTCCGGCTTCCTGCGGTACCTGGGCCCGGATTTTCTCTACCATGACTTCCGCGTCGTCCATGAGAAAGACCGCCTGAAGGTCCTGTTTGATGTCAATTGCCCCTACGACATCCGCATGTCGGATGATGAAATTCAAGACTATCTGAAACAGGAGTTTGATAAGATAAGACCCGGAATCAGCCTGAGGGTCGGGGTGGACCACTACACTCGAAGCTGACCGATGTCAGCTTCGAGTGTTCGCAGCAGATCACCTGCGGATCCTGCTGCCGCTTCGGAGGAACCGCCTTCGCGGCTTTCTCCGAAGGGCACTCGCCATTGACCGATGTCAATTCCTCCTGTTCGCAGCCCCGCGTGTTCCACGCGTTGCTGCCGCTTCGTTTTCATCCCCAGCTTGATTTTTTCTTCCGCAAGGATGATTTCGTCCGCCCAGTTTCATCCCCAGCTTGCTTTTTTCTTCCGCAGGGATGATTTCTTCCGCCCGGTTTCATCCCCAGCTCACTCTTTTTCATCGCAGGGATGATTTCTTCCGACCAGTTTCATCCCCAGCTTGCTCTTTTGCGCTGCGGAGGCGATCAATCCCAGCCCACCACGGCCAGAGCAGTGCCTTCCGCAACCGTAACGGCAGCCTGCCGCTCCGGCTCAATTTCATTCGAGCAGCCGATCGGGAAATCGTTCGTCATCGTGCAGTCGCTGACCTCATACTTCATTCCGCGAATGGTGACGCCCCGGATTTCGGGATCCACGGCAAACATGGAAAATCGCCCTGCAAAGCCTTTGTGGAATTCCTTCGTTTCGTTCCGAATCAGAAAGATCATCTGATTGAGGTCCATCAGATAACCCTGTGCGCCGTTGTTTCTGATGAAATTCAGAACCTGCAGGTTCGCAATTGTGTGCGCAATCCGTGCGCCGCCCAGCGTGCCATAGAGATCGAAGCGAAGATAACCAAGCTTTAATCCGAAGCGGACCGCAGCCATCGTGTCCGTGTCATCCTTTGCAACCGGAAGCGTCACCACTCTGGACGGATCCTCCTTCTGTATCTCTTCAAGGGTCTGTCTCCCCAGTGGAAGAAGCGAATCAAAATCTCCCAGGCAATAATCCGGCAGAACCCCCATTTCCGTCAGATAGGTCAGCCCGTTGTCCACGGCGATAATGCAGTCGCCCTCTTCTTTATGAAAGTCCACCGGGGTAAAATCTCCCGCACAGACCAGAATGCACTTCTTCATCGTGATATAATCTCCTCGTTGTTTATCTTGCTTGCAGATATTTTTGTTCGCACATTTTTGACTGAGGTGTTGCCATGCCCGCTTCTTCCGGATTCACAGAATCCCGCACGCTTCTCCTGACACTCCGGGACGGAGCGCCCGCTCCCATTCCGTATACCACTGCCACTCTGTATGCTGCTTCCACTCCGTATACTGCTTCCACTCCGTATGCTGCTTCCACTCCGTATACTGCTCCCACTCCGTATACCGCTGCCATCCCGTATACTCTGGTCCGCAGCCGCAGAAAATCGCTTGCAATCATCGTCCGCCCGGACTTCTCGCTGGAGGTACGGATTCCGCTGCGCTGCAGAGAGGACGAGCTGCAGAAATTCCTGCAATCGCACACTTCCTGGATCCTCTCCCACATGGCTTCTCAGGCAAAGAAAAGAAAGGAGCGGGAAGCCAGAACGCCGCACCTTTCTGACGAAGAAAAAAACGCAATCCAAAAGGAATCGGTCAAACGGCTTCGTCCCATTCTCCTGGATCGCATTGCTTACTATGAACCGATGCTGCCACCCTCGCACCGTCCCATCACACGCGTTTCCATCCGCGCCCAGAAAACCTGCTGGGGCAGCTGCTCCTCCCGCGGCACGCTTTCCTTTAACTGGAAGCTGTATCTGACCGCGCCGGAATGCCTCGACTATGTCGTTGTCCATGAGCTTTGCCATCTCGTTCATATGGATCACAGCCCTGACTTCTGGGCCGAGGTGGAACGGATCATGCCAGACTACCGCATCTGGAAAAAGTGGCTGCGGGACAATGGAGATACGCTGGTGTGAACCGCGCTTATGAAGGATACACTGGTGTGAACCGCGATCACAGTCTGCGCCGCTCTACTCTTCCTCCCCGTCCGCTTCCACAATAAACTTAAGACTCAGGAAGAACAGCTGAATATCCTGCCACAGGCTGTAGTTCTGTATGTACTCCAGGTCCAGATTTAAACGCTCCTCTTCGGAGCTGTTGTACTTGCCATACACCTGCGCATATCCAATCATGCCGGCCCTCACCTTTGTCCGGCAGGCGTACAGGGGATTATTTTCGCATCTCTCTTCATAAATATGTGATCAGGTTCACCAGAATCATCGCAAAGGTCTGACTCAGGAAATTACTGGCCGGCTTATGCTCTCCCACCTTGTTTCCCTGAAGAGCATGCAGAAACACATACAGAAGAAGGACATAAATTCCGATCACCAGAACATGCCCCTTACTGTACAGCTTTCATCCGTTTCCGAAATTATAACCGTCCTGACTGATCCTTGGCTGCTGCAGAATCGGATAATACACCTGAAACCAGAAATAGAGATACAAAAGCGATGCCATCAGAATCTCAAGAAGGCCCGAAAACAAAACCATTGCGCGATTTCAGCTGTCCACTTTTCCGGATATTTTCCGAAACCACACTCTCCGCATGGTTGCATGAAAGGCCCAGCCAATCAGGTAAAATACCGCCGTAAACCGGCTGCAGCCGGCAACCTCCAGAAGCAGATTCCAGAGCCTTTGCACCGCCTTCCCCTTATTGGAGGAAAGGGACTGCGCCGGTCTCCGGTAAATCGTGAGCACCCGGTCCATACCGTATGCCGTGATTCCTGTTTTCAGAATGCTCCACCAAAGGGCCGTATCCTCCGATGCCATGTCCGGCATGTGAAGCAGGGACTTATCCAGCTTCCAGGTATCGAACATGACGGTAGAGGTGAAAATCACCGTCCGGCTCAGCGCATGGCGAAAATCAAGTTTCTGCGGAACATGGACCATGTGTCCCGTTCCCTTCGCATTCGCATCCCCGAATTCATAGGAGGTAAAAACAAACGCTGCCTCCTTCTGCCGAAGGAACAGCAGCTCCTCCTCCAGCTTTGTCGGAAGCCAGAGATCATCCGCATCCAGGTAAGCGATGTAACGTCCCCTTGCCTCTGCAACACCGTGATTTCTGGTTTCCGCCGCCCCAAGATTCCTCTCGTTTCGGACAATCCGTATTTTCTCCCGGTTCGCAGAATTCTCCCGGCAGCGGGCTGCCACCGGAAGGCTCTCATCCGGCCCGCAGTCGTCCACCAGAATCAGCTCCCAGTCCGTGTACGTCTGCTTTTCCACGCAGGCTATGGTTTCTTCGATATATTCCGCCGCACGATACATCGGCACAATGATGGAGATCAGGCCGTCGCGGCCCTCTTTCATATTGCTCATATTTTCTTCCAGTTTATCGCCTGTCTTTTTCAAGCTTATTTCTTCCAGCTTATTTTTCCAGTTTATCTCTTCCTTCACACTACTGCTTGTATTCTTCTTCCGGCACCTCACGATAGAATACCTGGAGCATCATCTCGTAAAGCGCAGCTTCATCATAGTAAAACTCCTCGAAGCCCTGATCTCCCATTTTCGTCTCGCCCTGCAGCGAATAAATGGTGTCCAGATTCAGGGAATACGATCCTATCTGTCCGGCAAGATAGGTCACCTCCGACACATCCACATCGGTCACCATGTACGGAGAAACCGACTGATACAGATTGACGATGGATGCCGGGTTTGCTTTGACCGAAGCGAGCATCTTCGTCATAAGCGCCTTCAGATAAACCTTCTGCTTCTCCAGGCGATACGTGGCCGCGTCAAAATCATTTCCGCGATAGTGGACAAACCGATAGGCCTCCTCTCCCATCAGCGTCTGATCCTTCCCGTACTCAATCTTCCCGTCGCGATAGGTCATCCGCGGAACCGTCACGCCGCCGACCGCGTCGTTGATCATCGGAACCGCGCCCATATTGATGGCCGCATAGCCGGAAATCGGAAGCGAGTACAGCAGATTCGAAACGGCCTTCTTCTCCCGCTCACAGGACTCTTCCATTCCATCGCCATAGCCATGTGCCAGACAGATCTGGCCGACACCTGTATGGTCAAAATTTCCGTCCGCGTCATAAACATCGATCTTCGTCATGGTATTGCGGTTGATCGCAACGACCGAAATCTGCTTCGTCTCCGGATTCATGACAAGAAGAAACAGAGAGTCCGCCTGCCCTCCGCTCTGACCGCCGGACTTGGCCCTCGCATAATTCATGTCATCGATACCCATCACAAGGAAGGTCAGGATCTGATCGTTGTACTCATAGACCTTGTCCTGGTAACGCACCCAGCCATCCTTCCAGACCTTGGAGGATGACTCCTGTCCGGCCGTATTCTCCTGTGTATCCTCCGCCGCGGCCGCCTGCGCCAGTGTCGGCACATTCTCCTGTGCGCTCTTATACAGCGCATTCCGGCCAACCGCGTCCAGAACCCGCCATGTCGTAAACAGGCCGGCTCCGCAGAGCAGCACCACCGCGAGCACAATCAAAAGCACCCTCTTCCATCTCCTGTGATGGTGATGATGGTGCCGGTACTCGGACCCGATTCTTCTCCTGTGATGCATCTTCCCGTGTCTGTCGTAATAGACGTTCTCGCTGTGTCTTCTGTTTATCCCCATTGCTTCAATCCTTCAACGACTTATAGTAAAGCATGCAGTGACAAAATCCCTCAAAATTCGGATCTGCAATCTGATCCCGGAATTCCTTGCACATGCACTTATTCTCCTCCGTGCGCTGCAGGCGGCAAGGGCAATACCCGCCGGTGCGCTTCAAACCTTCACGAATGGTATTTACTACTTCCTTGTCCGGATTTAATGTAACACTCATCTTTTTATCCTCCTTCTGCAGAATCTTCTTACTATATTATCACAGTAGCCGCAATGCTGACAGAAACACCCCGCCAGATCTCTCCGGCGGGGTGATGCAGGCGCATGCTTACCTGGTTTTCACATAGGTGTTCAGATCATGCACGCAGTATTCATTGTACGGGTACTGGTCTGTCGTCACATATCCAGCAGGTGCATCGATCAGCTGCGGGATCCGGTTGACGATGGTCGCGCAGGTCATTTCCACCGTTGCCGGTCGGTTTACGGAAACCGTCGTCTCCGGCTCACCGATGAAGGTCCAGTCATTCCGGTCGAATTCATCCGGTGCAAATACCTTTCCTACACACTCGGTTTCCAGAGTAATGCCCTCTTCCGTCTCCGTCGTAACAACCGCACGCATGCCGGTCGGATCTCCGGCCTTGATCACGGCGTTCAGCGTTGTCGAGAACAGATCCTTCTCATGGGTGGTCGGATAGCATTTCTGCGTCTGCGAAATCACATGCAGCTTCATTTTGCTGCAGAGCCAGCCATTCTGGTTCCACATATAGGACGGCACATACTGACCGCTTTCAATGAGCTCTCTTAATTCCTCCGAAGGCATCTTGTTGATGTTGGCGATTTCCTTCTCAAAGCGCTCCGGTGTAAAGCCTGCGCCATGGCCTTCCGCAAGTGCGATTCCATAATCCTCAACGTTATACCAGCTGCTGCCCAGAATCTTCGTGATCTTGAAGGAGGAACCGGCAAGATTCGTCACCATGGTACCCCAGACAAGATCGCAGTAGCCGACTCCCGTCAACGTGCAGTTGCCCTGCTTTGCCAGCTCATCCAGCTTATGTGTAAGCGCCGGAGACGAATTCCACGGGTACAGCGCCTCCTCGCAGGTCGTGATCGCATTGATCCCATGCTTCGCACAGATTGTAAAAATATCCTCCAGCTCCGCAACGGTACTTCTTGTCGCAATGATGCATACATCCGGCTTCCACCTTCCGAGAAGCTCATCCGCCTCGCCTGCCGGCGAAATCGTGATCCCCGTTGCAGGATAGCCATCTCCAACAATTTCTGCGGCATCCTTTCCGAGAATGGCAGGGTTCCTATCAAACGCCGCAACAAGCTCTGCCCCTTTTTCAATGGCGTAGCGGATCAGATACTTCCCCATTTTGCCGCAGCCATATTGTGCAAATGTGATTTTTCTTTCCATAGGATACCTCCTTTGCAGTTTTTGATTTCTGAATATTTACAGGCATCCTAATTATACACTATTTATTTGTGCTGTTATTGCATTGTATTCTGATTTGTTTTTCTTTTGGCTTCTCGCACGGGCTTATCACCTGCATACCGTTTATTTAACTCATGAATTACTTTTTCTTTACCATGCAGCGTTTCTTAAAGAACGAAATCCCATAGCAGAGGATCTGATCGTAGTCGTCCTCGTACTCCTTCGCATACATCCGATCATCAATCTGCTGCAGTGCCGCATCACACGCGCTCTCCAGATTTCCCAGGTTCTTCGTGTACTTTGCCTCAAAGATGGCAACGCGGGCATTGATGGAATCGTAAACGACCACATCGCATTTGCTGCAAAGCCGTATCGCACTCACTCTCCAGATTTTCCAATACCTTCGTGTACTTTGCTTCAAAGATTGCAACGCGAGCATTGATGGAATCGTAAACAACCACATCGCTTCGGCCTTCTCCATGCTCCTTGTTGGAGTCCACCATATATCCGGCTCCTGTGAAAATACCAGCAAGGAACGCATGGTAGAAATCTTCCCGATAGTCATGATAGCTGATGGTACGCCGGAGCAGTGCATTCATCTCCCTGGTAATAACCTCACTGTCACCATTCCAGACTGCATCAAACAGAGCATTCCGATTCCACTTCTTCGCACTGTCATCGAACCATTTGATGACCGTCGTTTCAAAAATCTCCTTGATTTCTGCATTCGGAATCATCAGGGCAGCCATACCATCCGGCAGTTCACCAGCATAATCGTCTTTACGCGCCCCGGTCAGGTAACCTGTCAGGTACAGCGTACTCCAGAGGTTATCTTCCGGGGAATGCAGATAATCATAGGTAAGGTTTTCGTCTACACGCTGAACAATGCAGCCACCGGCCATCAGCGTTTCAAGCTTATTGGTAATCGTATTGCCTGCATAGTCAAGAAAGGAACGGATGATGGCATTGTCGCTGGTGTTCCTCCAGTAGCTGACAGGCTTTGCTTTCGGATTGCGCTGCAGCTCCAGCATGTAATTCATGACATCCCACGGGCAGTAAACATCAAAATCACCGAAATGATAGCCATCGTACCATTTCCTGATATTGTCCGCCTGCTCTGTCAGGTCGGCATCTTTTAACAACTGATCAACTTCACCTTGCACAAAGCCGAAATATTCGTTCAGGCGAGAGTTTGTAATGGTGTCCGACACAAAATTGTTGGTCCCCGTAAAAATGCTCTCCTTCGCAATCTTCAAACAGCCCGTAATCACTGCTAAGCGAAGTGCCTGATTGTCTTTTAAAGCCTGCAATAAGCCCTTCATGACATCCAACATTTCCGCATAATAACCGTTGTTGTTTGCTTTTGCTACCGGGACATCATACTCATCGATCAGAAGAATTACCGGCTTTTCGTAATATTGCAGCAGCATCCTTGTAAGCAGCATCAGGCTTCCCTTCGTATCCTTCAGGGAAGCATTTCCCCATACAAGCTGTTTCGCAATCTCCTTATCGCTGTCATTTATTCTATCGCTGTCCAGCAAATACAAATGCTTTTTATACAATTCCGAAATGACCCATGTGAGCATGTCGTATGCCCCGGTGAAATTCAGACCATCTACCTGTCGGAATGAAACAAAAATTGTAGGATACTGATTCATCCATTCATCACACAGTGCCTGGTTTTCTGCAATTTCCAACCCCTCAAACAGCTTTCTACTGTCCTTTCGGATGTCGAAAAAGCTTTCCAGCATACTCATGCCCAGCGTCTTACCGAATCGTCTGGGACGAGTGATGAGCGTCACCTTCGTTCCTGTTCTATGAAGCAGTTCTCCAATCAGTCCCGATTTATCAATATAGTAATATTCATTTCGACGAATTTCTTCAAAATCCGAAACTCCAACAGGAACATTCATTTCCCTCATCTCTGCTGCTCCTTTCACGTAGCCACGCACAGATTTTTCACTGGCTCTACCCAAACGGTACCTCTACGCATTCGTAGCGTAGCTGCACCGATAGGATTTCGCCACTGAAGCTATTTTGTACTGAATGTTTTTATCTAACATAATCTATCTGCTTTTCAAATCTAAACACTCCATCCGAGAACTAATCATTCAAATCCACATGTTTGTCCGCGTGATTATTCTGATCGGAATGATATTACCATATGCAGGCTCCTTATACTCTACATCACAAAGTCATATCGTATCAATGAAAATAGGTTTAGTCTTCTAAAGGCTCCTCCGATTTTGCAAGTATGCCAAATCAAGAAGCCGCCTACAAAGGCAAAAAAAGAACGGCATCATAACTCCATTCGATCAATTCTCTTCAGCGTATCATCATCCCGATCAGACCGTGCGATCAGAAAATTCACGCCATAATCGGAACGCGATTTATGGCTTGCAGATCCATGGTGTAAATAAACTTCATCAGAATCACAACAAAATATAGCCCTGCCATACTCTCGCATTCCGCTTCATTCCACAATCCATGCGCAATATTGTTTCGAATGTTTGATCCGCTATCCTGCTGCATCAACCCATTGAATGTAAACAAAACGTCTCTTCCAATTTTCTTTTCCAGTAGGTCTCCATGGGCAAAAATACGTTGCAATGAATACGCTTTTTGAATGCCAGATTCATAATTATAGTGAGTATTATTACCTCCTAGCTTCGCACGAATATATCGAAATAGATTTTCTGTCTGTGGAGCAAGTATATGCATCGACGAATACAGATCGCCGATAAGCCCTAAATAAACACCATAACCAATAATACTCGCACGATCTTCCGGAATAACAGAATTAAAGTCAAATAAAAACCGCAAACTGTCGTCCGTAAAATCATCTCTTTGGATCAACTCGTCAACGATCGGCCTTATTAAAATCTGTTCCAAAAATTGTTCTTCTTTACGAGCTCGCATATACATACGCTTTTCAATACTCTCTTCATCCGACAAACACACCGGAGGAACCCTGCAAACAACTTCCCCTGACGCATTGCAAATATCACAAGTTGCAAATTGATCCATAACGCCAACATTTGTAATAACTTCTTCCCTTAATTTCCCATACTCCATATATGGCACCAGATGCAATAGTTCTATCAGCAAATCATGTGTATTATATTTGAAGTATTTGGAAGATAAATCACGATACTCTTCCGGAATCACTCTTGTACCTCTCACGATTTTCATATTCCTCATCTGACTTTTCTGAACTTCGGGCAGGGCAGCCATTGCCTCATCACGTTTTCGGACTTCTCCGGATTCTTCAAATATCTTTGAGGCTGTAGTAATATCTCTTATCACTTCCCCATAATCTTTATTACATTTTCCTTTTGCAACTGCATTTCGCATCAAAAATTCTGCGTAATTCAATCGCGTTCTGTCTGCCTCTTCTGGTTTCTTAAGTTTACGAAGCAACTGCTCCTTACTCTCAAACAACTGCTTAAGAGAATAATAATCATTTGTTGTTTGCTCAATCATCCGATCTACAACAGAACACAGGCTATCTTGCAAGTCATCACATGAGAAATGATACGTTGGACAATCAAACATATAATGCATCAGAACATGCAGCAATTCATTGGCCAAATAGAATTCATCCAAATCCTGTAATCGAAGCAGATCATGATAAACTTGATTCAGGCACGAATCCAAAACGTCATGAGCATTCATCTGTTTTGCAATCACTAAGGACCACTTTAAATAATGCACACACGGAAATTCCGTTTGTTGATGAAAGCTTTTTTTATACAAGCCAAAATACCCCTTCTGAGCCTTCTTCCCCTCCTCCACATTATGATTACAAACCCAAATAGCATCTGAAATCATTATTGCCATTGATTCAGAAATTTGATCTTTGTCAATAGTATCAAAGAGTTCAAAATCCTCTTTGGTAAACTTTGTCCGAATAACTCGTCTTGAATCATTTGTTGTTTTTCCGTCCACCTCCTTATCCTTCAGACGATACCAGACTCTTACATCTATGACTTTTTGAAGCAAATCATATTGCCGCTTATCAAGATCTGTGTCCAGCTTGCAACGGTTGACATTCTGCCATGTATATTGAATAAAATCATGGAATTGCGATTCCTTATTTCTAATCAATTCATAAATATTCAAAGAAGTCCTCCTTTTGACCGATAATATGAACATAGTTTCGATAATCTATTTTCCATAAAGTAAATTGCATGATGAAACTCAAAGAACCCTTTCCTTCATTTCCGCAGGAACCTCTATCAGCCCTAACCGACGGAAAATCCCGTAAATATAGGACACACCACGGATATCTCCCAATGCCTTCGGGCGTTCTACCAGGGGCTTACCTTCTGTCTTTTCAAAGGCCAACAGCACCGAACTCCACGTCAGGCTCTTGCTTCCTTCCCGGCGATCAATCCACAGTTCCTTCGTCAGTTCACCATTTCGCCCGGTTTTGATCTTATAAGAAAACGGCAAACCAGATATCGTCTTGAACCGGTATCCCTGAAAAGCAACCACGCACTGCCAAAGCAGCTGTTCATCGTGACTGCTCTGCAGCGCCTCCACTGCTTTCTTCCTCTGCCGCATTCGACGAACCCGCTCTGCCCCTACGCTGATCTGCTCCCGGTCACAATTTTCCCTGAAATACACGCCTTTCTTATACGGCAAATAAGAAGTCACTGATGCCTTCGACAGATTCAATTCTGCGGCCACCGCCAACAATGCCTCTTTATATGGCATGTCACGCCTTTCCGCAAAAGCAGCATTGACTGCATCTGCAATTTCAGATTCATAAACACCTGCCGTAATCAGAAGCTTTCGCACCTTGATGGGATTGAGGGACAGCTCCTCTGCAATTGCCTGAAGAGAATGATTTGCGTAGAGAGCCACCGCCGCCTTCATCTGTTCCTGCAAAATAACTGCTGCATCGTAGTCCGGTTTCAACGGCTTTCGACCGGCCCCGGACTTCCTTGGTTTGTATGGTCTTTTTCGTTCCTGTGATTTATTCTCTGTCATTGCTGTTTTCAATGCTTTCTGCGTTATTACCGCGACAAACTATATGCGGCGTTATAAACATTATACTCTTTCTCGATAATTAACTCCCGCCCCTCCTCCATTCATCCTGAAAATGCATCAGTCGCCCTGAGGGATGATTTTTCTACCACAAAAGCATCCTTGTATGAGCATTCTTCCAAATTGAGATGCTTTTCTCCGATAAAAATAATCCCTGACTGAAGATCCTGCCGAATAAAGATGCTTTCCATCACCATAAAGTAATCCCTGTACGAATATTCTTCCGAATCAGGATTACTCCATCGCTGAAAAATAATCTCTGGCAGAATGTTCTGCCAAATAAAGATGCATCCTATCGCAACAAGACTATGCAAGGATGCATCCCGTACCATCGGAAGCCGGTTCTCCACGACTTCGATCCGTTCAAAGTTTCCGGCCGTGATCTGAACCATATGTGAACTTTCTGGTACCACTATGTCTTCAGGTGACTTCTCAGAGGAAGTTCACATGCTAAGCCGATATCATTGCATTAAGTTCCGGATACTCCTTCTTATGGAGCCGAATATAGCTCCGTTTAAATCCGGCATACGCCGATTCTCTGCTGAGCAATCCCTTTAATGTTCTCTTTGCCCTGCCATTTTTGTCATTCTTATATTTTCCCAGCCAGGTGTAAAGGACATTCATCTCTTTCTGCAGGTCTTGCAGCCGAACCTCACTGTCATGGGTCAGGCTGCCTGTATTCATGCAATGAAAAGTTTCCTCGACAAGATCAGCCGTTCTCTGGGCTTTACCATCATGTTCACTAAGGGCCCTAACCACAACTGAATCGTTTTCCAACCGAAACAGGAGAAATTTCTCCGGATCTTCCTTGCAGCAATCTATAATTCCTGCATCATACTTCGTCTTGTTTTTAACCTGATTGCAATGTGGGCAGGACAGGAAAAGATTATCCCAGTCAAATTTTCTGTCACGATACTCTCCTCCCCTATGTGGCAGAAGATGTTCTACCTGCACATCTGTTACAGGCTTCATTTCGCAGATATAACATTTGTCATGAAAGTCATGGACGAGTTGCCTGATTACATCTTCCCCGTTATACTTGCCATTCTTCTTTTGGCTCTCGATGGCAAGCGATGCCGGAGCCGGATAGCTCCTTTCTATCTTGACCATCAGATATCCTTTCTGTTTTCAAATTCCAGCTTGAGACGCTTGTACTCTGTAGATACTTCAGGCATCAGATAATCAGGCATCTCATCAAGATACATCTCAAGTCTGGCGATTTCTGCCAGTTCTTCATCTGTAACATTCTTTTTCTGAGTCAGCTTCTGATACTGCTCGAATTTTGTCCGCAGCTCATCCGATAATTCGTTGGATTCAAAATACCCCTGAACAACTCCACTGTAGCTGACATCGGAAAGGCCATTCTCCACCAGTGTCTTGTTTTCAAGGTCATAAATCACCGCATCTTCCAGACTGTTGACAACAAACGGTGAATGAGTTGTAACGATAAACTGTATATTCGGAAACAGGCTGGTCAGATATGTAAGAATTCTCTTCTGCAGCTCAAGATGCAGATGATTCTCAATCTCATCGACCAGAACAATTCCCGGCTTATTAAAGACCACGGTGCGTTTGTTCTGCTCCTGCATCCGAAGCATCAAGTCAATGATGATATCGAGCACAGCAGAAAAGCCATCGGATGCAGTATTAAAATCAAACGGTTCTCTGCCATTTTCGTGAATAGTAAACCGATAAGTATCTACATTGAAATCTATCGTCAGAGATGGATCTTCATATACATCTCTGACAATAGATTGTACTTTATCAAACCACTTCCGAATTTCTTCGGCTTTATCCTTATCCTCTGGTTTACCACTTGTGAGAGCCATCGCCTGGGTCATCTTCATGTCGAGCATGTAATTTAGAAATTGCTGTCTTGGCTCCTCGGTAATATTATAATTTTTCTTTATCTGTACTTTCTTTATACTCTCCGGCTGCTCAGCTCCGAAAGCACGTTGAGCTCCATAATAAGCAAGAATGTACTCTCCGTTTTCAAAAGCGACCTTTAGATTGCTTTCCGGTGTGTTAAAAGTCAATTGCAGGCCACAGGTTGAATTTTTAATTCTATCTTCGTAGAATTTTATCAGTTCTTCAATATCGGCAATTTCATTTTGGGTTTTATTATGCTGCTGAGCGTATGCCAGATTCCTTTTACCTGCTTCCAGACTTTTTCTTGCCTCATACGGGTCATTGGTCGTTGATACCGAATTCAAGTAGCCTTTTACAGCTTCCAGCAAACTGGTCTTGCCGCTACCATTCCTGCCAGTTAGAATCAAATGCTTCCTATTTTCCACAGATCCTACCGGGATATCAATATTCTGAAGATGCCTGACCTTGTCAATATGGATGTTCGTAATATACAGGTGATTCATCTTACCGTCCTTTATTATTTGGTAATAATCAAATAAAATTTATGGTTTTACACATATATTTTTACCTCATATTGATCCCTTAGGCAAATCTATATGCATGAACTTCCGGAAAATCAACTCTCGCTGGTTTCCAGGTTTAATTCCGGAAGACATCGGTGCTGAGGAAATCCATGATTTCTACAATAATTTTTGAAGTGAAATAACCTGGTATTTATCTGTACGCCAGCGCAGGACCCTCTATCAGTCAGAATCACCGGAAAATCCCGTAAATATAGGACACACCACGGATATCTCCCAATGCCTTCGGGCGTTCTACAAGGGCTTGCCTTCTGTCTTTTCAATGGCCTCTTCTGACCCTGCATGCATCCTGAAAATGCTTCAGGCACCCTATCCTTACACCTCCATACATCCTGAAAATGCATCAGGCTTTCTGAGGGATTATTTTTCTACCACAAAAGCATCCTTGTATTAGCATTCTTCCAAATTGAGATGCTTTTCTCCGATAAAAATAATCCCTGACTGAAGATCCTGCCGAATAAAGATGCTTTCCATCACCATAAAATAATCCCTGTACGAATATTCTTCCGAATCAGGATTACTCCATCGCTGAAAAGTAATCCTAATCCGAGCATTCTTTCGAATCAGGATTACTTCATTGCCGAAAAATAATCCTAATCCGAGCATTCTTCCGAATCAGGATTACTCCATCACCGAAAAGTAATCCCTTGCAGAATGTTCTGCCAAATAAGGATGAATCCTGTAAATGGTAGATCCCCGGTGCCGGGTAAAAAGAGTGAGCGGATTTTCCTCCGCTCATTTTTCTTTTGCCCTGCATACTTCCAGAAGGCTTTCTGACCACGACATCAGCTCTTCCAGAAAATCTGTGGTTTTATCATCCATGTGCGGAATCATTGTTTCTAGCACATGTTTGAAATAGTAGTAGGGACGCAGTCCGTTCGCACGGGCTGTCTCTAATCTGTGGTTTTATCATCCATGTGCGGAATCATTGTTTCCAGCACATGTTTGAAATATGTAGTAGGGACGCAGTCCGTTCGCACAGGCTGTTTCCGCGATGCTGTACAGAATCCCACTGGCTTCCGCTCCGTTCTTTGTAGCCGAGATCTGCCAGTTCTTTTTCCCGACACAGAACTTTTTGATGCTCCGTTCACAAGCTTATGCTGATATAAGGATAAGATGCGTTATGCCGGACTTCATGAAGCTGCTTTCCGGCGGCATCAAGAAAGGCGAAGGCAGTCTGATCAGCCAGATCAAGTCGATGGCAGCAAAGGTACAGCAGGGCATGGAGGGCATCAGCTCTTTCAGTCTGCCAGAACTGACCCTGCCGCATTTCGATGGCTCTGGCTGGAACTTCCCACAGGCAGCTCTGGCCGGAGGCGGTACGACCCGGACGACCAACCTTGGCGGTGTGTATATCACGGTCAATGGATACAACGCCCGGAACGATGATGAACTCGCACAGATCGTTGCCGATAAGATCAACGGCATGATCCACGAGGTCCACGAGGATGATTCAGTGTTCAAGCAAACTGTCTTGCAATCCGATATACAAAATGCTATGGTGAGAGCAAAGAAAGGCGGTGTTAACATGGCTATCAAAAGTTCGAATGTAGCAGCACGGGTGGAGCCTGAACTGAAAGAACAGGCAGAAATGATTTTGTCAAACCTTGGCATTCCGGCTTCCACCGCAATCAATATGTTCTATCGGCAGATCGTCCTCTGGAATGGACTTCCATTCCGGCCTTGTATGCCCGCAAATTATCCGAAGTCCCGGAGTGAGATGACGGATGATGAGTTCAATGCGAGAATGGCCATTGGCTATGCACAGGCACAGGCTGATCAGTCTGCGCCGACTGATGAGGTGTTTGCAAGACTGATTGGAGAAATTGAGGATGGACGCACGGGACAACCAGGAAAAGCAGTATGAGGTAAAAATTACCCGCCATGCAGAACTTGGTCATCAAATATTCTTCTCATAGAATCCTTCATGGCTGTATTCAGACCATTTCAGATACATTTCCTGGTAGTTCTGTTTGATAAACTCCTGAATTCTTCGTATCTCTCTATCATTCAGAATTCCACGATTCTGCACCAGTGTATCCCCATTATCCTTCACAAAGAACTTTGCAGAGCCTGCTTCCGTCAGTTTACGGTCACTGGCATGCACATGCATACACTCGATAACACAGTAGGATGTGAAGTAAAGATAATACCCTGCAATTTTGTATTCATAATACTTCGGCATCTTACTCCTCCATGAACTTCCGGTTCTTTTTCAAATAGTCTCCCGCAATCCGCACTTCTATATCATCCATACTTGTTTCCAACACCTTACCACTGTCTGAAAACACTACTGCATGGTCTGGATGGTTCAAATTCAAAACACGAAAACCTTCTGTACAACGAGTAAACGCATAGCCATTTACAATCATATCTGCCGCATCTGCAACCTGCTTAACATCAACCATTTGCTACCTCCACTCCCTTGATAGGGGTCAAGAACTTATCGGTGTCAAAATACAGATTCTTGAGAATCGGAACTAAATCAATATACTCCTCTTCCGGTTTTTCATTGTGCTTATACTTTGCCATAACAACGAGATACCCCTTATCCCACTCTTTCACCGCAGTATATCGCTCCAATGAATACGGAGCAGCAAACCGAATTACATGATTTCCGAACTGGAACACAGTATAGTTTTTCTCATTGCTAAGCGTTGCAATACCGTTCATGCCAATTCCTCCTTCAGAAGTTTTTCAACCATTTTATAGGTTCCATTTATCATTGTGACCTGACTCTGCATTTTGCATGAAGTGCTCACCTGCTCTGACAAGCTGCTCATCCCCTTTATCAAAAGAGCAAATCTTTTCACTGTTACGTTTTGAATGTTTATATCTCCCGCCTCTACCTTTTGAATCCAGCGAACATCCAAGCCAGAAGCATCTGCCAAAGCCTGCTGCGTAACACCGTACTCTTGCCGCCATTCTTTGATATCAACCATAGTTACATCCTCCACTTTCAGTATACGTCAATATTGGCGTAGCACCAAGCAGAAGCTCTTGATTTTACCGTATTCTGAACTTCCTAAAAAACACCTACTCAACCATCTGATCGACTGGATTGAGTAGGTGTTTTTTGTCCTTACGAAATATAAATTTTTTCACGGTGATCACGCCTGGCATTCCATTCATTTAGAAATCCCACACTCTGATCCGGTGTGATGCCGGTAATAAAATCAGCGACCTTGGAATCACTGTAGATCCGCATCTTGTCGGTGAACAGGGGATGATTATGAACAAGCCCCACAAGCGTGGTGTTTTCAACGTTTGTGGGGCTTGGGCGTTTTATCAACTGTCAAAGACCGGATTATAACGGATAGATGATAATTGTGTAAAGAAAAATCCGCATTTCTTCTACAATTTCAAAGATGGATGCAGTTTGGCTCCCATCTATCTCTGCAATTACGCTCATTTCATCCCACTTTTCTCTACAATTAAGAATATCGCAGTCATTTTCTACTGTTCAGAGCAAAGCGGAACGTCCCATTTATCTCTACAATTACGGTTTTTTCATCCTATTTTTCTCTACAATTAACAATCACTCGAACCATCTTTACCTTGCAGAACAAAGAAACACGTCCCATCTAACTCTACAACTTCCGCTTTTCTATCCCATTTTCTCTACATCTTCTCCCTATTGTTTCTACAACTAGACCGCATTTTCTCTATAATTAGTCCCGATTCTTTCTACCATTAAGTGACGAAAACGTTGATTCTACAGGATTTTTTGAGTGTTAAACAAAGAAAGAAAAAGGATGACAAAAAGAAGAAAGGAATAAGGTAGTTGTTATACATCATTCTGAAAGATTGCATTTTTTGGAAACAGACACAAAAATGGCGGGGAACTTCCCCGCTATTTTGTGGACCCTTGTCTGTTCAAATATCTATATTAAAGTGTCTCGTACATTGATTTTAATTCTTCCAGAATCTTTTCCTTTGTTCTGCCAACCAACCCCAACTGTTTAATATCCACGTTTTCATTTTTCATACGCTGGACAAACTCTTGAATATCGGCATAAACTCCTTGGGGAGCCACTACCTTGGCGGTGGGATCAATCAACTCCGTCAGACGGAAAACATCATTCTTATGTTTCTTGATATTTTTGCTATCAACGTGTTCTCCTGCGGCCTTACGATCTGTCAAATCCATCCACGCTTTTGCCTTAAACGGAATCAAATATGCCGCATCCAAGACAGTCACTCCATCAACGGTGACTTTCCCCTGCTTCAAAAATTCATAGTAATCATCGTCCAAAAGAATAGCAGACAGACTCGAAATATCTTCGTCCATCGGTAACGGTGTTAGCACTGCATCTTCTGGAAGTTGGATGGCATCCAGCTTTCGCGTGAAAAGTTCAATCATCGCAGGATACTGATTTGTAATTGGGTGACTAAACCGATAAAACTGCGGCACACCCGAACTTTTGTTGCAATGCTCATATCCCGCCTGTTTTACATATTTCCAAAATTTCTTTCCGAAATTTGCGTCAACTGCTTCTATAATCAAAACAAGGTCAATATCCTTTGTCGCACGGAAGTCCAGTCCCTCTTCCGTCATCAGAATGTCACACGCAGTTCCACCAATGATAGCATATTGTTCTTCACTGCCCTTGAACCATTCCTTAAAGCTATCAATTCCTGTAACCATCTATTTTCCTCCACAGTTCATTCAACATTTCTTCTACTGCTTCTTCAACCCGTTCATCTGCATCTTCTCTCAATGCCAATGCCAGCGAAAGCTCATCTACAATGTTTCGCGTGGACAATTTTCGTGGATTGTATCTCCACATCTCTACGGCCACTTGCACCTGCGAATTCTGCAAGCTATTGGTCATATCATCTTTCCATTGAGAGATTCTTTCTGCCGCATAACATCTGACATTCGGTGTGTTCAGCATGGAATACTCTGCCAACGCCGAATATCCGCTTTCCAACAGCTCTGTTCCCACCAATTCTTTCGGAATATAAACCGTTCGTTTTATTGGATTCAGCAACTTATCTCCTGCTTTTTGGAACAGTGTTTTCGGAGAATCCTCAGATTGCATGATCCTCTGCACTCCGACTTTTCTGATATGCAGCAATTCCATTTCTTCAAGCTGTCTTGACGCCCTTGATATAGAAGTAGGTGTCAGTTCCAAGTCCTTCGCAGCTTGACTTGTAGATAGTTCCTGTGCGCCTCCATAAATGAAATGCAGTAGAAGCATCTGCGCCGATGGAAGCATTTCTTCCCGTGACTTTTTTTCGGCGCTGCACCGTTCCTGCAAATACACTGCCATAAAAGGCAAGTAAATTTGCTTTCCTTCTACAATAAAAGGAATCTTCTCACGAATCAGATATTCTTTCTGGCGATAGCTAAGTTCTTTTAGAACCAGCACAATAGGCAAGTTCTCATTTTTCTGTATCCGAGCAATATGTTTTTTCAATACTTCAATCTGCTCCAGTTCTGTCTTAGGATAAAGGAAAATCATCTTCTGTTCATTCATAGACACCATCTGTAAACGGTACCTTGTGGCTATAAAATTGGGCAAATGCTTAAACTCTACATCCTCATAGGTAACCTTGACTCCCAGAACTTTATCGAGATATTCCATGTCATCACCTGCAATCTTAACTCTTTTTCTGTATTATAACTCTTTTTGAGTTAAGATGTAATATTTGAGTTAAGAACAGTTGAAAGTCAACATTATCAAAAAATATTTTTACATAAAAAAGCCCGATTCAACATGAGCATTACACCCACACTGCACCGGACATTCCACATCATCAACTGTTCTGTCTATTTTCTTCTTCCTGCTGCACTTCCTGCTCATGCAGTTTCTCCTTCTTCTGCTCGTCTTCTGGAGCAGTAATGACATTTACCACGTCAATTTTCTGCTCATATATATATTATGCGGAATCTTTCCCGATCTTTTTATAGATCGAATTTTTATGGAAGAGGTTCATATAAAATATGTCTGAAAAAATGAGAATCGCCTCCACCCGTAAAACGGGTGGTTCGG
>HF986536.1 GCA_000431495.1 Firmicutes bacterium CAG:791 | reverse complement strand
CTTCAAACTGGAACTTTGGATTTCAACCGACCAAGGAGATTTTGTCCGTTTCCAAACGAAACCAAAGGGTCCATTATTAATGAATAACAGTCATAAATGAACAATGGTCATGAATGAGCATGACAGATTTTTGGAAAGGCAGACTGTGCAAGGAGGGACAGACAATGGCAAACAAGTTGGCACATGCGGCAGAACGGGCAGCGTTTCAGGCGGTCATCAAAACGGCAGGAAGAAAAGCGATCAGCAACCGCGAAGAAGGGTTTGTTTCGGTTGTGGACATGATCCAGAAGATCAACGGAGATACCTGGCCTGCGGAGGCCTATGACAGACTTCGGGAAACCTTCGGCAAGGATGGAAAATGGACAAAGTTTTTTAATCATCTGCTGGATTATGCCGACCAGGATTATCTGGAGGGCCTGTTCATGTCCTTTGGCTTTGAGGCAGGCTTTTCCGGATACAAGGAGACGAAGAAGGCGTCGGAGAAATACGGAGTCAGCATTCCCTGGGTGATTCTTTTTGATCCGACCTCTGCCTGCAACCTGCATTGCACCGGCTGCTGGGCATCTGAATACGGGCACCAGCTGAATCTGTCCTATGAAGATATGGACAGAATTGTCACGGAGGGCAAGGAGCTTGGCATTCACGGATATGTCATGACCGGCGGCGAACCGACCGTTCGTAAAAATGATGTTTTCCGTCTGGCACAAAAGCATAAGGACTGCGCCTTCATGCTGTTTACAAACGGAACTCTGGTGGATCAGGACTTCTGTGATGAAATGAAGAAATCCAGGAATATTGTGCTGTCCATGTCGATCGAGGGCTATGAGGATACCACGGACGCAAGGCGCGGAAGCGGAACCTTCCGGAAGGTAATGGATGCCATGGACCTTCTTCATAAAAACGGTCTGGTTTACGGCACCTCCATCTGCTATACGAGAGAAAACTGCGAAGCGGTAACCTCTGACGAATTTCTGGACTTCCTGATTTCCAAGGGGGTCGCGTTCACCTGGTATTTCCATTTCATGCCTGTCGGCATGGATTCTTCGATGGAGCTGGTTCCTACTCCCAAGCAGCGTGAATATATGTATCATCGCGTTCGTGAGATCCGCGGCTATGAGGGAGGAAAGCCGATCTTTGCCATGGATTTCCAGAACGACGGTGAATGGGTCAGCGGATGCATTGCCGGCGGCAAGAACTATTGCCACATCAATCCGAACGGCGACGTGGAGCCCTGCGTTTTCATCCATTATTCCGGTGCGAATATCCACGAAAAGAGCCTTCTGGAGTGTCTGGAGCAGCCCCTGTTCAAGCTTTATCAGAAGAATCAGCCCTTCAACGAAAATCTTCTGCAGCCCTGTCCCTTCCTGGAAAATCCGGAGAAGCTTCAGGCAATGGTGAAGGCTTCCGGTGCAAAGAGCACGGATCTGTCGGCACCGGAAACCGCAGAACATCTGTGCGGCAAGTGTGAAAACTACGCAAAGGAATGGGCCCCTGTTGCGGACAGGCTCTGGAAGTCCAATCATCCCGGCTATGAGAAAAGTAAGAAGGACATGATTCTGAAGTAAAGCGCAAAGCAGGTCACGAGCTGCTTCGGACGGGTGAATAGGCAATCCGCACATTGATGTCCTGGTTGTAATTACCGAAGGATTTGCCAAAGAGTGTTACACCGCCGACATTCGCAGCGGTATCCAGAACCGCAATGCGGAATTTGATGGAGCTCTTTCCGGTCAGATGGAATTCTTCAATGGTGTGATCGGATTTGCGATCCCCGTCAATGAACGTTCCCTTCTGATTGATCTGCAGCATCTTTAAAAGACCATACTGGTTCCACTGCGGAAACCACCATTTGGGCGTAAGAAGCCCGCGGACCTCTCCGAAATCACCCGGGGAGGTCCAATTTGCGATATTCACATCATTCAGGAAGAAGGAGATATCGGAGGGCCAGTTCTCGTTGACGCCGGGGGCCTCGGATGAAATCTCCATGGAAATGCAGAGCTCATCAATTTTCTGATCATACGGAATAAAATTCGGAATCGCATATTCCACATATCCTCTGGTAAACCACAGAATATCTGCGCTGAACCGGTCATTATGGAAGAAATAGCGTCGGTCATCGACCTCGCCGATCAGATGCTTGTCAGACGACAGCCCGCAGGTCGGATAGACATCGCAGTCACAGTAGTGTCCGATCGAAATGGAGGTGTCGTAGGTGTTCTGGGAAGGAGCAATTTGGTTTAGCTCAATCAGAATCTTATCCTGACGGACGGAGCAGAGCTTCTGGCTTCCGTGATCGCCCTGCCGGGTAATAATCCGGATCAGGCCGCATTTCTCCAGAAGCCGGATATGTCCGGTCAGAGCACCGGGCGACAGGGAGAGCCTCTGGGAAAGGTCCGTCATATTCATTTCACCGTTTTCAAGAAGAATGCTCAGAATCCGGATTCTCACTTCCGAACCGAGTGCCTTGAAAACCTCGATTCCATCTTCAAGTCTGGTTATATTCAGCATAAGGACTCCTTTGGATAATGGGCTGCATGCAGAAAAGCGGTACCTGTTTAGTTTAGAAGAAAGTCAATTAAAACACAATATACTAAACTAAATATTGACACCGGATATTCCCGATTATATATTGGGGACATACAAGTGACCTGTCGGATCAGGCAGGAAGGAATGAACAGGGGGACCATACAGATGGCACGCAGAACAAAACTGATTGTAGATAAGGATTTTAGAATCGGAGAGGTCGACAAGAGAATTTACGGCTCCTTTATTGAGCACCTGGGACGTGCGGTTTATACCGGGATCTATCAGCCGGGGCATCCGACAGCGGATGAGCTTGGCTTCCGGAAGGATGTGATTGATCTGGTTCGTGAGCTCGATGTTCCGATCGTGAGATATCCCGGCGGGAATTTTGTTTCCAATTTCTACTGGGAGGATTCCGTCGGACCGAAGGAGCAGAGAAAACCAAGGCTTGATCTTGCCTGGAGAACCTATGAGCCGAATGAGGTCGGGATCAATGAGTTTTCAAAATGGGCGAAGAAGGCGAATACAAGTGTGATGATGGCGGTCAACCTCGGAACCCGCGGAACCACCGATGCGCTGAATCTTCTGGAATACTGCAATCTGGACACGAATTCCTATTATGCGAACCTTCGCAGACAGCACGGCGACCAGGATCCCTACGGAATCAAGCTCTGGTGCATGGGCAATGAGATGGATGGACCGTGGCAGATGGGGCACAAGGAGGCTCTTGAGTATGGGCATCTTGCGGCTGAGACCTCGAAGGCCATGAAGACCATGGATCACTCCATTGAGACGGTTGTCTGCGGATCTTCCTACGTTGCAATGCCGACCTTCGGAAAGTGGGAGGCAACGGTCCTGGATGAAGCCTATGACTATGTCGACTACGTTTCCCTTCATCAGTACTGGGGAAACCGTGATCATGACACGGCGGAGTTCTTCGCTGCGACGGACGATCTTGAGTACTTCCTGAAATCCGTGATTGCAACCTGCGACTATGTGAAGGCAACGAAGCACGGGAAGAAGAACATCAATCTTTCCTTCGACGAATGGAATGTCTGGTATCACTCCACGGAGCAGGACAACGAGGATATGGAGAACATGCCCTGGAGATCGCACCCTCATCTTCTGGAGGATATCTATAATTATGAGGATGCCATTGTGGATGCTCTGGCGCTGATCAAGTTCCTGCAGCATGCAGACCGTGTGAAAATTGCCTGCCTTGCGCAGCTTGTCAATGTCATTGCACCGATCATGACGGAAGAGAACGGACCTGCCTGGAGACAGACAATTTTCTATCCGTTCTATCTGGTATCGAAGTATGGACGGGGCGTGGCACTGCAGCCTGTGATGTCCGGGGATGACCATGCGACCAGTAAACATGATCATGTTACGGATGTGGAGGCAGTTTCTGTCTACAATGAAGAAAAAGAGCAGGTTGCGGTCTTTGCGGTCAATCGCAACACAGAAGAGAACGTAGAGTTCGATGTGGATCTTCGCGGCTTTGAGGGCTACAAGGTGGTCGATTTCCAGGCGATGGAAGGCACCGACATGAAGGCCGTGAATTCGGCGGCAGGAGAGGCGGTAAAGCCGGCAGCAAGAAAGGATTACAGGTTGGATGGCGGTATTTTTACTGCGAATCTGAAGCCGGCCAGCTTTGCGGTGATTGTACTTGGAAAATAACAGCATGCTTATGCTGTCAATACGATTGATGCAATATGCAAGGGAGAATTTATCATGGCAGTCATTCTGATCAATGAGCAGAAGAAAAAAGGACACATCAATCCGGAAATTCAGGGACAGTTTTCGGAGCATCTTGGACGCGGCATCTATGAAGGCCTGTTTGTCCGCCCGGATTCGGGAATTGAGAACGTAAACGGAATGCGGACCGATGTCGTGAATGCCTTAAAGGAAATGAAGGTCCCGCTTCTTCGGTGGCCCGGAGGCTGCTTTGCCGATGAGTATCACTGGAAGGACGGAATCGGCCCGAAGGAGTCCAGAAAGAAAATGATCAACACGCACTGGGGCGGCGTGCTGGAAGACAACAGCTTCGGAACTCATGAATATTTTGAACTGGTAAAGCAGCTTGGCTGCAAGAGCTATATCAACGGAAATCTCGGATCCGGAACCGTACAGGAGATGTCGGAATGGATTGAGTACATGACCTTCGACGGGCTCTCTCCGATGACAGAGCTTCGGAAGGCCAATGGCCATGAGGAACCCTGGAGAGTGGATTATTTCGGCGTTGGAAACGAGAACTGGGGCTGCGGCGGCAATATGACACCGGAGTACTATGCAAATCTTTATCGCCGTTATCAGACCTATTGTCGCCAGTATCATCCGGACAAGCCGTTCCGGAAGGTTTGCGGCGGACCGAATGTGGCAGATACCAACTGGACGAAAAAGGTTCTTGAAACCTGTTTTGCAGAGCCCGGCGGATCTGCTTCGCACGGATTCATGGATCTGATCAGCATTCATTATTATGTGCATCCTGGAAGCTGGGAGAACAAGGGCTCTGCGACAGAGTTTGACCGTGAAATGTTCTATCAGACGATGGAGAAGACTCTTTATACGGAGGATCTTCTGAAGATGCACGGTGACATTCTGGACACCTATGATCCCGAGAAGAAGATCGGCTTCTCCTTCGATGAGTGGGGCGGCTGGTATGAATGCGAGCCGGGAACGAATCCGGGCTTCCTGTATCAGCAGAACACCATGCGCGATGCGCTGATTGCGGGAACAACGCTGAACATTTTCAACCGCCACTGCGACCGCGTGAAGCTGGCATGCCTTGCCCAGATGATCAACGTCATTCAGTCTGTGATTCTGACCGACGGCGAGAAGATGATTCTGACGCCCACGTATCATGTGTTCCATATGTATAAGGATCACCAGGACGGAGAGCTTCTGGATTCCATGATTCTGGAAAATGAGGAGGCCGGAACGGAGCAGCATCCGGTACCTGCACTCAACGAGTCGGTTTCGGAGAAGGATGGCGTCATTACCGTGACGATCGCGAACATGGATGCAGAGCATGGCTATCCGGTTTCTCTGAAGTTCAATGAGAAGAAGCCTTCCTCCATCGAGGCACGTGTGGTTTCGGAAGAGATGCACGCGAAGAATACCTTCGAGAAGCCGAATGTTGTTTCGGAGAAAGCACTGGATGGTGTGGAGCTCACAGAGAACGGCTGCAGCTTCCGGATTCCGCCCTGTGCAGTTGTGAAGCTTACCATCCGGTAAAGGATCCGGAAAAAGGACAGACAAGCATGAAGGAACACTGCATCAAATGCCTCCTGGAGGAGCTGGATCCTGCCCGGTATGAGAGAGAGATCGGAAGACTTCTTGCCCTGATGGACCGGGAGATGAAAACTTCGCCGGAAGAATACGACAGGAGACGGAAGATCTGTAAAGCCTGTGACTATCTCTCCAAAGGAACCTGTAATGCCTGCGGGTGCTTCGTAGAGCTGCGGGCGGCAACAAACCGGAGTCATTGTCCGTATAAGAAGTGGTGAAACCGAACGCCTTCTGCATCCATTCCATGAAGGAATTGGAGCAGAAGGCGTTGCTTAATACCTAAAACATAGTAAACAGATAGGAATATAAAATTATGCTTGACAGGAGTTATTCTCCTGTAGTATTGTAGCACCAACAAAAAACAAACCTACCAATCAACTAGGAAAAGAGAGCAGACTATGAGCGAGCATGAATTTAAATTTGAAACCAAACAGCTTCACGTAGGACAGGAGCAGGCCGATCCGGCAACCGATTCCAGAGCCGTTCCGATTTACCAGACAACCTCTTATGTTTTCCACAATGCACAGCATGCAGCGGACCGCTTCGCACTTCGCGATGCCGGGAACATCTATGGAAGACTGACCAACTCCACACAGGACGTTCTGGAGAAGAGAATCACTGCACTGGAGGGCGGCGTCGGCGGACTGGCCGTAGCTTCCGGAGCTGCTGCGGTTACCTATACGATCATGGCGCTGGCGCATGCCGGACAGAATGTGGTTGCACAGAAGACCATCTACGGAGGATCCTATAACCTGCTGAAGCACACGCTTCCGAATTACGGGGTAGAGGCGAAGTTCGTCAATACCAGAAATCTGGAGGAAGTTGAGAACGCAATTGACGGGAACACAAGAGCAATCTATATCGAAACTCTGACGAATCCGAATGCGGACATTCCGGACATTGAAGCCATTGCAAAGATCGCACACAGCCACGGACTGCCGCTTGTCATCGACAATACCTTCGGCACCCCTTACCTGATCCGGCCGATCGAGTTTGGTGCTGATATCGTGATTCACTCGGCAACCAAGTTCATTGGCGGCCACGGAACAACACTCGGTGGCATCATTGTTGACGGCGGAACTTTCGACTGGGCAGCAAGCAAGCTGTTCCCTCAGTTTACGGAGCCGAATGAATCCTATCACGGTGTTTCGTTCGTGCAGGCAGCCGGAAAGGCAGCTTTTGTTACTTATATCCGGGCAATCATTCTCCGCGATGAGGGAGCTGCAATTTCTCCTTTCAATGCATTCCTCCTTCTGCAGGGAACAGAGACCCTGTCCCTTCGTCTGGAGCGTCACTGGGAGAATGCGAAGAAGGTGATCGATTATCTTGTAAAGAGCCCTTATGTGAAGCAGGTGAATCACCCTGCACTTCCGGAGCATCCGGATCACAAGCTGTTTGAGAAGTATTTCCCGAACGGCGGCGGCTCGATCTTCACCTTCGACATCAATGGCGGACAGAAGGAAGCCTTCACCTTTATTGATCATCTGCAGATTTTCTCACTCCTTGCCAATGTGGCAGATGTGAAGTCGCTGGTTGTACATCCGCTGACCACAACGCACGCAGAGCTCTCAGAGGCAGAAGCGGCGGAGCAGAACATCTATCCTTCTACGATTCGTCTCTCCATCGGAACCGAGAATATCGATGATATCCTCTGGGATCTGGATCAGGCACTGAAGGCTGCGTTTGAGCAGTAATTCTCATTTCCAAAGAAATTTGTTACTCACAGATCTGCGGCAAAAAAGCGGGCGGTTCCCTTTAACCGGGAACTGCCCGCTTTTTCTGTCCGCGTGTGCCTGCCGACATGTGCCTGTCGTTGTGCGTCCGCCGGCGATTTCTGCCGGAATCGGCTCACTGCCTCAGCTGATTTAAATTCTCGAAGAAGGTCGGGTAGCTGATGTCGACACAGCCGGCATCATCCAGCACGGTTTCGCCCTCTGCAATGAGTGCGGCAATGGCAAACGACATGGCGATCCGGTGATCCTTGAAGGTGCGGATCGCTGCGCCGCGAAGTAGAGCTCCGCCCTCGATGATCATGCCGTCCCCGGTGGGGGTAATCCTGCAGCCCATGGCCTGCAGGCCTTCGGTCATGGCAGCAATCCGGTCGGACTCCTTTACCTTCAGCTCTGCGGCATCCCGAATGATGGTGGTGCCGTCCGCTGCGGCTGCCATGACGGCAATGATCGGAATCTCATCGATCAGGGTGGGAATCATGTCGCCCTCCACGATCGTACCGTGAAGGGAAGAGGTCCTGACAAGGAGATCTGCGGATGGTTCCGCTGCACGGTTCTCATTCAGAACCGTGATGTCTGCGCCCATGGCTCTTGCAACGCGCAGAATGCCGTCTCTGGTTTCATTGATTCCGACGTTTCGGATCAGTACCTCGGAATTCGGTACCAGGCAGGCTGCCGCGATAAAATAAGCCGCAGAGGATATGTCGCCGGGGACAGTGATCTGTTCCGGAGACCAGAGCTCTTTGGCGGGAGTGACGGAAACGCTGTGGCCTGCAAATTTGCCGCTGTCATCGGTAAGATCTGTGACAGCGGGCGCGTGACCGAAGGCTGCCAGCATTTTTTCCGTGTGATCACGGGAAATCGCCGGTTCCAGAACGGTAGTATTTCCTTCGGCATAAAGACCTGCACAGAGGATGGCGGATTTCACCTGGGCGGAAGCCACACTGGTTTTCCAGGTGATCCCATGGAGCGGCTTTCCGGTAATCTTCAAAGGAGCACAGTTATCGTCGTTCATGCTGATAATGTCTGCACCCATCTGCTGCAAAGGCTCCATGACACGTTTCATGGGCCGGCGGTTTACCGATTCATCCCCTGTGATGTAGCTGGTAAAATGCTGCGGAGCCAGAATTCCGCTCATGATGCGCGTTGTGGTTCCGCTGTTCTGTGAGTACAGGGCGATCGGAGAGTGGGACGGATAGAGGCCGCGAAGGCCCGTCCCGTGGACGATGAGCTTTCCGTGCTCAGAGAAATCCCGCTCAATATAAATGCCAAGCCTTGAGAAGCAGTCCATGGTTGCCAGACAGTCGGCACTCTCCAGAAAATGTGTGATCTGTGTGTCGCCTTTTGCAAGGGAGCTGAACATGATGGCGCGATGAGAAATGGATTTGTCGCCCGGAATGGTCAGCTCACCCTTCAGGGAAGCTGCCGATGAAAGCGTGATCGCTTTGGAAGACGGACTGTTCACCTTCGCAGCAGCGGGAGAGGCTTCTGCCGAAGAGGCATCTTTAATCAGAATGTGTCGGTGCATGTTGGTCCTTTCTTAAACGGTAAATGAAATAAAGGCGCTCAGTGAATCGTGTAGTTTCTGGTCGTAAGGATATCCTTTGCCTCGTTCAGATCCGGTTCGGAGTAAAACTCGACGCGCAGGGTACCTTCCTGATACTCACGGTTGTGCGTGATGCCGATGTTCTTGATGCTGATGGCATTGACGGCAAGGAGTGTGACAACCTCAGCCAGCATGCCGGGATGGTCTTCGATGTCCACAAACAGCAGATGCAGCAGATTGTGGGCACCGCTGGAGGTTTCGTCGAAGCTGTCACGGTAATTCTTCGCGGAGTCAAAAAAGTCAAACACCCTTGTGTGATTCTTCTCTGCGATCTCGTCCCGAATCTTCGAAAGCTCTTCCATATAAGAATCCAGAAGTTTTATGATGTTGTCTCCGTTTGTCATGCAGATTTGCTCCCACATTACGGGAGAAGAGGAGGAAATGCGGGTGATGTCCTTAAAGCCTCCTGCTGCAATGGCATGCATGACGGCATCCTCGGAATCGGAATGCTTCACCAGATTGACGAGACCTGCCGAGACGACGTGCGGAAGGTGGGAAATCCCGGCAACCGCATAGTCGTGAAAGGGACAGGAAATGACAAGAGGAATGGATTTGATGCCCTTTACGAACGCCTGAAAGCATTCCGTCTTCTCCTTCGGTGTTTCGTCTGTGGGCGCCACAATGTAGTATGCATTTTCCAGAAGAGACGCACGGGAGTTGTGATAGCGGGTTCTCTCCGAGCCTGTCATGGGATGACCTCCGACGAAAAAGGAGGAGAGCCCTTCCCTTTCTACCTGCTCCTGAATGTCTCTTTTGGTGGAGCCGATATCGGACAAAATGGCGGAAGGCTTCAGATGTCCCTTCAGTGCGGCAAGATTTTCCGCGTTCTTCTGGACAGGAGCACAGAGAAAAACAATGTCGCAGCTTTCAAACAGAGCACCGTCAAGAGGACCGTCCTCACTGCAGGCACCGGCATTGACGACTCCGTCATGAATGGCCTCGTCCAGCGTGTCACGGGAAGGGTTATAGGCAATGATCTCCGCCATGGGCCAGTAGCTTCGAATCGCCTTTGCAATCGAACCTCCGATCAGGCCAAGACCGACAAAGCCAAAACGGAAGGAGTTAAAATCAGACATAATCAGTCACCTCGGATATCTGCAGAAATTGAACCGGCCAAAGGCATTAAAATAATGATAGAAATGGAATTGGCCGAATGGATATAGTGTACCGCAATTAAAAGCGGCGGTCCACAGTTTATTGCACCAACGCGTTGAATCGCAAAAAGCGCGGCTTCCTTGACACTGGTATTTCGTGGGGATATCATTAAAAAAGTATGCAAAAGAAGGAAAGAGAATCTGTTTTCCTTCAGATCGAGCTGCTGCGGCAAACAGTCTGCGGCACAGGAGGTAATCAATGAAATACAACTTCAGGAAAATCGAGCCGAAGTGGCAGGCTGCCTGGGAGCAGGCGAATGCATTTGAGGCAGTAGATTTTGACAGTAAGCCGAAGTGGTACGGACTGGTAGAGTTTCCGTATCCGTCCGGTGCCGGCATGCATGTCGGTCATATCAAGGCCTATTCTTCCGTCGAGGTTCTGGCAAGAAAGCGCCGCATGCAGGGCTATAACGTGCTGTTCCCGATCGGATTCGACTCATTCGGTCTTCCGGCAGAGAACTATGCCATCAAGACCAACACGCATCCGCACATCATTACGGAGAAGAATATCAGGCACTTCTCGGAACAGCTGAAGCGGGTCGGATTTTCTTTTGACTGGTCCAGAGAGTTTGCCACCTCCCGTTCCGATTATTATAAGTGGACGCAGTGGATCTTCCTGAAGCTGTTTGAGCATGGCCTTGTATTCCGTTCGAAGACACTGGTCAATTATTGCCCGCACTGCAAGGTTGTCCTTTCCAATGAGGATTCGCAGGGAGGAAAGTGCGACATCTGCCACAGTGATGTGGTGCAGCTTTCCAAGGATGTCTGGTTCCTTCGCATCACGGAGTATGCGGACAAGCTTCTGGATGGATTGAAGGATGTCGATTATCCGGAATCCGTCAAACAGCAGGAGGTTGCCTGGATCGGCAAATCCGAAGGCACCTTTGTGAACTTCCAGGTGTCGGACGGAAAGGGAAATGCGATTCCGGACGAGAAGCTGGAAATTTATACCACCCGGTGTGATACGCTTTACGGCGTCACCTTCATGGTTGTCGCTCCCGAGCATCCGATTCTTGACAAGTATAAGAATCAGATTTCCAACTGGGAGGCTGTTGAGAATTACCGGACCGAATCTGCGAAGAAGACCGAGTTTGAAAGAACCCAGCTCGTAAAGGAGAAGAGCGGCGTTCAGATTGACGGTCTTGCAGCGATTAACCCGATTACCGGCAAGGAAATTCCGGTGTTCATTTCAGACTATGTCATGATGGGCTACGGAACCGGTGCGATTATGGCGGTTCCTGCGCACGATCAGAGAGACTATGACTTCGCAAAGAAGTTCGGGGTTCCGATTGTGCAGGTCATCAAGGGCGGCGACATTGAGAAGGAAGCGTATACCGGAGACGGCGAGATGATCAATTCCGGCTTCCTGAACGGTCTGACCAATAAGAAGGATTCCATTGAGAAGATGCGGGAGTATCTTCTTGAAAAGGGAATCGGCCATAAGGGCGTTCAGTATAAGATGAAGGACTGGGCCTTCAATCGTCAGAGATACTGGGGAGAGCCGATTCCGCTGATTCATTGTGAGAAGTGCGGAACCGTCGGCGTTCCCGAAGAGGATCTTCCGCTGACTCTGCCGGAGGTTGAGAATTTCGAGCCCGGGCAGGACGGAAAGAGTCCCCTTGCAAGAATCGATTCCTTTGTAAACTGCACCTGCCCGAAATGCGGCGGCCCTGCAAAGAGAGAGACGGATACCATGCCCCAGTGGGCAGGCTCCTCCTGGTACTTCCTCCGCTTCTGCGACCCGCACAATGACAAGGCGTTCGCGGATAAGAAGAAGCTGGAGTACTGGATGCCGGTCGATCATTACAACGGCGGTATGGAGCATGTCACGAGACATCTGCTGTATTCCAGATTCTGGCATCACTTCCTCTATGACATCGGAGAGGTGAACACACCGGAGCCGTATGCAAAGCGTACGTATCAGGGAATGGTACTTGGCTCAGACGGACAGAAGATGTCAAAGTCCAGAGGCAATGTCATTGATCCGGTTGATATTGTAGAGGCTTATGGCGCAGACACGCTCCGCACCTATGTGATGTTCATGGGCGACTACGGCAGCGCCGCTCCCTGGAGCGATGAATCGCTGAAGGGCTGCAAGCGCTTCCTGGAAAGAGTTGCAGGCTTTACGGAAATGGCAACGGCCAAGAAGGAAGATCCTCAGCTGGAGACAAAGCTTCATAAGACCATCCGCAAGGTATCGGATGACATCGACAACATGAAGTTCAATACCGCTATTGCGGCATTGATGGCTCTGACCAATGATTTCTACAAGGCAGGAGCCGTGACGAAGGAGGATGTTCTTATTTTCATCAAGCTCCTTTCGCCCTTTGCGCCTCACCTCACAGAAGAGATGTGGGAAGAGCTCGGCATGAATCCGGACGGAAAGACCTTCTGCACACTGTCCGCATGGCCGCAGTATGATGAGTCGAAGACCGTGGACTCCACCATCCGGATGGGCGTTCAGGTCAACGGAAAGCTTCGCGGAACCATTGAAATCCCGGCCGATGCCTCCAGAGAAGAGGCTCTCACAGCGGCGAAGCAGGACGAGAACGTTGCCAAATATCTGGCGATGGGAAATCTTGTAAAGGAAATCTATGTTCCCGGCAAGATCCTGAACTTCGTTGTAAAATAAGTAAGTGATAAAAGGCAGCTTCGTCTTATGGACGGAGCTGCTTTTTTCTGTCGCATTTGTCTGAATTTGTGAAGAATATACAATTAAACTTGTGGTAGAATCTTTCGTTTGTTAAAATATTCCTTGAGCCTGCCGGAAAATGAAAAATGAAACCGGTAAACTCAATAACATACTGGAGGATTCCCACATGAAAGTTTATACAACTGACAAGATCCGCAACGTCGTAATCCTTGGACACGGAAGCTGCGGAAAGACAACACTGGTCGAGGCGATGGCATACCTTGGTGGTCTGACATCGAGACTGGGAAAGGTTGAGGATGGAAGCACCATCAGCGATTTTTCCAAGGAGGAGCAGAAGCGTGAAATTTCCATTCATACTTCGCTGATCCCGATTGAGTGGAATGACTATAAGCTGAACATTCTGGATACCCCCGGATACTTTGATTTTGTCGGAGAAGTAGAAGAAGCGATTTCGGTGGCCGACGGTGCCATCATCGTGGTCAGCGCAAAGGCCGGAATCGAGGCAGGAACCGAAAAGGCATGGGAGATCTGCGAGAAGTATCATCTTCCGAGAATGTTCTTTGTAACGGATATGGATATCGATGAGGTATCCTATCGCAAGGTGGTTGAGGATCTGACGGCTCTGTATGGCAAGAAGATTGCTCCCTTCAATATGCCGGTCCGTGAAGACGGCAAGCTTGTCGGCTATGTCAATGTCATTCAGAAGAAGGCGTTCAAGTGGGTGAACAAGGAGGCCATCGCTGCCGATGTTCCGGATTATTCCGCAGAATACCTGGAGCAGTATCACAACACCCTGATCGAAGCGGTTGCAGAGACCTCGGAAGAGTTTATGGATCGCTATTTCTCCGGAGAAGAGTTCTCGGAGGCGGAGATTCGTGCGGCAGCACGTCTGTCCATTCAGGACGGCACCATCGTTCCGGTAGAGATGGGCTCCGGACTTGCAGCTCTTGGCGTTTATACGATGATGGATGATATCGTGAAATACATGCCTGCAGCAGAGTCCCGCAAGGTCAGCGGCATCAATCTCAAGACCAATGAGATTTTTGAAGCAAACTTCGATGTCCTGAAGCCGAAGAGTGCGTTTGTATTCAAGACGATTGTGGACCCGTTCATCGGACGCTACAGCCTGATCAAGGTCCGCTCCGGTGTCTTCAAGACGGATGATCTCTGCTACAATGCAAGAACGGAGAACGAGTTCAAGGTTGGCAAGCTCTACATTCTGCAGGGCAACAAGGCATCCGAGATTCCGGAGCTTCATGCCGGAGATCTTGGTGCACTTGCGAAGCTGCAGGGCGTGAATACCGGAGACACCATTTCAACGAAGGCAACACCGATTCAGTATGCGAAGATGGACATCTCCACGCCGTATACGTACCTTCGCTATAAGGCAGTAAACAAGCAGGATATTGATAAGATTGCACAGGCTATGGGTAAGCTTGCCGCAGAGGATCCGACCTTTAAGGCGGTCAATGATTCGGCGAACAGCCAGTCTCTGATTTATGGTATGGGCGATCTTCATCTGCAGGTGATTCAGTCCGAGCTGAAGGATGAGTATAAGTGTGAAATCACACTGGAGAAACCGAAGGTTGCTTTCCGCGAGACCATCAAGAAGAATTCGGATGTGGAATACAAGTATAAGAAGCAGACAGGCGGACACGGTCAGTACGGACATGTAAAGATTCGCTTTGCTCCCGCAGAGGATCACAGTGCACCGTATGTATTTGATGAAGCCGTTGTCGGCGGCGCTGTTCCGAAGAACTATTTCCCGGCGGTTGAGAAGGGAATTGCAGAGTCGGTACAGTCCGGACCTCTGGCAGCATATCCGGTTGTCGGCGTACATGCAACACTTTACGATGGATCCTATCATCCGGTAGATTCCTCGGAGATGGCATTTAAGACGGCTGCGAAGCAGGCCTTCAAGAAGGGCTTCATGGAAGCCGGCCCGGTTCTCCTTGAGCCGATTGTTTCCCTGAAGGTAATCGTTCCGGATACCTACACCGGCGATATCATGGGCGATCTCAACAAGAGACGTGCTTCGATTCTCGGCATGAATCCGGCTCCCGGATCCAAGCAGATCATTGAGGCGGATGTTCCGCAGATGGAACTGTTCGATTATTCGACAACGCTTCGCTCCATGACCGGCGGACGCGGAGAGTACAGCTATGAATTCTCCCGTTATCAGCAGGCTCCGGCAGACATTCAGAGCAAGGAGGTTGCTGCGAGAGCAGAAAAGGCTGCAGAAGGATTTTCAGAAGAATAGAGACAGGTGTTTACCTGAGAACAGAAGGGGATTCCGAAAGGGATCCCCTTTTTCCGTCGTTTATGCGGTCTTGACGCAGATGTATTAAGTGTATACAATTATACATACTTGAATTTTCGAAAATCTTATATGACATCCAAAGGAGGATGGTATGGTTACAGAGCCTTTTGAAAATCGTCCGGTCTCGATGAATGAAGACAATCATCTGCTTCAGATCGAAGAGCACATGTACATTCTGGATGACGTGCAGAAGCCGAATGTGTTCCGTCAGATGTTTCCGTATTCGGACATTCCGAAGATTCCGTTCAATGACAGGACCGTGCCGAAGCGCATGCCGAAGGATATCTGGATCACCGATACCACCTTCCGTGATGGTCAGCAGTCGCGGGCACCTTATACGACGGATCAGATTGTCCATATCTATGATGAGTTTCATCGCCTTGGCGGGCCGAACGGCATGATTAAGGCCTGCGAGTTCTTCCTGTACAGCAAGCAGGACCGTGATGCGGTATACAAATGCATGGAACGGGGATATGAGTTCCCTCAGGTTACCAGCTGGATTCGTGCAAGTCATGATGATTTCCGTCTTGTTCATGAGATGGGGATGAAGGAAACCGGAATTCTGGTCTCCTGCTCGGATTATCATATTTTCCTGAAACTGAAGATGACCCGCAAGCAGGCCATGGAGCATTATCTTTCCGTGGTTCGTGATTGTCTGGAGCAGGGGATCAGTCCCCGCTGCCATCTGGAGGATATTACAAGAGCGGATATCTATGGCTATGTTGTGCCATTTTGCCTGGAGCTGATGAAGCTGCAGCGGGAGTATGGAATTCCGATCAAGATTCGTGCCTGTGATACCATGGGCTATGGCGTGAATTACAACGGTGCGGTTATCCCGCGCTCGGTTCCCGGAATTATCTATGCCATTCATACGCATGCGGGGGTTCCGAGCGAGCAGCTGGAATGGCACGGTCACAATGATTTCTATAAGGCGGTGGTCAATGCGACGACCGCATGGCTCTATGGCTGCAGCGGCGTAAACTGCTCGCTGTTCGGAATCGGTGAGCGGACCGGAAATACGCCGACCGAGGCGATGGTTTTCGAATATGCGCAGCTTCGCGGTGATCTGAACGGAATGGACACGACAGCGATCACGGACCTTGCGGATTATTATGAGAAGGAGATCGGTTATCACATTCCGGAGAGAACGCCGTTTGTGGGTAAGAACTTCAATGTCACGAGGGCAGGTATCCATGCCGACGGCCTTCTGAAGAACGAAGAAATCTATAATATTTTTGATACCGGAAAGTTCCTGAACCGTCCGCCGATTTCCGCTGTGACCAATACGTCCGGGCTTGCAGGAATCGCTCTCTGGATCAATAACTACTATCGTCTGCCGGAGGATCGGAGAATCGATAAAAAGTCCGTTCTGGTGGAGGGCGTGAAGGCGTGGGTGGACGAGCAGTACGCTTCCGGCCGCGTCACGGTCATCACGGATACGGAGCTTGAGGCTGTCATTGACTGTGTTTGCAGGAAAGAGCATCTTTCGCTGACGGATTACGAGAAATAGGATAAAATCAAAAGTTGGCATCGATAGAAAGATCGGAGGAACATAAAAAGGGAAAATGAACAATTTCGATGTGAAACGGGACATGAGTGATCAGTATTCGCTGCGGGGAAGAGTTTTTCATAAGATTCGTGACGACATTCTGAACGGGAAATATAAGGAAAATGAAGAACTGAAGGAGGTTGCGATCGGTCAGGAGCTCGGGGTATCCCGCACGCCGGTCCGGGAGGCACTTCGTCAGCTGGAGCTGGAGGGCCTTGTTCAGATCATTCCGAACCGCGGAGCTTTTGTTACCGGAATTCAGGCGCAGGATGTACGTGACATTTATATGATTCGTGCACGTCTGGAGGGGCTGTGTGCCCGCTGGGCCTGTGAGAACATTACCAAGGAACAGATGGACGAGATGGAGGAAAACGTTTATCTCGCGGAGTTCCATGCGAAGAAGGGAAACATGGAGCAGATGGCGGAGCTGGACAATCAGTTCCATCGGATTCTGTATGCGTCCGGAGCCTCCAAGATGCTGGAGCATCTGCTGGAGGACTACCATCAGTATGTCATGAGAATCCGCCGTAAGACGCTTTCTACCCCGGATCGTGCCATCGCATCGAACAAAGAGCATCACGGTATTATGGAGGCCATCAAGGCGAATAATCCGGACCTGGCGGAGAAGCTGGCATCCGAGCATATGAACAACGCCTACAGCAACATGGTTAAGAATGGACTGTACGATCTGTATAAGACAGACAATGCCGCGGCAGCTTCCGGAGAGAAGACCGCTGAGCCGGCTGAGAAGGAGTTATAAGAAGGAATCATAAGAGAGGAGCGGGAATATGGCGAGAATTCAGATGACAACTCCCATCGTAGAGATCGATGGCGATGAAATGACAAGAATTATCTGGAAGCTGATCAAGGAGGACCTGATCCTTCCTTTCGTGGAGTTGAAGACCGAGTATTATGATCTCGGGCTGGAGCACCGCGATGAAACCGATGATGAGGTGACGAAGGACGCGGCTCTTGCGACAAAGAAGTACGGCGTTGCTGTCAAGTGTGCGACCATTACACCGAATCGTGCAAGACAGGAAGAATATCATCTGAAGAAGCTTTACAAGAGTCCGAATGCAACGCTCCGCTCCATGCTGGACGGAACGGTTTTCCGCGGACCGATTCTGGTAAAAGGAATCGAACCCTACGTGCGGACCTGGAAGGCTCCGATTATGCTGGCTCGTCATGCCTACGGAGATGTCTATAAGAATTCCGAGATGAAGATCGGGGGCCCCGGAAAGGCAGAGCTTGTCTACACGGAGGCGGATACCGGCATTGAACATCGCAGACTGATTCATGATTTCGACGGCGCCGGGATCATTCAGGGAATCCACAATACGGACAAATCCATCGAGAATTTCGCACGGACCTGCTTCCGTTATGCCTATGACAAGAAGATGGATCTGTGGTTCTCCACGAAGGATACCATTTCCAAGACGTATGACGGAAACTTCAAGGAGATTTTCCAGGATCTGTATGATCATGAGTACAAGGAGAAATTCGAGGCTGCCGGAATCAAGTACTTCTATACACTAATTGACGATGCTGTGGCTCGTGTCATTCGTTCCGAGGGCGGCTTTGTCTGGGCTCTGAAGAATTATGACGGCGATGTGATGTCGGATATGATGGCGACGGCCTTCGGATCTCTTGCAATGATGACCTCCACGCTGGTATCTCCGACAGGAGCCTATGAGTACGAGGCAGCGCACGGGACCGTACAGCGTCATTACTATCAGTATCTGAAGGGCGAGAAGGAGTCCACAAACTCTGTCGCAACGATCTTTGCATGGACGGGAGCTTTGAGAAAACGCGGTGAGCTGGATGGTTTACGTGATCTCGTGAAGTTCGCAGAGCAGCTGGAAGAGGCGACGCTTTCTACGATTGAGTCCGGCAAAATGACCGGGGACCTTGCAGCAATCACCACACTTTCGGATGTACAGAAGCTGGATACCGAGGAGTTTATTCTGGCGATCCGGGATACGCTGGAAGCACTGCGCGCATAAGAGATAAGAAAATACAGGGATCTGAAGATATTTATGTCAGACCGGGAGAAACGAAAAAGCCGGCAGCTGCCGGCTTTTTTCTGTGGGATTGCAGGTATTCAGGAGAGTGCTTCCGAAAGCTCCTCCCATTTCTCATACAATTCTGCGAGCCTATCCTCGTTTGCACTTTTCTCCTTCTGAAGCTTTGACAGTTTGGCAAGATCGGTGCAGTTTTCGGGACGTGCCATTTCCTCATCGATGGCAGTGTTCCGCTCCTCGAGAGAGGAAATTTCCGATTCACATTTCTTCAGATCATTCTGCTGCTTGCGAAGGCGGGCCTGCTCCTCTTTCTGTTTTCGGTAATCGAGACTTCCGCCTGCGGCCTTCGCGGTGGGAGCTTCTTCCGGATTGCTGCCTGCCTTAGCGGCGGCAGAAGAGGAAGTCTGTACATAAGAAGCAGGCTGCCCGGATGCTTCTGCAATCCGCTTTCTTTCATCTGCCTTCAGGACATTCTCGACCTGGGCGGATTTTTCCAGATAGTAATCATAGTTTCCGATGTAGCAATCGGGAGCAGGCTCGTCACTTCTGCTTCCCGGGTAATTGAGCATCACCCGGTCTGTCAGAGAGAGAATTCTGCTTGCGGTGCGATTCATGAAATAACGGTCATGCGAGACATAAAGGACCGTTCCCTCGTAGCTGTTCAGTGCATTCTCCAGAACATCCTTGGAGACGATGTCCAGATGGTTGGTCGGCTCATCGAGGATCAGGAGATTTGCCTCGGAGAGCATGAGCTTTGCCAGTGAGACACGTCCCTTTTCTCCGCCGGAAAGATCGCCGATGCGCTTGAAGACATCCTCCCCGGTGAAGAGGAAGGAGGCGAGAAGATTCCGGATTTCCGTATTTGTCATATCCGGGTGTGCATTGGAAATTTCCTCGAACACGGTATTGGCGTCGTTCAGAACGTGATGCTCCTGATCATAGTACCCGATATGGACATTGGTGCCGAAGCGAACCGTTCCGGCATCGGCGGCAATCTGACCGATGATGATTTTCAGAAGCGTTGACTTTCCGGTGCCGTTGCTGCCAATGATTGCAGCGTGTTCGCCGCGAAGAAGATCAAAGGTGATGTCATCAAAAAGCCGATTCTCATCGAAGGCTTTGGCAAGGTGACGCACCTGCATGACATCCCGGCCGGAACGAATGCACGGCTTCAGGGTAAGCCGCATATCATCGCGAAGCTCGATCGGCTTGTCGAGAACCTCCTTTTTGGCAAGCTGCTTCTCACGGCTCTCGGCGCGCTTGATGGATTTCTCGCGATTGAACTGCTTCAGCTTCGCGATGACCTCTTCCTGGTGCCTGATTTCGGCCTGGTTATTCAGATACTGATGCCATTGCTGGTCACGAAGCTTCTTCTTCTCTTCGGAATAGAAGGAATAATTGCCGTGAAAAACAGTGGCATGCGTGTTCTCAATCTCGATGATATGATTTACGGTTTTGTCGAGGAAATAACGGTCATGCGAGACAATGAGAACGGTCCCCTTGTAGTTGGATAAGTAGGTCTCCAGCCACCGGATCGCAGCAATATCCAGGTGGTTGGTAGGCTCATCCAGGAGAATGATGTCCGGCTTCTCAAGAAGGAGCTTTGCCAGTGCAACTCGGGTTTTCTGACCGCCGGAAAGCGTTGCAACCTCGTGATCGAATTCTTCGTCGGAGAATCCAAGACCGCGAAGAACACCGGTGATTTCGCCCTTGTAAGAAAATCCGTTTCCGTTCTGAAAACGGGTGAGCAGCTCATTGTATTCAATGACAACCTGCTCCAGCTCAGCCCCGGTGAGCTGCGCCATGAGCTTTTCATCCATTTCGATTTTCTTTTCCAGATCAACGATGTCCTTTTTTACCGTTAACAGCTCTTCATAAATGGTGCCGTCAAAGCCAAGATCCTGGTTCTGGGCGAGATAGCCGATTGTTGTATCGCGGGCAAAGGAAACCGAGCCCTCGTCCGGCTTCATTTCGCCCATCATAATTTTAAGAAGAGTGGATTTCCCCGCGCCATTGATTCCGACAATGGCGGCACGATCCCCCTTTTCCAGATGAAAGGTGATGTCCGAGAGAACGGGAACCTCGAGAAACGATTTACTAAGATGCTGTACCGAAAGAATCATGAGAATATCTGCTTTCTACCTGTCTGGTGATGTCTTCACAAAAAAGCTGCAGACGATTTCGGAACGTCGTCCGTCTGCAGCAGCCATGTCTGATTGTAACGGATAATCGGAAAGGTTTCAATGACCCTGCCGTACAGGAAAAATCGGATGAATCCGTGAGGATTGCGGTATAATAAATCCTATACTAACGCCGTATTTCAGCGTCAATGATGGCTGAGAAATACATCTATGGGAGAAACTGCATGTCTGATCACAATCATGTTCCGCATGTGAAGAACAGAGCTGGAGTGCCGCAGAGGAGTGCTTCTGCTGAGACCGCTGTGCTGCAGAAGCTTATGCCGGAATATGTTTCTTTATACCGGATCGCAGCAAATTCCGGTGAATATGAGATCCTTTGCCTGGAGGGAAATACGAATGCAGCGGAGCAGGTGAAGGAATCCTGGCATCCCTACGAGGATTTTGATGAGTATACCAGCCAGTATGCGAGGCGCTTTCTTTTGCCGGAGGAGCAGAAGGGGTTTAAGGATTGGTTTCTTTGCCGGAACATGAAAAGTGCTCTTCTGGATCACGAAAGCATCAGCTATCATTATCAGAGCATTTCCGCAGAAAGGGAACGCACCTTTTATGAGGCGTATGCGGTCAGGGAAGATGCGGATGAATCACATTTCACGATTCTTCTTGGATTCCGGAACATTGACAGCATTCTGTATAAGGAGAAGCAGGTACAGGAGAAGCTGGAAAAAGCGCTGGACGATGCGAGAAACAGCAACGAAATCATATCTGCCATCGCGAAGCTCTATCAGTACATTGTGAGAATTGATCTTCGGGACGGAAGGTATGAAGAAATTCGCAACTGCAATGGCATCGCTCCTTTTCAAAGTTCCGGAATCTGCACACCCCAAATGCATATTGAGTGCGCCCAAATGGCGGCAGAAGAATATCAGGAGGCCCTGATTTCGTTTCTGAATCTGTCTACCCTGGCGGATCGAATGGCGCAGAATGAAACCATAGCCACAGAGTACCGGATGAAAAACGGAGACTGGCATAAGCTTCGCTTCATTGAGAATAAGAGAGATGCAGACGGGAGAATGACGCATGTTCTGTGTGCCATTCGCAGCATCAGCGACATCAAGAAAAGGGAGCAGGAGCTTCGGTATCAGGTTACAGAGGCGAAGAAGGAAAATGCGCTGAAGACCCGCACACTGCGCAATATGAGCCACGATCTCCGGACACCGCTGAACGGAATTATGGGAATGATTGAAATCGCAAATCAGAATCCGGATGACAGGGAGCTTCAGCAGAAATGCAGAGATCAGATGCTTCAGTCTTCCAGATACCTTCTTTCTCTGGTTGATGATGTCCTGGCAATGAGCAAGCTGGAAGCCGAAGAAACGGAAATTCCGGATATCGCCTTTGATCTCACAGAGCTTCTTGGCTCGGTCAACCGGGAGGCGCAGATCAAGGCGGAAGGGAAAAATGTTTCCTACGCGGTGGACTGGGAGCGGGCGGATCTTCCGTTCATCTGTCTTCTGGGAAATCCTGTTTATGCAGCAAGACTTCTGACGGCAATTACAGACAATGCCGTGAAATTCACGGAGCCGGGAGGCAGTGTCCGTGTCTGGTGTGAGAAGAAGGAGATTAAGGGGAAACAGATCGTTTATGAATTTGGCTGTGAGGACAACGGGATCGGAATGAGCGAAGAATTTCTGCCTCACGCGTTCGAGATGTTTGCACAGGAAAAGGAAACGAGCAGAACAGGCTATGAGGGATCAGGGCTTGGTCTTACGATTGCCAGAGAGCTTGCGCTGAGACTTGGCGGAAACATTGCACTTACGAGTCAGAAGGGGAAGGGAACTACGGTAAGGGCTGAACTTCCGTTCCGGATCAGCGACAGGGAGGAACTTGCTCTTTGTCCGGAGAGCAAAGAGAGGGAGAACGTTTCCCCGGAAGGCCGCAGAGCCCTTCTTGTGGAGGACAATGAACTGAACATGGAAATTGCGCAGTTTATGCTGGAGAGCAACGGAATTCTGACAGACGAAGCGTCTGATGGAGAAGAGGCTGTGGCAAAGTTTGCAGCCTCTGCTCCCGGGGATTACGACATGATCTTCATGGACATCATGATGCCGAAGATGAACGGATGGGATGCCGCACGTACGATTCGCGCCATGCAGCGCGAGGATGCGGAAACGGTGCCGATTTTTGCCATGAGCGCCACTTGCTTCGCAGAGGATATCGTGAACAGCAGGATCGCCGGAATGAATGAGCATCTGACAAAGCCTTTGAATGAGAAAAAGCTTTTGGAAGTGATCCGGAAATATCTCAGAAATCAAAGAAAATAGAGGAAGAGCGCTTCCTCTGTTTTCTATTCCCGGAAGCTGGCAGCTTCCAGCATGTTCTGGTAATCCGGGCGCTCATCCAGAGCACCATCTCTTGTCTGAGCAAAAACAACCGATATCACTTTGTGATTGGCGTCGTCGTAGAGGGAGGTGATGGTTCCCTCCATGGCTTCGCTGCGTAAAATGGAGAAGTACGCGTTGTTTTTCCCGGTAAAATGGCAGCAGTACGCGTTCAGCCCTGCAACAGCGGTTTCAGAGCAGTCTCCCAGGATCAGATCCTCATACCAGCTGGATAGAGTGGAATTTGTCAGAGAAGGGAAGCTGCTTTTCTGAAGTGAAGAGGAGAATCCCGGATTCTGGCAGAATGCAAGAATGCTGTAATAATCATTCTGCACATCCACACTTACGAAAGTCGAAAGCAGCTCTTCCGTGTCCTCCTGACCTTGAAAATCAATATACTGAGGTGGAAGGGGAAAAACAAAACTGCCCATCCGGAGGAGTCTTGTTCCGTTTTCCTGAACGGATACACTGGTGTCGTACGAAGTAAAAGCATTGCGCCGGATGAGGGATGGAAGGGAATCTGTGCGAGTGAAATTCTCGTCATTCCAGCTGAGATTATTGGCAGTGAAATACAGATCGGCAGAATCATCCGAAACACTGGCATGAATGGTATAATGGAGTTTTGGCAGATACAAAGAGACTTCGCCGTTTTTAAAGCTCCAGGGACAGTTCAGGTCGGTATATTCCGTGCAGTAGTAGGAGGCCGTACCATCTGCATCCAAAGTCAGGTAATCGGATGTATTGCCGCGGTAGATTCCGAGAAAGGGGTAATCGGCCTCGGTATATTCAGGTGCCTCGGGAAGTGCTTTCGGATATCGCGCTGAAGAGCTTGTGCGGAATGATAGCGTTTCCGGGGATCAAGCTGCGTACAGCGTTCAATGATTGCGCGTATTTTCCGGGACAGGTGACGAGAAAGCATGGCGTCATTTGCATCCGTTCCGGTTAACAGCACACGCATCAGGATGCCTGCCGCGTAGAGATCCGCACGGGGGGAGGAGGCAGCAAAGCCGTACTGTTCAGGAGCGGCAAAACCGGCGGTTCCGATGAGCTGCGTATCATGGCTTCTGTTTTTATCATTGAGCCGTGCGGCATTTAAGTCGATCAGAACAATTCGTCCGTCCTCCGTAAGAATGATATTGGAAGGCTTGATGTCACGGTGTACGATGGGAGGAGTAAAGCTCTGATTTCTTCGTTCCGACATTCCGCTTCGTTACGGCTACAAGCTTCTTACAGAAGAAAAGGTGACGAAGCAGCGGGATGTGATCCTGCGAATCTGTTATGCAGCGGAATTCACGCTGCAGGAGACGCAGAAGGCACTGCGTCTTTACCGGATGGACACGCTTTACGCAAGAGATCCGAGAGACGCCCTGCTGATGACCTGCTTCAATATGAGGCAGGGGAGTCTTTCGGATCTCAATGAGCTGCTTGCCAGAAACGGATTTGAGGCCTTGCGCTCCAGCGGAAAGCAGGAAGAGGGCTGAGTATTCGGACAGGCAGGAAGGCCAGAAGGGAAAGAATATGATACGAAAGGCAGTTTTTCAGGATGAGGAGCAGATTGCAGTGGTTTATGAAAAGGCGAGAGCCTATATGGCGGAGCATGGAAATCCGAACCAGTGGGGAAGAACGTTCCCGCCAAGGGAGCTGACTCATGAGGACATCGAAAAAGGAATTCTGTATGTTCTGGAGAAGCAGGGAGAAGTACATGGCGCCTTCATGTTTGAAATCGGAGAGGATCCCACCTATCACGTGATTTCAGAAGGTGCCTGGAAATCCGATGCGCCGTACGGCGTTATTCACCGCGTCGCAAGCGATGGCAAGGTCCATGGTCTGATGAAGGAAACCGTTGCCTTCTGCAGCTCACAGATTTCCCATCTGCGAATGGATACACATGAGAAGAATCTCACCATGCAGCATCAGCTCCTTCGAAACGGATTTGAATACTGCGGCGTGATTCTGACGCATGATCATACGCCAAGGCTTGCGTATGAAAAGCTCTGAGCAGAGCATAGGGGCAGGAATTCCCACCCCTGCAGGGGGAGTATTACTCTAATCCTGATTGCTTCGCAGCAGCGATCAGCTGATCCAGATCAGCGGCATCCGGGTGGGAGAGCGCTTTATCAAAATTCTCTATCATTTCATCCAGATTCGGCATGTGAATGGGATTCTTTTTCATACTCTCATATCTGTTACGAACGGACATCGGCATCTTACCCTGACACATAAAGGTGCCGATGATTTTGTTGCTGCGATCCAGAGATTTCTGTACGTTTTTCAGAATCCTGTGAAAATACGCCTCACTGCCGCCAAAGCCTGCCGTGCCGAACAGGAAGACTTTTTTATTCTGCAGAAGCTGCAGAAAGCTCAACGATGCGGCATCTGCGTTGCCCTTGTCGGTCCAGAATCCGATATAAAGAGTATCTGCATTTAACGCTTCCGGATCTGGAGCGCCAACATAGAGACACTCCTCCTGAGGAAGACTGTTCTTTAAGGCTTCTGCCAGTAATTTCGTGTTTCCGGTCTGACTGCTGAATACAATTGCGTAGCTCATGTTTTCCTCTTTTCTGCCGGAATTTTCTACCAAAAATCCGGCTTGATTTTTAGTGCAACCTGCGGACTATACAAGAGACATGAATATGTTACCATAGACGTACAACTTTATATCAGTTCTTCGAAGGGATCGATCCCTGCAAATCAGAAAGCTCAGTATGACGCGGCCGTGAAGCGGATACTGGCATCGAAGTGTATTTTGTCCAGAATTCTTGTCGGGACTGTCCCGGAATTCCAGAATTATTCGCATGAAGAAGCTGAAAATGCTATTATTGGGTCACCTGTGATATCGGGTCAGCGGGTACGGCCCGACGATAGGAACCGAACAGAAGCGGTACAGGGACTTAATACGGAAAGCAATCTTCCCGGGGAAGGGGAAGTGACTTTTGATATTGTATTTACAGTGCTCACAAGAGATGGGGAGCCGCAAAAGCTGTATATCAATATTGAGGCACAGAAATCCATACATCTGCCATATGATTTGGTAAGCCGCTCTATCTTTTATCCCGCAAGACTGTTATCGGAGCAGCTAGACCGTGAATTTACAACAAATTCATATGACAAGATAAAAAAAGTCTATTCGATTTGGATTTGCATGACATCGCCGAGGAAAAGCAGAAAGAAGCTGCCTGCGAACACGATTGTCCATTATCAAATCAAGCCCGAGATCGTATATCCGACGAAGAATATTCCCGAGGTATCATTTGTTTTATCCCCAATTAGGTGTAAAACTCT
>HF986535.1:46040-48602 GCA_000431495.1 Firmicutes bacterium CAG:791 | reverse complement strand
GCCGCAGGCAGAGGCATGGGGGTTTTAGGATTAACCCGGCAAAAGCGAAAATCAACCAAAAAATCCGTTCCGGCCGGAGTCTTCTGTCTCCGTCTTCTTCCGATCAGGCTCTTACCGGAAGCTGCGAAGGTACTCCTGCACCTCCTCTTCAGTCGGCATAACGGCAAGTGCACCGCGTCTTGTCGTCACAAGAGAAGCTGCCGCATTTGCAAAGGTCAGAAGCTCCCGAAGGCGGAAAATATTCAGCTCCTTCAGGCCATACTTCAGAACAAAATGAAGACCGCAGGCACAGAAGGTATCCCCGGCGCCGGTTGTCTCAATGGTGTTCGGATTCTTAAAGCCGGGGCAGTCCACGCGCTCGCCCTTGTAGTAGGCGCGGCTTCCGTCCGGTCCAAGCGTTGCAAATACAAGCGGAATCTCATAACGGTCAATCAGAAGACGCACACCCTTATCCAGATCCTCCTCGCCTGTCAGGAACACAATTTCATTGTCCGAGATCTTCATGATATCGGTATTCTGCATGCCGAATATCATCTTCTCTCTTGCCTCATCCTCCGAATTCCAGAGCGGCGGACGATAATTGGGGTCAAAGGAGATGGTAACACCGTTATCCTTGGCAATGGTCAGGGCTTCCTTTGTCGCACGATCCACCAGCTCATCGGTCATGGACAGGGTTCCGAAATGGAAAATTTCGGACTGCTCGATCAGATCCCGGTGAGCCCGTACATCCTCCGGACGAAGCATGATATCCGCACCCGGCTTCCGGTAAAAGGAGAAATCACGATCCCCGTTTGCAAGCTTCTGCACAAATGCAAGCGTTGTATGCACGCTGTCATCCATCGACAGACCGCTCATGTCAATTCCCTGCGCTCCGGCCTTCTCCTTCAGCATTTCGCCGAAGGCATCCTTACCAACCTTGCCAATGAAGGCGGTCTGATGTCCGAGCCGCTGCAGCATGGACAGTACATTGCAGGGTGCTCCGCCCGGATTTGCCTCAAAGGTCGGATTTCCCTGCGAGCTGACGGGTCCTGCCGTAAAATCCACAAGAAGCTCTCCAAGTGCTGTTACATCGTATTTTTTTGCTTCCATAACCAACCCCTCCGTTTTCGTTTGTAATCAGTTCTTAAAGCTGTGTACCGGGGCGGGAATTCTTCCCTTTCGATTCACAAACTCGTCACAGCCAAAAGGATTTACCGGCATGATCGGTGCATATCCGAGAAGGCCTCCGAATTCAACCGCCTCGCCGACGCCCTTTCCGGGCACCGGAATCAGGCGGCAGGCCGTTGTCTTCTGGTTCACCATGCCAAGAGCCATCTCATCCGCAATGATTCCTGCAATCGTCGTGTCTTTGGTATCTCCGGGGATCGCAATCATATCCAGTCCCACCGAGCAGACGCAGGTCATCGCCTCCAGCTTCTCCAGCGTAAGAGCGCCCGCTCTTGCCGCATCGATCATTCCCTGGTCCTCCGAGACCGGAATGAAGGCACCGGAAAGACCGCCCACATAGCTGGACGCCATAAGGCCGCCCTTTTTCACCTGGTCATTGAGCATCGCAAGCGCAGCCGTCGTACCGGGAGCTCCTGCCTTCTCCAGGCCCATCTCACACAGAATATCCGCAACCGAATCTCCGATTGCCGGGGTCGGTGCAAGAGAAAGGTCAATGATGCCAAACGGAACGCCGAGCCGCGCAGAGGCTTCCTTTGCAACCAGCTGGCCGACACGGGTCACCTTGAAGGCGGTCTTCTTGATGGTTTCGGAAAGCGTCTCAAAATCCGTACCGTGGCAGGATTCCAGAGCTTTTTTCACAACACCGGGTCCGGAAACACCGACATTCAGAATCACATCTGTCTCGGTCACGCCGTGGAAGGCCCCCGCCATAAACGGATTGTCATCCGGCGCATTGCAGAAAACGACAAGCTTTGCACAGCCGTTTACCGGAAGCTCCTTTGTCTCCTCTGCAGTTTCCTTGATGATGGAGCCCATCAAGCGCACAGCATCCATGTCAATTCCGGTCTTGGTCGATCCGAGATTTACAGAGGAGCAGACAACCTGCGTCTCCTTCAGCGCCTGCGGAATGGAACGGATCAGAAGCTCATCTGCCTTTGTCATGCCCTTGGACACAAGGGCGCTGTAGCCTCCAAGAAAGTTCACACCGACCTTTCTTGCCACCTCATCCAGAGTCTTTGCGATTTCCACAAAATCCTCCGGGCTGTGGCAGGCAGAGCCGCCGACCAGAGCGATAGGCGTCACCGAAATTCTTTTGTTGACAATCGGAATCCCGAAATCGCGGGAAATATCTTCCCCTGTCGAAACAAGATCCTTCGCCAGAGAATAGATTTTTTCATAAATATTCTTCTTCAGAGTCGAAAGATCCGAGCTGATACAGTCCAGGAGACTGATGCCCATCGTGATCGTGCGGACATCCAGATTCTCCTTTTCAATCATGGCATTGGTTTCTTCCACTTCGCGGATATTGATCATAATAACCTCCGTTCTGTCTCAGATTCGATGCATCGAATCAAAGATTTCTTCCTTCTGGCATTTGATCTGAACGCCAAGCTT
>HF986535.1:5110-45981 GCA_000431495.1 Firmicutes bacterium CAG:791 | reverse complement strand
GCCATATCGCCGAAGGGCTCTTCCAGCTCTGCAAAATCCACAATCATCATCATGTTGAAGTAGCCCTGCACGATCGTCTGGGAAATGTCCAGAATGTTGATCCTGCGCTCTGCAAGAAAGCTGCAGACGCTTGCAATGATTCCGACGGTGTCCTTTCCGACAACCGTGATGATCGCTCTTTTCTCCATGTGTTCCGTCCTTTCCTGTACGTTACTGTTCTATATTTCAACCATTCCGGAGGCTTCCTTCCTCGGTGCAACCCGGATTGGAAGCTCATCCGCCTCGTAGTCATCATCCGCCGCATTGATTTCCAGGCGGACGGTTTCAAAGGCGAGATCCGGATAGTTGTTCTCCTGTGAAAGATGCCCCAGAAAAATTGCTTTCATATGTGAATTCAGAACGCTGTCGAGAAGCGTTCCGCTTGCCGCATTGGACAAGTGCCCCCTGTCCGACAGGATTCTCTGCTTCAGGGGATACGGGTACGGCCCTACCTGAAGCATATTGACATCGTGATTGGCTTCGAGAAGAAGCACATCCGAATCCTTCAGGCACGCCTTCGTATAATCCGTATAGCATCCAAGGTCAGTACAGATGGAAATTTTCTTCCCACCGTACAGAACCCGGTAACCCACGGGCTCGGCCGCATCGTGCGAAATCGTCATCGGATTCACCGTGATGTCCTTCACAACCGTCTTCTCATCTGCCCTGACCGGAATGAAGCGATCCGCTGCAAGCTCCCTGTATTTCTCCATTCGCCGGATTGCCGCGATCGTTCCGGCCGTTGCATAGACCGGAATGTCATATTTCTTCAGGATCATCGCAAGACCCTGAATGTGATCGGAATGCTCATGCGTGATAAAAATACCGTCGATATCCGGAAAATCCAGATCGATCCGGTTTAATGCCTCCTGCGTCCGTTTCCGACTGATGCCGACATCAAACAGAAGGTGCGTTGTCTCAGAGCCGATATAGCTGCAGTTGCCGCTGGATCCGCTCGCAAAGGTCTGAAATCTCATGCTGTCTCTTTCTTCATTTCCTCTCTCCGGAAGCAAGCGCCTCCCGAATCTGTCTGTAAGCATCTTCCAGATTTCCCGAGTTGTCAATAATGACATCCGAGCCGCTCCGGAACTCCGCCTCCGTAAGCTGAGAGGAAAGAATGCTGTCAATCTTCTCGTCGGAATAGCCCCTGGATTTCTTCAGGCGCTCTCTCCGGACCGCAAGATCACAGTAAATATACCACATTTCATCTACAACAGAGCGGTAGCCGCACTCGATCAGAAGTGCCGCCTCCAGAAAAAAATAATCCACCGCATCGTCAGCGCCGGCAGCGGCTTTTTCCCGTTCTTCTGCGACAGCTTCCAGAATAAATTCCCTGACCGCAGGGTGAATCAGCGCATTGACTCTGCCAAGCAGCTCCTCATGGGAGAAAATCCGAGCCGCCATTTCCTTCCGGTTGATCTCGCCGCTGCTGTCAAGAACAGAGCTTCCCAAAAGTGCAACCAGAGGTTCATAAATCCGCCCTCCCTTCTGCATCACCTCATGAGAGGCTTCATCCGCCAGAAGGATACGGCAGCGATAATTTTTTTCAATATAATGCAGCAGCTCGGTTTTTCCGGAGCCGACGCCGCCCGTAACACCAATGATTTTCATTTTGCCTCGTACCAGTCTGCTCCCGTGTGACAGTCAATCTCAAGAGGAACCAGGAGCTTCGCTGCCCCCATCATGCCATCCCGAAGGATCTGCGCCACCTTTTCTTCTTCTCCGGCCTTTGTCTCTACCAGAAGCTCATCGTGAATCTGCAGAATGAGCCGTGAGGAAAGCCCCTGCCGGTGCAGCTCTTCAAAGACACGGATCATTGCGATCTTCATGATGTCCGCTCCGGTTCCCTGAATCGGCGCATTCATCGCGACGCGCTCGCCGAACTGCCGCTGCATGAAATTCGAGCTCCCCAGCTCCGGAATCGGACGCCGTCTTCCGAACATGGTGACAGAATACCCCTTTTCCTTCGCCTCCGAAACCTCCTCGTCCAGGAACACCTTGATTCCCGGGAACATGCGGAAATACTCATCGATGTATTCCTTTGCCTCTCCTCTGGAAATCGAGAGATTCTGTGATAGTCCGAAGGAGCTGATGCCGTACACGATGCCGAAATTGACCGCCTTGGCATTTCTTCTCTGCAGATCCGTCACTTCCTCAAAAGGTGTATGGAACACGCGGGAGGCCGTTGTCCGGTGAATATCACGATTCTCGCGGTATGCCTCAATCAGTGCTTCGTCGCCCGACAAGGAGGCCAGAATCCGAAGCTCAATCTGCGAGTAATCGGCATCGGTGAAGCAGCACCCCTCAGAGGGGATGAACACCTTCCGGATCGCCCTGCCGAGCTCTGTCCGCATCGGAATATTCTGTAAATTCGGATCCGTCGAGCTGATGCGCCCTGTGGCCGTAATGGTCTGATGAAACGTCGTATGAATTCTGGAATCATCGGCAATAAAGGCCTGAAGTCCATCCGCATACGTCGATTTCAGCTTGGTCAGCGCCCGGTACTCCAGAACCTCTTCCACAATCGGATAGTCCGGTGCCAGCTTGTCCAGTACATCTGCCGCCGTGGAAAAGCCGCTCTTCGTCCTCTTCCCACCGGGAAGCTGCATCTCCTCAAAGAGCACCTGCCCGAGCTGCTTCGGGCTTGCAATGTTAAAGGAGTGTCCCGCCTTTTCATGGATGGATTTCTCAAGCTCTGCGATCCGTCCCGTCAGCTGATCTCCGTAGGCTGCAAGCTTCTCCGGGACCACACGGATGCCGATTCGCTGCATATCATACAGAATATAGGTAAGAGGAAGCTCCACCTTCTCATAGAGCTCCAGCATTCCCTCTTCCTCCAGCTTCTTCCTTACCGGCTCCGCCTCCCTGGCCAGGGTATCGGAAATCTGTGCGGCAAATTCTGCCGCAGCGAAAAGTCCCGCAGGCCCATCCTCCTTGCCGGTGCCGGACAAAAGCTCTGCAAAAGAGCTTTTTCCCGCAAATTGCTGTCTTCCAGGTAGCGTCTCCCCAAGGTATTCCGAGGCAGCATCCTCCGGCTCATAATCGTTCTTGAGCGGATTCAGAAGGTAGGCTCCAAGAAGAACGTCAAACATGCCATTCAGATGGATCCCGTCCTTCAGCTCCTCCTCTTCCATGCCAAAGAAATCAAACTGCGACTTCAGATCAAACACCGCAAGCCGGATTTTCCCATTCAGGGCAGTTCTTCGAAGTTCCGTCAGATACCGGATCAAGGTCTCCGCCGAAAGCACTTCTTTCTCACCGGCGGCAGGCAGGAAAATTTTCTCCCGGCGGCAGGAAAGTGCGGCGCCGAGCAGAACATTCTCTCCGCCATTTCTGTCATAGAAAGGATATACGCCAATCCACGGAGCCGCTCCGTCCTCTTCGCCGCCGGATGTCCACTTCTGAAGAAGCTCCTCCGCTTCTTTCTCTCCGGCGACAATCCGAACCGCTTCCTTTCGTTCTCCGGAAGCTCCGTCTGCCCCATCCATGCTCCCGGATGCCGCCGCCACGGATTCCATGGAAAAACGCGAAAGAAGATTCTTAAATCCAAGCTCTGTATAAAGCCGGAACGCCTCCGGCGTATAGAAGTTCCCGATTCTTGCCTTCTCCGGATCCAGCGAAACCTCCGCATCCGTTCGGATGGTCGCAAGAAACAGAGACATTCGCGCCTGCTCCTCATTCTGCGCAAGAGTATCATGGAGGCCCTTTTTCGTGATCTCCTGCAGGTGCTCGTAAACACCGTCCACCGAATGATACCGGACGATCAGGTCCGTTGCCGTCTTCGGCCCCACCTTCGGAACGCCCGGAATGTTGTCCGAGGAATCTCCCTGAAGTGCCTTTACCTGAATAAACTCCGCGGGAGTTACCTGCAGCGCCTCCAGAACATCCTTTGCATAGTAATTCTCGATGACCGTCTGACCCTTTTTCGTCTTCGGAATCCGGATCTGAATGTGCTCATCTGCAATCTGAAGAAGATCCCGGTCTCCGGAGACAAGAGTGACCTCCATGCCGCCTGCCTGCGCCTTCTTCGCAATCGTCCCGAGAATATCATCCGCCTCCAGACCTGCCCTCTCGCAGATGGCAATTCCCATGGCCTCCAGCACCTTCTTCACCAGAGGGACCTGCTCCCTCAGCTCATCCGGCATGGCATGCCGCGTTCCTTTATAATCTGCAAAAGCCTCATGACGGAAGGTCGGTGCATGAACATCAAACGCAACCGTCAGATACTGCGGCTTCTCCTCATCCAGAATCTTAAACAGAATCTTCAGAAAGCCATATACGGCTCCTGTATGAAGTCCCGCCGCATTGGTCAGATCCGGCATTCCGTAAAATGCCCGGTTCAATATGCTGTGTCCGTCAATCAGTACTAATTTATCCACGATCTGTTCTCACTCCATCTGTCATACAATACCAAGAACATAACAGGCAGCAACCGCCCCGGCAAAGGCAAGCAGCGTAAAAAGCTCATACAGCGCCGTCAGTTTCACATTCCGTTCCCTGCGGAAAAGGCGTCCGCGTTCCAGTGCCACATAGGCTGCCAGCTCCTTCTGAAGGTTAAACACCTCGCCGGTCTCAAGCCTGGCAAGCCCGGTATGAATCAGGTACTGAATGGACAGCTCATCCCGGCATTCCCTGCATTCATCATAATGCGCCAGAAAATCCTCCAGCTCGCGGTTTGTCAGCTGATCCGCAAAAAAATCCGGGATCTTTCCCTCGAATGCCCGATGTATATTCTCCTGTTCGGACTCTCTCTCCGGAAAATCCGGAAAAACAAGGTCCCACACTTTTCGTTCTTTCTGTTTCATTTCTGATGCCCCAAACCGCTTCTCTCATATACAGCTATGTGAGTTAGTATACTTGTTTTCTTTTCCGGACGCAAAAAAGTTTCCCTCAGGACACAAAAAGGTGTTGACAAAATCCGATCTGCTCTTTATAATGTTCTAATTAGAACCGTTCTGAATAGAACAGTTCAAGAAGGAGGACGAACATGCACTTCTGGGATCAGCACAAGACCATCACAAGATATTACGAGATTCTGATGTCTTCCGTATGCGAGAAATACCAGCTTCGCCAGATGGAATACGACATTCTCATGTTTCTGTACAACAATCCGTCGTATCGGACTGCAGCCGATATCGTCAGAATCCGCAAGTCGACAAAGTCTCATATCTCCTCTGCACTGAAGGTGCTTGAAGACAGAGGTCTGATTACCAGGAAAACCGACGAGCAGAACAGGAAGCATGTGGAAATCCATCTGCAGGATTCTGCCAATGAAATCATTCAGGATGGAATCCGCGCTCAGAAACAGTTTGCAGACGATATGTTCCGGGGACTTTCTCCGGAAGAAATCCGGGACTGTATGCATGTGTTCCGAAAGGTCTGCGAGAACGCGGAGGAATGTATCCGCAATGCGCAGGAGATACGTGATACAGCAGTACATAATGAAACGAAATAAGACAAGATAGAACCGATTCCTGTATACGGCATGGAAAGGAAGGTAACAATGACAAAGCAGTACAAAGCAAAAATGCCCGATCGGATGGAGGCCGTATTTGACGCCGCATATCTGATCTTTGACCTGATCGCAGGAGTTCTCTTCTTTGCGTTCTCACACGGAAACATCCTGTATATTCTTTACGGAATTCTGACCCTGACCCTCTGCGGCGGAGATGCCTTTCATCTGGTTCCCAGAATCATCCGCGCCGTGCACGGAAGCAGCGAGAAAATCAAGAGACAGCTGGGAATCGGGCTTCAGGTTTCCTCCGTTACGATGACCGTTTTCTACATTCTTCTTCTGTACATCTGGAAGTTCACCTTCCCGGAACTTTCCGCTCCTGCCGCTGTCGAAGCAATGATCTGGATCTCGGCCATCGTCCGGATCGCAATCTGCCTGCTGCCGCAGAATAACTGGTGCTCTGAGGAAGGAAACCTGAAGCTCTCGATTCTCCGGAATGCTGTCTTTGCCGTAACCGGCATCGGCGTCATCCTTCTGTACGCACTTTCCGGAAATGCCAGCAGATATCATATGACCAGAATGGTTGCCGCCATCCTCATCTCCTTCGGATGCTATCTGCCGGTCACACTTCTTTGCAAAAAGTATCCGAAGGTCGGGCTTTTGATGATCCCGAAAACCTGCGCCTATATCTGGATGATTGTGATGGGTCTGCAGCTTCTGTTTTAATTCTTCTGCAGAGTAAGGTGTACCACACTTGCTGCAGGAAGCGTCAGCGCAAAGCCGCTCTCATCCTTTGAGATCTGTGCATAAGGACGAATCTGCACCTGCTCCGGTTCCTCGAAGCTGTTGTGTGCACGAAGTCCATGCGGATCTTCGGAAGAGGATTCTCCCTGCAGGATTTCGCAGAGAGCTGCAGTATAGGGCTTCGACTCATTCATATGTATTCTGACAGAGAGATCGTCTTCCGTTGACTGATTGGTCAGCGTGAGATTGATCTCTCCTTTTTCGTTCATGGAAACGGATTCCGAAAGAACAGGCACGGCAGGGGCTGTCCGGTCATCCTCAAGAACCGACAGCTTATAATTTCCACTGACCGCGCTCTCCAGAAGATCTGCATCCTGATGATCACGGAACATCCGGTAGACAAAATACGTCGGTGTCTTCACCAGCTCTGCTCCCTGCGTCAGAAGCATCGATTGAAGGACATTGATCATCTGTGCGATGTTGGTCATTGTGATACGGTCACTCATCTTGTTGAAGACATTCAGATTGAGACCCGCAGACACTGCATCCCGCATCGAATTCTGCTGATACAGAAATCCGGGATTGGTTCCTTCCTCCGTCCAGAACCAGTTGCCCCACTCGTCCACAACAAGTCCGATCTTCTTCTCCGGATCATAGCGGTCCAGAATCTCCGCGTGTTTTTCCAGAATTTCCTTCAGGAAGTAAGCTCGCTGCATGGTCAGAACCCACTCCTCATCCGTAAAGGAAAGCGCACTGCCCTTATCCTCCCAGCCGTGAAGATACATATAATAGTGAACACTCAATCCATCCATAAAGCCATGGCGCTGCGGCTGATTTCTGCGATAGCATTTCTCCAGAAGCTTCTCTGTCCAGTCATAATCATCCCCGGCAGGTCCGACCGCGATTTTTTCCGCGGACACCTTCTGTGAATCATGAAGGAAAGACTGATACAGCCGGTATCTTGCCGCATAATCCTCCGGGAACATATTCCCTCCGCAGCCCCAGCTTTCATTTCCAAGCCCGAAAAATTTCATTTTCCAGGGCTCCCTGCGTCCGTTTTCGGCGCGCAGACGGCTCATCGGAGACTCTCCGTCAAAGGTGATGTATTCCATGGACACCCGGATACCTATGAGATCGGAGATACCAAGAATCATCGGGATCGCCGTGTTCCGGTCGGAAAAGAACTGATGAAGGTTCTGATGAGACTGCGTCAGGTACAATCCGACAATAGGATTGAAGGGGAGTACATTCTGACAGGGCTGAAAGGAAGAGAGATCGCACCGACAATTACCAAAGCGATCTATCGGAGAGGGCTGGAAGCCGGGATCGGCACCTGCAGCATTCATCGGATCCGCAGAACCGTTTCTTCCCGACTGAATCAGTTCTATGACCGGGCCACCGTTTCGCACATCATGGGGCACACAGAGGAAGTAAACCAGAATCATTACGATTACGACATGGAAGAAATCCAGCGCAAGAAAGATACGATGGATCAGCTGTATGCAGGATGAAAACAGCTTGTATCCAGTTGTATCCAAACATTTTGAAGCATAAAAAGAGGCAAAAACGTTGAATAATCAACGCTTTTGCCATCTTTAGAACCGTAGCGAGGGGGGGACTTGAACCCTCGACACCGCGGGTATGAACCGCGTGCTCTAGCCAGCTGAGCTACCTCGCCATATATTTCGTAGCTGCGTTTATTTCCTTGCTGCAGCTTGTTTAGTATACGAAACATTTAAGCCCGTGTCAACACCCTTTTAAAATATTTTTGTCGTTCTGAAGTGACAGTTCTGAAATGACTATTTTCTGCAGCAGAGTGCTGACACGGGTTCATCAATATCCTTCCGGTCCGTTTCTTATTTGTTCCGGTTTTTCAGGAAGGCAAAGATGCTTTGAAGAATAATAAAGAAGCACAGAAGTACCGCTGTCATAATGTTCGACCAGGAACTCAGAAGCTTTCCATTTGTGGTGACCAGCGTAGAGATGGTTCCGTTAATCATCACGCCGAACAGAGAGCCAATCACATTTCCAACACCACCGGTCAGAAGCGTTCCGCCAATGACAGAAGATGCAATGGCATTCATTTCAAATCCCAGTGCCTGCTGCACCGAGCCGGACATGGTATTCAGACAATAGCAGATACCGCCGATCGAACAAAGAAAGGATGAAAGAATGTATGCTCTCATCTTCACCTGGCGTACATTCAGTCCCATCATGGTTGCGGAAATCTCATTGCCGCCTACTGCATAAAGAGAACGTCCGAATCTTGTATATTTCAGAAGAAGGAAAACCACAAGCACTACCAGCAGCGCAATCACTACCGACGGCCGGATAAAGGGAACAATGATTTTCCCTTTCTTGTTTGCGTAGCCCAGAAAGGCCGGAAGGTTGATTTTTGCATTTGCCCATCTGTAAAAGGTTCGGTTGGCTGCTTCTGTGATGGAAATCTGGTCCGTACAGATGACAGCTGTCATACCTCTGGCAAAGAACATGCCTGCCATGGTGATAATGAACGGCTGAATATTCAGATAGCCAATCAGAAATCCCTGGACTGCTCCGAAGACCAGACCGATACCCAGAACAAACAGAATCATTGGAATCGCCGGATAGCCCTTCACTCCCATTCCATAGGCAAGAATCATGCAGTCCATGGCAATCAGCGCTCCGACAGAGATATCGATTCCTCCGGTCAGCATGACGCAGGTCATTCCACAGGCCACGCAAATCAGTCCCGCGTTGGTGATCAGAATGTTCAGAAACGTCTGCAGATGCGTAAATCCTTTTCCGGAATAGATCATGCAGCCGATCAGGTACATCAAGACGAACAACACAATGGTGATGATAAGAAGCACGGTATTGCCGTTCAGGTTCTTCAGTTTTGTCTTATTCATGGCTGCCTCCCTTTGCCAGCAGAGCTGCTGCCTTCTTTGCTTCACGTCCTGCAAGATATTTCCTGAATACCGGGCACTGCACGACCACAATCAGAATGACAATGATGGCCTTGATGACAGGTGCCTGATCCGTAGACACTCCCATTGCCAGAAGCGTGGTCGTAATTGCCTGAATCGTATAGGCGCCAATGATGGACCCGGCCATATTGAATTTGCCGCCGCCAAGCGAATTGCCGCCAAGTGCTACTGCCAGAATGGCATCCAGCTCATAGTTCAGTCCAATGTTATTGGAATCCGCTGAATAAATCCGGGAGGAAGCTACAACACCGGCAATACCGGCGCACAGACCGCAGATTACATAGCAGATAAAGCAGATCATTTCTGAATTGATACCCGAAATTCTTGCCGCTCTGGAATTAATACCAACCGACTGAATATAGGTTCCAAGCGCTGTCAGCTTAAGAAACAGCATCGCAACCGCAACAACCGCAATCGTTATGAAAATCGGTGTTGGAATCGGGCAATGAGGGAGAAAATTCCCCAGATATTTATAAGGCTCATACCGAATGTAAGTAATCTGGTTATTACAAAGAAGCAGTCCCACCGCTCTGGCGGCAGTATACAGAATCAGCGTCGCAACCATCGGCTGAATTTTCAGCCTCGAAACCAGGAAGCCGTTAAACGCTCCGCATCCGGTTCCAAGCAAGAGTCCAAACAGAATTCCGACAATCATCGGAACCGCAAGCTGGGTAACCGAATTGACCCCATAGCCCGCAAGAAGCATGCAGGTTCCGCAAGCTGACAGACTCATAACCGAGCCAACAGAAATATCTGTTCCTGCCGAAACTGCAACAACCAAAGTCTGACCGACAGCCAGAATTGCGATTTCGCTGCCACGATTCAGGATATCAATGATTCGTCCGTACAGAACGCCGTTCTGTATGCCAATTTTGAAAAACGCCGGACTCTTAATCAGATTGATCAGAAGAACCAGTACCAGCATGAAAAATGGAAGGAACAGCTGCCGACCGGTCAGCTTTTTCAGTTTATTCATTACGCCTCACCTCCCGCAATGGCATTCATTACCATCTCCTGTGTGATTTCGCCGTTTTCCGAGGTAATCTCGCCAACTTTTTCTCCGTCACGCATTGTCCACTCCCATCTGGTCCCGTCGGGTTCCTGTATTTCTTCGAGGCCCGGTTTCTCTTATCTTTGGATCAATACTCCCGATCCTCGATATACTCCCCAGCATTTTCCCTTGTAAAAACTTTTTCTTCCATATAGTACTGTTTTTCCACCTGCATGCCGGCTGTCACCTTGCGTATCACATCCGAAAGAAACGGTCCCGACAGAGGATTGCATTCCACATCCACATTGATCTTTCCCTCTTCCACATACTGAAGTGCCCGTTTCGATCCATCAAAGGAAATCAAAAGCACATCCTCGCCGGGGCGTATTCCTGCTTCCTCCAGCGCATCAATCGCACCAAATGCCATATCATCATTCTGTGCAACCACAACATCAATGTCACTAAATTCGTTCAGGAACCGGCTCATGACTTCCTTTCCCTTCGCTTCCGTAAAATCGCCGCCGTTCTGGGCTGTCAGCTTCCAGTTCGAATGCCTTGCGGCGATGGTCGCGAAGCCATTGCTCCTGCCAAGCTGAGCAGAAGACCCTTCTGTTCCCTGAAGAACAACGATATTGATCTTCTCCTCTTCTTTTCCCTTCTTCTCCATCTCCTGTTCCAGCCACCTGCCAGCCTTAACGCCTTCCTCTCTCATATCCTCTCCGACAAAACAGGTATAAAGTGATTCATCCGCCACGGAGATTGCGCGATCCAGAACAATCACCGGGATCTCTGCCTCCTTTGCCTCCTCCAGCACCGTATCCCATCCAGTCTCCCGAACCGGACAGAACACAATTACATCCACTCTCTGCGAAATGAAGCTGCGAAGAGCCTTAATTTGCTTTTCTTGCATTTGCCTCGCATTGTCAAAAAGAAGAAAAAAGCCATTTTCTTCCGTCAGCGTTGACTTTACAGAATTTGTATTGGCAGTTCTCCAGATGGATTCACTGCCAAGCTGCGAAAAGCCAACACTGATGAGATCCTCATTTTCCAGCGCGCTTTCGAGCACCGAGGATTTTTCCGCCTCCAGGGGATCAAAAGGGCTGCATGCGCAAAGAAAAACAACACAGAGAAATATCAGAAGCGCCCCCTGTTCCATTCTCCGACTAAAACCCCGGCTGTTCTTTTCCTTCTTCATCGTTTCACCGTGCTCCCTCTTCCCTTTTTGCGTTCTCCGACAAAACAGCTGGAATGGTCACCCAGACCCTGGTTCCTTTTCCCTCCTCGGATTCTATCATCAGCCCATAATCCGCGCCGAAATTCATCCGGATTCTCTCATTTACATTCGCCATTCCAAAACCGGTATCCGTCTCTTTACATGGTCTTCGAATTTCTTCCTGCAGATGAGTAAGAGCTTCTGCGTTCATTCCGATGCCATCATCCTCAACCTTGAACCGGATCAGTTTTCCATCTCTCTCCCCTGAAATACGAATCAATCCGCCGCTTCTCTTATTCTTCACTCCATGGTACAAGGCATTTTCCACCAATGGCTGCAATGTCATTTTCAGGATTTCATACGGATATAGTTCGGGAGCAACCTGAATTTCATAGCTCAGAATATCCTGATAGCGCGCCTTCTGTATTTCCAGATAGCTTCGGATGTGCTGCACCTCTTCTCGAATACTGATGAACTCTCTTCCACGCGAGAGTACGGTTCTGAAAAATGTGGACAACGACACCACCATATTTTCTGCCTGTTCCGACTTGCCGTCTTCAATCATCCAGACAATGGCATCCAGCGTATTGTACAGAAAGTGCGGATTAATCTGCTCCTGCAGCAGCCGGAGCTCTGCCTTTCTCATCTTCCGTTCATCTTCACGAATCTGCATCACCATCACAGAAAGATGCTCCGCCATATTATTGACACTGGCAGCAAGCGCGCCGAGCTCCCTGTCACCTTTTTCATCCGCCCGAACCGAGAAATCGCCTTGTGCAATCTCATGAGTGACCTGACTAAGTCCCAGAATCGGTCCCGAGATACTCCGCGATATTCTGGTTTCGATAATCGCCACAAACGCAGTCAGCGCAGCAAGCAGAAGGATCATACAGACAATAAAGGTAAACACCTGCTGATTCAAAGAAGCCCTCATCATCTCCATACTCTGTGTCTGATAATAGATATAGTACTGAATGTCATCCTGTATCAGCTCTGTCAGAATATAGATGTTATTGTCCAGCATCTCGATGTTCTCATCGTAGTGCCCACTCTCCTGCAGATTGAGGCGTATGTCATCCACACGTTCCCGCAGGGTATCAATATTGCGAAGAAGATTCTGGAGCCAGCGGCGGGAAGTCGCATCCGTTGTAATAGATTCCAGCTCCTGGAAATCGCCCTGAAGCTCATCCAGAAGCTCATAAGGATTCTCCAGCGAATCCGATCCCGGAATCTCATCAAAGGTCGTTCCACTCACCACGATCTTATACAGGTTCTCATCCATTTCTTCTTTAAAAGACAAATTATAGCTGTTCGCCATTGTCATATTGCGGACCACGCGATCATAGGCATTACCGTACGACAAAAGCGCATACAGAAGATACGCAGCCACACACAAAAACGGCAGCATAGCTGCCGCCACCAAAAGCGTCAGCTTATGATTGATCGAGTGTTTTTCTTTTACCTTTCCCGCTGTCATCCGCTATCTCCTCAAATCAACCCGCCGCTTCGAAGAAGCCACAGCCACAATGTCAGAGTCACCGATGACAGCAGCGTGGTGGTCACCACCATGGACGCGGACAGGGTTCCTTCATGTCCCATGTTCTTCGCCATAATATAACCTGCCACCGTGGCAGGGGAACCGAGCATAATGAGCGCTGCGACGAGCTTCTCTCCCGTAAAGCCCATATGAACTGCAAGAGGAAGGAAAACCGCCGCAAAGCCCGCAAGCTTCAGAAAGGTTCCGCAGAGGGCCGGTTTTACTTTGCCGAACATCTTTCTGAAGTCCATGGCGGCCCCCATGGAGAGGAGTCCCATCGGCGAAGCAAGCCGCCCGACATATCCAAGAGAGGTTTCCAGAAATTCCGGCATGGAAAGCTTCATCGCAGAAAAGAGGAAGCCGAGCATGATTCCGAGAATAATCGGGTTGGTGATGATCCGGACCAGGGTTTTCCGAAGCTCGTTTCCTGTCAGCTTCTGTCCCTTTCCAGCCGACAGGATCAGAACCGCCGCCACATTGTACAGAGGTACACAGCCGAGCATCATCAGAGCACCCGTAGCGGAAGTCCCGTAAATCATCTCGATATAAGCCATTCCAAGGAGGGATGCACTGCTCCGGTAGGAGCCTTGGACAAACTCTGCACGGTCGCCTTTTTCCGCGAAAAAATACGACAAAAGCGCTGCCGCCAGAATCGACGACAGCGTAGCTGCAAAGCAAAACAGGACAAACCTCGTATCCCACTCTCTGGCCAGATCAATGTCATCCAGCTGAGTAAAAAGACTGACCGGAAGGGCAATCTGAAACACGAATTTATTCATCTGGGAAGCAAAGGAATCGCTGATGATCCCCCTCTGCCGGAACGCCCAGCCCGCCATCATAACCAGAAAGATCGGAAGTGTTGCATTCAGAGAAAAAATCAGATTCGCCATACCGGTCGTTGTTGTTATCCTTTCATCGTCTTCTCAAGAAACGCCTTCAGCTTCTCACAGGCAAGCTCCAGGTGATAATCGTAGCAGTGTGTATCCCCCGGAATCACCTCCAGAACCGCATTGGCATAGCGTTTTGCCGCCTGCACCGAGCATTCCAGCGGAACCGCCTCGTCGGCGTCCCCATGGATCAGGCACACGGGTCCCTGGTAGCGGTCAATCTCATCCTCCACGTGAATCGTCTGCGCAACACGAACATAGTTGCCGTCAAGCTCTCTCCCATCCCAGCTGACAAGTGTATCCGGAATATGAACCGGATCAAAGGACTGGCCAAGAAGCGAACCGTTTCTTGCATTTTCCGGAATCATCAGCGCGGGTGACATGGGAATCAACGCCTTGAACACGTCCGGGCACATTCCAGCGATCAGGGAAACAAGGAGACCTCCCTGCGAATGTCCGCACAGATACAGATCTGTCACAAAGTCCAGCTGCTTCGCATAATCCACGACCGCAAGAGCTCCGTTCACCCACTTGTAAAGGGTATGATTCCGAAATTCACCCTCACTCTTTCCGTGTCCGTAGGAATCCACGCGAAGAACCGCCATCCCCTCCTCCAGTGCCGTGTCCGCAATCGCCAGAATATGCCGCTCCTCCATATGTCCGGTAAAGCCGTGGAACAACAGCATCAGCGGGCATTTCCCGTCAAAGCTTTCCGGGTAGTCCAGCTTCGAGTGAAGCCGGATTCCGTCACAGTCGATGTAAAACTCTTTTTCTGTTTCCTGATTCATTTCTGTTCCTTCCCCTCTGCGGATCACGTTTCCGGAATCCGCTCTTTAAAAAATCATGGGAGGCCATTTTCGGCCTCCCATGACCCCTTGATGAATCACAGAATTCGATTTATGCTCTCGGATTCTTAATGGCAGCCTGTGCTGCGGCCAGTCTCGCGATCGGTACGCGGAACGGTGAGCAGCTGACATAGGTCAGGCCCACACGGTGGCAGAAATCGATGGAAGCCGGATCTCCTCCGTGCTCGCCGCAGATTCCAAGATGAATGTCCGGGCGAACCTTCGTCCCCTTCTCTACCGCAATCTGAATCAGCTGACCTACGCCGTTCTGGTCCAGATGTGCGAAGGGATCCTGCTCGTAAATCTTGGACTTATAGTAATCCTGCAGGAATTTGCCTGCGTCATCGCGGGAGAAGCCGAAGGTCATCTGCGTCAGGTCATTGGTTCCGAAGCTGAAGAACTCTGCCTCCTGTGCGATCTGATCTGCCATAAGGGCTGCACGAGGAATCTCGATCATGGTTCCGATGTGGTACCGGATATCGGAATTCTTCTCCGCCTTCACCTTCTCAGCGGTATCTACGATCTCCTTCTTGACAAAGGCAAGCTCCTTCACATCGCCGACAAGAGGAACCATGATTTCCGGAACGATATCGTAGCCGTTCTCTTCCTTCACTTCGATGGCAGCCTCGATGACGGCTCTGGTCTGCATTCTGGCGATCTCCGGGAAGGTGACCGACAGGCGGCAGCCGCGGTGACCCATCATCGGGTTGAATTCCTTCAGGTCGTCGCATCTTCTCTGCACCTCATCCGCGGAAATTCCCATCTCGTCCGCCATTGCCTTAATCTCTTCCGGTGTATTCGGAACGAACTCATGAAGCGGCGGATCCAGGAAGCGGATGGTAACCGGCCTTCCCTCCATTGCCTTGTAGATTCCCTTGAAGTCGGCCTTCTGGAACGGAATCAGCTCGTTCAGTGCAGCCTCTCTCTCCTCTGTGGTATCGGAAAGAATCATCTTGCGGATCTTCGGAATACGATCCGGATTGAAGAACATGTGCTCCGTGCGGCAAAGGCCGATGCCCTCTGCACCGAGATGGACTGCATTTGCTGCGTCCGCAGGCGTATCCGCATTGGTGCGAACCTGAAGAACGCGGTACTTGTCCGCCCAGTCCATGATGCGCTGGAAATTTCCGGAAATGGAAGCCTCCACGGTCGGGATGTCACCAAGATAAATCTTACCGGTGGAGCCATCCAGAGAGACATAATCTCCCTCGCGTATGGTATGTCCGCCAAGCTCGAAGAACTTCTTCTCCTCGTTGACTCTCATATCACCGCAGCCGGAGATGCAGCAGGTTCCCATTCCGCGGGCAACAACCGCTGCGTGAGAGGTCATTCCTCCGCGCATGGTCAGAACGCCCTCTGCGGCATGCATGCCGTCGATGTCCTCCGGAGAGGTCTCCTGACGAACAAGGATCACGCGGTTTCCTGCAGCGTGTGCGGTGACCGCATCCTCAGCATTGAAATACACACGTCCTGCCGCTGCTCCCGGAGATGCCGGAAGAGCCTGGCCGATTTCACGTGCATTCTTAAGCTTCTCTGTGTCAAAACCGGGATGAAGCAACTGATCCAGGGACTGCGGCTCGATGCGGGTTACCGCGGTCTTCTCATCGATCATCCCCTCGTCTACAAGATCGCAGGCAACCTGGATGGCAGCCTGTGCGGTTCTCTTTCCGTTTCTTGTCTGCAGGAAGAAGAGCTTGCCGTCCTCGATCGTGAACTCCATATCCTGCATATCCTTGTAGTGATTCTCCAGCTTGTGCGCAATCGCAAGGAACTCCTCATAGCACTCAGGAAGATCCTCTCCCAGCTTCGAAATCGGCTGCGGCGTGCGGATACCTGCAACAACGTCCTCGCCCTGTGCATTGATCAGATACTCACCGAAGATGCCCTTTGCGCCGGTTGCGGGGTTTCTCGTGAAAGCAACACCGGTGCCGGAGGTATCGCCCATGTTGCCGAATACCATCGACTGAACATTGACAGCGGTTCCCAGCTCATAGGGGATGTCATACATGCGGCGGTAGGTATTCGCTCTCGGGTTGTCCCAGGAGCGGAACACAGCCTTGATTGCTTCCATCAGCTGCACGCGGGGATCCTGCGGGAACTCATCCCCCTGCTGCTCCTTATAGAGCTTCTTGTACTGAGCGATGACATTCTGAAGATCCTCTGCTGTCAGCTCGGTATCGAATTTATAGCCGTGCCTGCTCTTCTCTCCTTCCAGAATGGCGTCGAAAAGAGTCTTCGGCTGTCCCATAACGACATCGGAGAACATCTGGATAAATCTCCGGTAAGAGTCATAAGCAAATCTCGGATTTCCGGTCTTCTTTGCAAAGCCGACAACGGAAACATCGTTTAATCCGAGGTTCAGGATTGTGTCCATCATTCCGGGCATGGAAACCGGAGCGCCGGAACGTACCGAAACCAGAAGCGGATCGTTCTCATCACCGAACCTCTTGCCGCGGATTTCTTCCAGCCAGGACAAAGCGTCGAAAATCTGCTGCTGCGTGTTCTCATTAATCTGCCTGCCGTCATTGTAGTAATCCGTGCAGGCTTCCGTTGAAATCGTAAAGCCCTGCGGTACCGGCAGTCCAAGATTGGTCATCTCCGCAAGGTTTGCACCCTTGCCCCCGAGGAGATCACGCATTTTCGCGTTGCCTTCTTCGAACTTGTAAACCCTTTTACTCATCTTTCCTCCTAATCTGCTGTGCATCTGTGCACAGGTTCATTATTCATAAATTATACCTTAATCTCCCCCTCCCGCACAGTCCTTGAAGCCTTGTTTTGTGCGGAAATATTGGCAAATTGTGCTGTTTTGTCCGCCTTTTCCGTCATTTCGCCGGAGTCAGGACAGGACATTTTTCCGGACGCCGATAAGAGCCTTGCTTAAAACCGGTTTCTTCGATAAGATAGAAGCTTGGATTTATCAGATAATTTTCACTGCAAGACAAAGGAGATAAAACATCACATGATCTCAGCCAACAACGTTACCTACCGGGTCGGCAAGAAAGCCCTGTTTGAAGATGTCAATATCAAATTCACAGAGGGAGGCTGCTACGGTATCATCGGCGCAAACGGCGCCGGAAAATCCACTTTTCTGAAGATTCTCTCCGGTCAGCTGGATACGACCTCCGGCGAAATCGCGATTACCCCCGGTCAGCGTCTTTCCTTCCTGGAGCAGGATCACGAGAAGTACAACGACCAGGTCGTTCTGGACACGGTCATTCAGGGCAATCAGAAGCTCTATGAAATCGGCAGAGAGAAGGACGAGCTTTATGCCAAGCCGGATTTCTCCGACGAGGACGGCATCCGCGCCGCAGAGCTCGAAAGTGAATACGCCGAGATGGGCGGCTACGAATCCGAGTCCGATGCCGAGTCTCTTCTGAACGGCCTTGGCATTGAGGATGAGTATCACTATCAGAAGATGGGTGATCTGAACGGTGCCCAGAAGGTGAAGGTTCTTCTTGCAAGAGCGCTCTTCGGAAGCCCTGACATTCTGCTCCTCGACGAGCCGACAAACCACCTGGACCTTGATGCCATTGCATGGCTGGAGGAATTCCTGATCAATTTCCCCAACATCGTCATCGTGGTTTCCCATGACCGTTATTTCCTCAATAAGGTGTGCACGGACATCGCAGACATTGATTACGGCAAGATCACTCTTTATGCCGGAAACTACGACTTCTGGTACGAGTCCTCTCAGCTGATGATCCGTCAGATGAAGGAGGCCAACAAGAAGAAGGAGGAGAAGATCAAGGAGCTGAAGGAGTTCATCTCCCGCTTCTCCGCAAACGCTTCCAAGTCCAAACAGGCAACGTCCAGAAAGCGTGCTCTGGAGAAGATTGAGCTTGACGAAATCAAGCCCTCCTCCCGGAAGTACCCCTTCATTGATTTCCGTCCCGACCGCGAGATCGGAAACGAGGTTCTTACCGTGGAGCACCTTACCAAAACCGTTGGCGGCGTAAAGCTTCTGGACGATGTCTCCTTTGTGGTAAAGCATGACGACAAGATTGCCTTCGTCGGTTCCCAGGAGCAGGCCAAGACGGCGCTCTTCGAAATTCTGATGGGCAACATGGAGCCGGACAGCGGCTCTTACAAGTGGGGCGTCACAACCTCCCAGTCCTACTTTAAAAAGGACAACACCGACCTTTTTGACACGGAAGAAGACATCACGCAGTGGCTGACCGCCTATTCCCAGATCAAGGATGTCACCTATGTCCGCGGCTTCCTCGGCAGAATGCTGTTCCGCGGAGAAGACGGAATCAAGAAGGTCAAGGTTCTCTCCGGAGGCGAAAAGGTCCGCTGCCAGCTCTCCTCGATGATGATCAGCGGCGCCAACTGCCTGATCTTTGACGAGCCGACGAACCACCTGGACATGGAGTCCATCTCCGCACTCAACGACGGCATGATCAAGTTCCACGGCGTTGAGCTGATCGCCTGCCGTGATCACCAGGTTGTGCAGACCACTGCAAACCGGATCATCGAGATTCTTCCCGGCGGCGGCATCATCGACAAGGAAACGGATTACGACACCTACCTCGAGCAGGATGCAGATGCAAGAAAGCGCACCGTTTACGTTGCTGACACCAGCGCAGACGTTGAAGAGGACGCAGAATAAAAGAGCTGCGGCTTTGGAGTTTATGCCCCAAAGCCGCAGCTTTTTGTCTGTATGCTCAGCGAAGCTCTTCCATGTAGCGCGCCTTCATCCGTTCATGCGCCTTTTCTTTTTCTTCGTACATTCTCCTGTCCGCAAGCTCGCAGATCTGCTCAGAATTATCTGCATCCACCGGACAGACGGCGGCTCCGCAGGAGACCCCAACCTGAAGAATATGCCCGTCAATCTGCATGGGCTTTGTAATCTCTGTCCGCATTCTCTGCATTTTCTCCCGGCAGAGCTCATCAGACAGCGAGCTTCCCACGATCACCGCAAACTCATCTCCGCCGAGACGGAATGCATGATCGGAGCTTCGGATGCACAGAAGAAGCCGTCTCGCCACCTCAACCAGCACCTTGTCTCCCATCACATGCCCGTACTGATCATTGATCGGCTTAAACAGATTCAGATCCATATAAAACAACGTGTAAGGCGCTTTCTTCTGATCCTTGACGTTCAGCAGAGATTCAAAATACCGTTTATTGAACAGCCCCGTCAGCGCATCGGTATTGGCAAGGTTTTCCAGCTCATGGCGAACACCGATATCCTGCGACGCCAGAAGGACCGTATGAAGAGCGCCATCCTTAAATGCAAGCGGAATAACGTTCATGAGCATGAACATCGACCGGTCTCTTGCACTGTATTCGAAGGTAAACGATTCCTCCCTGTCGGTAAGCAGCTCCGCAAGGTGCTCCGGGGACAGCATATTCGTGATCTTCGCCAGATCATCGCCCGTCATGGCTGTATATCGTCTGGAAACGCTCTCAACCAGCTCTTTATAGTCCCCGGTTTCCGGATACAGCGGATTTCCCTTCATTTCCCGGTACTCGTAGGTTCCCTTTTCCAGATCACAGATGGCAAACCGGTCTACCATCTTCGTAATTCCGGAAAGCAGCTGCTCCGTCAGATGCTTGCTGTTCTCCATATTCCGGAGCCTCAGGTGTGCATTCTGCAGCTGTGCCCGGCTTCTGCTGCCCGAAATCCAGAGAAGGCAGATCAGGAGTCCGATGCACAGGAACGACAGAATCACCGTAGTCATGCGCTGAACGTTCCGCACCGCTCCATCCACCTTTTCTGTCTGTACCACTGCGACCAGAGACCAGTCCTGCATTCCCACCGGCATCTGATAAATATAATACTCTTTGTCATTATAATGAACGGCAAAGCCACCGCTCCCGGAGAGCTCCAGATTGTCCCGAAACCGCTCAAGCTTCCGTTCGTCCGAAAAAACATGCTCCTCTCCCAGGTAATCCGAAAGATTGCTGACGGCATCCTTGATTTCCGTTTTGGGCGTCAGTGACAGGATGATTTCGCCATCTGCATCGATCACAAAGCAATCGCTGCCGCCTCCATACACGTTGGAGGTCAGCATCTCCTCCAGCATGGTATTGTCGTACGTCACCCCGATCGCCGTATACGTAACTCCATCCACAGAAACCGGGTCACACGGAATGGCAAACATGATTCTGCGGACTCCTGAACTGGAAACGTAGCTTCCCGCCAGAGCTTTTCTGCTCTGACACAGCTTCCCGAAGAGCTCGTCGCAGTTATCCGCATGTCCCATGCCCCCGAGCAGCGTCAGAAAATCATCGTTCTCATTAAACAGAACAAGATCCGTGTACATCCAGATTTCCTGCTCCTTGTCAATGCTGAACCATTTCTGCATGCTCTCCTTGCTCTGCTCCGGATTCTCCTCCAGGAAAAATTTCCAGTCCGAAAGAAGATTCCAGTTGTACTGAACAAACAGGTTAAAGGTGCGGTTGATCTGTCCATAGGTTGCAGACAGATTGCTCATGCTTTCCCGGTAGATCTGTCCATCCATATAAACATAATAGGCCGCATAGGAAATCAAAAGCCCTGCAGCGATCAGGAGACTCTGCAAAATCGTACGCAGTCTTTGCGTGATTGCCCGGTTGTTCCACATTTTCTTTTGCGCCGGCAGCTTCATCTGGTTCCTCGTTTCATCGGTCTGTTTTCTTTTCTGATTTGAAAAATTATATCATGCACACAGGCACAGACGCCATTTCCGGCGAGAAAAATGAAGCTCTATTTGTTATGATAGGGGTACTGATGCCGGCAGACGGTGCCGGAAGAAATGAGGTATCCGATGAATACAGTTGATTTGCACACACATTCCACACGCTCAGACGGCACGTTTACGCCCTCAGAGCTGGTTACGCTTGCTGCAGAAAAAGGGCTCTCTGCCTTTGCCCTCACGGACCATGACACCGCGGCAGGCATTGACGAAGCCATGGAGGCCGCCGCCGGCACAAACGTTGAAGTGATTCCCGGGATCGAGCTCTCCACCAAATATCACGAAAAGGATGTCCACATCGTAGGCCTCTTCTACGATTACAAGAATCCGGAATTTCAGAAACAGGTGAAGGAGTTCTCCGACGCAAGAGATCTGAGAAATCAGAAGATGTGCCGGATGATGTGCGATGCGGGGCTTCCCATTCCTTATGAGGAGCTCATGGCCGATAATCCGGATGCCGTTGTCACCCGCGCCAATATGGCAAAGTTTCTGCTGAAAAAGGGTGCCATCCGCAGCATGAAGGAGGCCTTTGACAAATATATCGGCGACGACTGCCCGTTTTTTGTTCCCAGAGAAAAAATCACACCGAAAATGGCTGTGGAATTTCTGCTGCGCTTCCACGGAATTCCGATTCTTGCTCATCCGTTCCAGTACAAGCTGGGGGATGAGGGTCTGGAAACTCTGGTCCGCGAGCTGAAGGAGGCCGGCCTGATGGGAATCGAAGCCTACTACTGCCAGCACACGCCGGAAATGACCGCAAAAATCCAGTCCCTTGCCCGTCGCTATGAGCTTCTTCTGTCCGGAGGCTCGGATTTCCACGGCGCAAATAAGCCGGGCCTTTCTCTTGGAACCGGCTATGGACATCTGGCCGTACCCGAGGATTGCCTGACGAACATGAAGCACACCAGATTTCGTGTAAATGACGAGACGAGGATCTTCTTCTGCGACTTCGACGGAACACTGGCAACGGACGAGAAGAAAATCTCTCCCGCAACCCGAAAGGCACTGGATGACTTTGTATCACGCGGTAATCTCTTCGTTCTCTCCACAGGAAGAGCCATGGCCGATGCGAAATCTCTCGCAGAGCGTCTGAAGCTTCATTATCCGAATCTGTATCTTTCTGCCTACAACGGCGCAGAGCTCTATTCCTGTGAAGAAAGGGAAACGCTCCTTCGAGAAACGCTTCCCCTTCCTGTGGTTCGTGATGTTATGAAGCTGGCGGATGAATTCGGCCTGCATTGCCATACCTACGATACCGATGACATTGTTGCCAGAAAGCCCTCGCAGGAAATTGCCTTTTATACCTCGCCGGACAGAATGCCGGTTCCGATGCCCGTTCGCTATTCAGAGGATCCCGCAGGGGCACTCTCGGCGCCGCCCTGCAAGTGTCTGTCCATTCACCTTGAGAATGAGACCGACCATGCCCTGGAGCCGTTTTCAAGGGCTCTCGAAGCGAAATACGGCACCGTTCTCCACACCGTGATGTCCAATGCCTGGTATCTGGAAATCGATCCCGTTCGCGCGACAAAGGGGGATTCCCTCCGATGGCTCTGCCGCCATCTCGGAATCGATCCGAAAAATGCCATTGCTGCCGGAGATGCGCCGAATGACAATTCCATGCTGAAGGCCGCAGGCCTTGGCATCGGCATGTGCAACGGCCTCCCTTCCAATCCGGAAATGCGTGATGCTGCCGATGTCATTACCGAAACCGACAATAATCACGATGGACTCGCTCCGATTCTGGAAAAGGCGTAGCGCTCAGTTCTCCGTCTCCCGGTGCTCTTCCGGGATGAAGGTTCTCTGCTCTGTGATCACAGCGCGGGCCTTTCTTGCCGCCTCTGCCGCTTCTTCACAGAAGATCAGCTGGGAATTTACCTTGGTCTTGCCGCGACGGTCCACCTTCTCATAGGTGCCGTCCGGCTGCAGAATGCTCGCCTGTTCCGTGTCGGCAAGCTCCGTCTCCAGAATGTGCCAGGCCTTTTCCTTCACCTTCTCATCCTCCAGCGGGAATACAATCTCCACACGGCGATCCAGATTTCTTGGCATCCAGTCCGCAGAGCCTGCAAAGAACTCCGGGTGCCCTGCATTTTCAAACATGAAGATTCTTGCATGCTCCAGGAAGTTTCCGACAATGGAGCGCACTGTAATATTCTCGGAGACGCCGGGAATTCCGCTCTTTAAGCAGCAGATTCCGCGGACAATCAGCTCAATCTTCACACCCGCCGCACTTGCCTTGTAGAGTGCTTCGATGATGTCCGGATCACAGAGTGAATTCATCTTCGCAACAATCCGTGCCGGCTCACCCTTCTGCGCATTCTCCGCTTCTCTCCCGATCAGATAAACAAACCGGTCCTTCAGCCAGAGCGGCGCCAGAATCAGGCGATTCCAGGATCTCGGCTCGGAATATCCGCTCAGCATGTTAAAGACAGCGGTCGCATCCTCTCCGAACGGCTCCTTGCAGGTCATCAGTCCCACATCCGTATAGAGCTTGGCCGTGGTGTCGTTATAGTTTCCCGTTGCCAGGTGGACATAGCGACGGATGCCATCCTCCTCGCGGCGGACGACAAGTGTAATCTTGGAGTGCGTCTTCAGGCCGACCAGACCGTAAATAACATGGCAGCCTGCCTTCTCCAGCATTCTCGCCCAGACAATGTTGTTTTCCTCATCAAACCTTGCCTTCAGCTCAACCAGAACCGTCACCTGCTTGCCGTTGTCGGCCGCCTTTGCCAGCGCCGCAATGATCGGCGAGTTGCCGCTGACACGGTACAGTGTCTGCTTGATGGCCAGAACATCGGGGTCCACTGCTGCCTTTGCAATAAAGTCAACCACCGGCTGGAAGGTCTCATACGGATGGCTCAGGAAAATATCGCCCTTCCGGATCTGTGCAAAAATATCACAGCCTGCAGGCAGCTCCGGAACCTCCTGCGGCGGAAGATAGCGATGCTCATGAAGGTCTTCAAAGCCTTCCACCTTCCGCACCTTGGAAAGATAGGTCAGATCCAGAGGGCCGTCAATCCGGAACACCTCCTTCTCATCCAGCCGCAGCTCTTCCTCCAGAATCTGAACAAGTCTCGGGTCTGCTCCCGCCTCAATCTCCAGTCGGATGGCTTCCCCGTGTCTTCTCTGCTTCAGCGATTTCTCGATCTCCTTCAGAAGATCCTCTGCCTCATCCTCATCAATGTCCATATCGGCATTACGCATAATGCGGAACGGTGCCGTGCATACCACGTCGTAGCTCTGGAAGAGCTCTCCGATGTAGTCACGAATGACCGTCTCCAGAAGGATCACGCGAACCGGCACATGGCCGTCTTGCTTTGCCCCGGAACAGACCGCCGCATCCTCCGGAAGCCGGATCAGGCGGGGAAGAACCGAAGGAACCTGAACGGTTGCAAATTCAAGATTTTCCTCCTCACTCTTCAGCACTTTTCTGGATTTCTTCGTGTGCGTCAGAATTCCTCTGCCGGCATTCTCCTTGCGCTTTAAAAGCGCTCCCAGATTCAGCGACTTATTCAGAATCAGCGGGAATGGCCGGGAAGAATCCACTGCCATCGGAGTGATAACCGGGTAAACCTCGGTCTGAAAATACTCCTCTACAAAGTCCTTCTCTTCCGCTGTCAGCTGCTGAATTCCGGTAAGAATCGTAATTCCCTCTTCCCGAAGAGCAGGAAGGAGCTGACGGTTCAGCGTCGAATACTGCATGTCCACAAAATCATGCGCATCGCGAAGAATCGCTTCCAGCTGCTCTCCCGCTGTCATCCCGGCAATGTCCCTCTTCGTATATCCGGCCGTGCACATATCCTGCAGGGATGCAACACGTACCATGAAAAATTCATCCAGATTGGAGGCCGTAATGGACAGGAAATTCAGCCGCTCCATCAGAGGGTTCTCTTTGCTCCTTGCCTCTGCCAGACATCTTCTGTCAAACTGGAGCCAGGACAGCTCCCGGTTGAAATAGTATTCAGGGCTACGCCAGAGGATTCCCTCCGGACTGCTTTCTTTCTTGCTTCTCTTCTTCTCTGACATGACATTCCTCCTGCCGAAACGATCATCTTCGCTGCCGGATCACCGGGACAATACCGAATATTTCCGTAAAAAATCCGGCTCTTGCCTGAAACAGTGCCTTCTCCAGCGTCAGATCCACGCCGCTTCTTGCCGAAATAATCAGCTGGTCCTCGCGAACACTGACACGCATGTCATCCAGCTTCTTTTTGTGTGTGCGGTCCAGGCCGTTTGCAAGACGCAGGATAACCGTCAGCTTCGTGATGGTAAGATAAGCATCACGATCCAAATCCGATGCGGTATTCTGCTGCTCGTAATAAACAAAATCGCTGTGATTGTAAAGAACGACCTTCGCCACAATTTCACGCTCAATGTGTGAAATTCCGATGATCTCCGTCCGCATAATGATGTTGTAGGAGCACTCCGAAACATTGGCAATCGAAACATATTTGCCGCAGTCATGCAGAATGCAGGCAAGGCGCAGAAGAAAGCGCTCTCTTTTGCCAAGGCCGTGGATCTTCTTCGTCGCATCGAAAATCTTCATGGATATAAGATCCAGCGACTGTCCTCTTTCCGCATTTCCGCGGTATCTTCCGGAAATATTGCGCGCACAGGCAAGAATATCTTCCTCGAAATCATGACTGGGAGGGAGGATCTTCTTATTCTCCGCGTATTCATACACAATTCCGTCTGCAAGCGTAACGCCGGGAGCATACACTCTCACCGCTCCCAGAGCATCGATAATACACTGCATCATCGCACCGGAAATATGAAGAAGGAAAATTCCCTCTTCGCTCATCCGGAACTCTCTCGCAAGCTCACTGGAGGAGTTCTCCGAGAAATACTCCGCGAAGGAACGAAACTGTCCCACATCGATGAGATCCCGTCCCTGCGACTCCAGAAACGAAGAAAGATAATCGTCAATGACGATGATGTTCGGAAAGCTTCGTTCCCCCAGATACAGATCCGTGAAAACCTGCATCTGCGAGTTTACGATTTCACCGATCAGCTTCTCCAGCTGGGAGCGTCTTGCATCAATATGGCGAAGCTGCTCACGGATCCGGAGAACCCCCAGCTTCAGATTCTGTGTCGACTGCAGAACGCCGTTCTCAAACAGAGAAATCTGAATGCTGCTGCCTCCGATGTCTACAATGGCACAGCCCTCGGACACAATGCGATCGAAATTTTTTCCGCGATAGGCCACGGATTTGACATCCAGAAAGCGCTGCTCGGAGTTTGTCAGCACATCAATCCGGATTCCGGTTTCCTCCTCCCACTGAGAAAGGATGATGGAGGCATTCGTCATCTCCCGGATCGCCGAGGTGCCATACGCCTGATACTCCTCCACCCGGTAGGTATCCATGATCTTCCGGTATTCCTTCAGAATATCCCGCACCTCCTGGATGCGGTGAAGAGAGAGCTTGCCGGTCGCATAGGTCTCGCTTCCCAGATCAATCTTGCGCACTACATGATCGATCTCCCGGATTCCCCTGGTACGGGAAACCTCGAATATTTTCATTCCAAGCTCATAGCTTCCTACATCAATCGCTGCAAATGTGCGTATTGCCATAAGCGAACCCCCTTCCGGCAAGAGCCGTCGTCTCACAGACATTCTCCGGCTCTTTTCTCATTCTGTATCGCTGCCCTCTGATCAGCAGGTCCCGAGCAGATGATCGATGAACTGCTGTGCGGTTCTTCCGGAAAGACCGCCATGATTCATCTCCCATTGGGTTGCCAGCTTCTTCAGCTCCGCATGCTCCATCTCAATGCCGTGACGGGCTGCCAGCTCCGCCACAATTTCATGATACTCTTCATAGGTCGGAGCGCCGTAATAGATCGATACTCCGAAGCGGTTTGCCAGAGACAGCTTCTCCTGTACGGTATCTCCGCCGTGCTTGTCGGAAAACTCCACGCCGTCGCGGTCATGGAAGCTCTCCCGAACCAGATGTCTGCGATTGCTCGTTGCATAAATCAGAACGTTGGCAGGCTTTTTCTCAAGGCCGCCCTCAATGACCGCCTTCAGATATTTATACTCCGTCTCGTTCTCTTCGAAGGAAAGGTCATCCATGTACAGAACGAACTTATAATTCCGGTTCTTGATGCGGGCAATGACATTGTTGAGATCGCGGAACTGGTACCGGCTCACCTCAATAATCCGAAGTCCCCGCTCATAATACTCATTGGCAATTGCCTTGATGCTCGACGATTTGCCGGTTCCCGCCTCGCCGTAAAGCAGGCAGTTATTGGCAGGCTTTCCTTCTACAAAGGCCTCCGTGTTCTCAATCAGCTTCTTCTTCGCAATCTCATATCCGACCAGATCCTTCATGTAGACATGAAGAATGTTCTTCACCGGCACAATTCTTGTCTGTCCTGCAAATTCTCCGGCTTCATCATGCTCAATCCGGAACGCCTTATGCAGTCCGAACATACCGACGCCGTACTCTTTGTAAAATGCCGTAAGGAAATCCTTCATCTCCTCTGCACTTTCCGCCGATTCAAACTGCTTCGCCAGCGTGCAGATCCGGTCGCGGATTCTGGTGTTGTAGGCCTTGCTCTCATTTCCGGACGGCTGATAGTCAAGTACTATAGATAACTCAGGAACATGAAATCCCTGCATGATTCTTGTAAAATCAAAGTCAAAATATTCCTTGAAGATCCGGATGTCATGCAGCGCCGCCTCATTGATGCTTCCGCCCACAGCGCCGCGGATTTCACAGGCCATGGAGTAGCTGTTCTCATGTCCGACCAGAAGGCCTGCCAGATAGTCATGCCAGAGATTTCCGTAAAAGCCGTTATTTCCGGCCTCCTTCAGAAGAAGTGAAATGCAGTCGTACAGCTTTTCTCTGATTTTCTCACTGCCGGGATCCAATGCGGAGTCGACAAGCTCACGTTCTCCCTCCTCGATGACCTGCGTCATTTTATCCAGCAGCTCCTCATTTTCGAAGTTCCGATAAAGAATACACTCCTTCTGCCTCATCGTTTTCCTGTTCCTTTCTTAGATGCTGGTATCCGCCGATGCTTCGCCAGACTCAATAGTTTCCGAGAACCTTCAGGTTCTTCGCTTCATCCCGAAGGCCTCTCAGCGCATTTCTCACAGCGCCGTCCTGAAGATTTCCCTCAAAATCAATGAAAAAGCGGTATTCAAAGCTGCGGTCACGAATCGGCCGGCTCTCGATTTTGGTCATATTCAGATCGTTGTAGATAAAATGCGACAGCACGCGGTACAGCGCTCCGCTTTCGTGCTCCGTTTCGAGTACGATGGATATTTTCCCTGCTCCGCGAAGGAAAACCTTCCGGTTGGTCACAATGATAAAACGAGTGGAGTTGTTGTCCGAATCGTTGATTCCCTCCGCAAGGATCTCCAGCCCATAGGCCTTTGCCGCATACTCCGAGCCGATCGCCGCCTTCGTGATATCCTGATCTCTTGCAACCTTCTCCGCCGCGTAGGCGTTGTTCTGCATGCCGACCTGCTGCCATTCCGGATGCTGGTCCAGATAATGCTCGCTCTGCATCAGAGACTGTGCATGGGAGTAAACCGTGCGGATGCTCTCCGTGGTGGTCCCCGGAATTCCCATCAGGCAATGCCGGATCGGAAGGATCTGTTCCCCGACGATGTAATTCTCAAATTCAAAGAGGAGATCATAATTCTGGGACACGATTCCTGCCGTGGAATTCTCAATCGGAAGCACCGCATAGTCTGCCGCGCCCTCCTCAATTGCACTCATCGCATCGCGGAAGGTCTCCACATGGAAGTTGTCAATGTTCTCCCCGAAGAATTCCTTCATGGCCGCCTCGGAATACGCTCCGGGAGCCCCCTGATAAGCCACTCTCGTCTTCTCTCCGATCAGCGAATCCACCGGAATAAACGGAAGCCCGTGAAGCTGTCCCGCATCATCCATCAGACGATACTGGCACTTCCTGCTGATTGCCATAATCTGCTCATAAAGCTCACGTACCGCCCTTTTGTTGAAATCCGATCCCGCAAGCCCTGCCAGCGTTGCCAGCTTCTCCTGCTCTCTTTTCCTGTCCAGAACCCGTTTGCCGGAATGAATCTTATCCTCTGCAACCTTCTCGGAAATGGACATCCGCTCCTCAAAGAGCTTCACAATCTGTGCGTCAATTTCATCCAGCTGCTGTCTGTATTCCAAAAGCCCCATACTGTACTGTCTCCTTGTCCGCTTCTCACCGCTCAGGCGGATTCCTCCTGATTCATCTTCAGAAGCTTCGCGGCCTGATCCGCCGCAATCAGCGCATCCAGGATCTCGTCCAGATCCCCGTTCATCACGTCATTTAAATTATATACCGTCAGCTTGATCCTGTGGTCCGTGACACGGGACTGCGGGAAGTTATACGTCCGGATTTTCTCCGAGCGGTCTCCTGTTCCGATCTGCGATCTGCGCAGATCCGCCTCCTTGTCATGACGGTTCTGCACCTCCAGATCGTACAGCTTGGAACGAAGCAGTGCCCAGGCCTTGTTCTTATTCTGAAGCTGAGAACGCTCCGTCTGGGAATAAATGACAATTCCTGTCGGAAGATGCGTCAGGCGCACCGCAGAGTCCGTCGTGTTGACGCCCTGTCCGCCGTTTCCGGACGCTCTTGTGATATCCATCCGGACGTCCTCCGGCGGAATGTCGATCTTGATGTCATCCGTCACCTCCGGCATGACCGCAACGGTAATCGTAGAGGTATGAATTCTTCCCTGGGACTCCGTCGCCGGAACGCGCTGCACCCGGTGTACACCGCTCTCATATTTCATCCGGGAATAGGCTCCCTGTCCGATGATCATGAAGTTCACAAACTTCATGCCGCCGATGCCGCTCTCTTCAAAATCCAGAAGCTCCGTCTTCCAGCCGCGACTCTCCGCATAGTGCACGTACATCCGGTAAATCTGCGCCGCAAAAAGGGCTGCTTCATCACCGCCCGCGCCTGCACGGATTTCGCAGATGACGTTCTTGTCGTCATTCGGATCCTTCGGAAGAAGAAGCACCTTCATCTCTTCCGTCAGCTTCTCCACGCGCTCCTTGGCATCGGCAAGCTCATCCCTTGCCATTTCCTTCATTTCCGGGTCGCTCTCCGCATCGATCATCTCAAGTGAATCTGCAACGTCCTGCACAGCCCTCTGGTATGCGCGATAGGTTTCCACCACCTGCGTCAGGTCTGTCTGCTCCCGCATCAGCTTCCGGTAGCGGTCCATATCCTGCACCACCTCCGGCATCGCGAGCTCTCTTGCGATCTCTTCATAATGGAGAAGGACCGAGTCCATCTTTTCAAACATATTGATACCTCGCTGAGGCAAAATCCGCGAAGGCGGTTCTGCCGATTATTCCTGCCTGATTTATAAGGCTCCCAGAACCACCCGGTCCAAACCGCCGTAGTCCTTCACAGTCCGGATTCCCCGAAACTTCTGATCCTGCATCAGGGCCGCAATCTGCGGCGCCTCATCAAATCCCGATTCCACTATTATAATACCGGAGGGCTTCAGATGCCCTGCCGCCTCCTTCATGATCCTGCGGTAAAACACGAGTCCGTCCTCTCCTCCGTCAAGAGCCGCATAGGGCTCTCCGCAGCGAACCTCCGGCTCCAGCGTCGGAATGACCTCCGTTGGAACGTACGGCGGATTCGATACGATCAGATCAAACCTCTCATCTCCGACAGGCTCCCAGAGATCTCCCTGCCGGAAGGCTGCCCTCTCCTGCAAGACAAGGCGGACAGCATTCTCCCTTGCGGCTTCCAGTGCCTCCTCCGACAAATCCGTGCCGAGTCCGCCGGCATTTCTCAGTTCGTGAAGAAGCGAGAGCAGAATGCAGCCGGAGCCCGTGCACAGATCCAGAATCCGAAGCGGAGCTTCGCCCAGCCCTCTTCGCTTCAGCTCCTCCAGCGCGGTCTCCACCAGAACCTCCGTATCCTGCTCCGGAATCAGCGTGCTCTTATTCAGCCGGAAGGTGAGCCCCATGAAATCCCACTCGCCCAAAATCATCGCGGTGGGCTCGCGGTCCTTTCGTCTCTGAATAAAGGCGCGATACTGATTCACCTCTTCTTCGGTCACCTTCTTCTCCGGAAAAACAAGAAGAGTCTGCAGATTTGTTCCGCAGACCTCCTCCAGAAGGAACCTGGCATCCAGTGCCGCATCCGGCAGCCCTGCCTGTTCCAGAATCCTCCTACCCTCTTCATAAAGCTCCCGATATGTCTTACATGCTTCTTCCGCTCGCATCCGGCTCCTCTTCGGTATACCCGAAATTCTTCTTCAGATATGCTCTCCAATCAAAAACCGCCTCCACCGAAGCAATGGCAACCTCCGCCATTCCCTCGTCCGGCTCCTTGGTTGTGATGTGCTGAAGCCACACACCTGGTGCCGAGATGATGTTGACAAATGTATTGTTATGGCGTCCCGCATACCGCAGGAACTCAAAGGAAATTCCGGCAATCAGCGGAATCATGGCAATACGAACCAGAATCCGCATTCCGAAGCTGTCTACGCGGATAAAGAAGAACAAAATCACACTGATCACAAGGATCAGCACGATAAAGCTGCTGCCGCACCGCTTGTGGAAGCGCGAGCTCCGCATCACGTTATCTACCGTCAGCGGCTGTCCGCTTTCAATGCAGTTGATGCATTTGTGCTCCGCGCCGTGATAGCCATACAGCCTCCGGATGTCCTTCATCGCGGAAATAGCGATCATATAAATCAGGAAAATGGCCAGCCGGATCACGCCCTCCAGAATTGCCATCACGGCATCACTCCGAATCCAACCGCTCATCAGCTTCATCAGAAATACCGGAAGCACTGCGAAAATTCCCACCGCAAGAACCAGTGAAATCACGATCGTAATGCCGGTCATCACCGCCTCTTCCCGTTCCTTCTTCTCCGGGGATTTCCCGCTGTCATTCTCATCGTCATAGAACGCACTGGAGAAGTTCATTGCCTTCATTCCGGTGATCAGAGAATCCACAAAGGACAGCACTCCGCGAACCAGCGGAAGCCTTGCCCAGATGGTCTTCTCGCCGATGCCATGGTATTCGTCCACTCCCACCTCAATTTCGCCATCCGGCTTCCTTACCGCAACCGCCATCTGACTCTTATTGCGCATCATCACGCCCTCGAGAACCGCCTGTCCGCCGATTCCGGAATAGCGCTGCCGTCTTCTTCTCTTTGCCACTTTCGTATCCTCTTAGTGCTGCCACATCAGCACCTGCCCAGGTTGAACATAATAAAAACAAAGAGGTTGGGGCAGCCTCCTGCTCCAACCTCCGTCATCGCTTGAAATCACTATCTTATTTAAGACCGTATTTCTTGTTGAACTTATCAATGCGACCCTTAGCATTTGCTGCCTTCTGCTGGCCAGTGTAGAAAGAATGGCACTTGGAGCAAACTTCGACGTGGATCTCGGAAACAGTGGATCCGGTTACGAAAGTATTGCCGCAGTTGCAGGTTACGGTTGCCTGATAATACTGAGGATGAATTCCTTCTCTCATGTTCGACTACCTCCTTCGTGCAAGCGCTGTCGTGAATGATCTATCATTCACTCACCTACATGAGCCGCCGCGCCCGAACACCGGGAACCCTGTCCCGCGCGGAACGCCCGCGATTCGGCAGGTATGACGGCCTCACAGCTGTTCCACTCAGAACAGCGGTATGATTGTACCATTTGTACCAGCGCTTGGCAAGAGGGGGATTGCATTCATCCGACCAAATGTCATCGGGTCGTCGGACTTTTCCTGCGCACCCTCCGGTACAGAACGATTGCGGCTCCGGCGGAGAGAAACTCTGCTGCCGGGAAGGCCATCCATACTCCGTTCATTCCAAATGCCCGGCTCAGAAGGTATGCTGCAGGCAAAATCACCACAAGATAACGCAGCAGTGAAATGATAAAGGATGCTCCTCCCATTCCGAGGCCCTCCAGCGTTCCGGCTGCCGTGACAGACACGGCGGAGATGAGAAATCCCGCACTGATGATTCGAAGCGCCGCAGCTCCCTGAAGGATCGTTTCCGGATTTCCCGTAAACAGTCCGATGCACCACTCCGGAGCAAAGACACAGATCACGGTTCCGACTCCCATCACCGCAAGAGCCATGCCAAGCGCTGTCCGGAAAATACTTCCCACTCTCTTTTCTTCTCCTGCTCCATAATTGTAGGCAACCAGAGGCCGGATGCCCTGTACAATGCCGTTTGCGGTCAGATAAATGAAGGTCTGAAGCTTGTAATAAATGCCAAGGATCAGAATTCCCGTCTGCGAATATCCTGCAAGAATTCCGTTCAGCATGGTAATCAGAATGGAGGGAAGTGCCTGATTCAGTGTAGCCGGAATGCCCACATTGTACAGCCGCCCCGTAAAACGCCGATTTTCCCAGCCCTCCCGCAGAGAAATATGAAGATGGAGTCGTCCTTTTTTCCAGAGAACCAGATAAACCGCAAGTGTCACCGCCTGTCCGATGATCGTTGCATAGGCGGCTCCCTCGATCGACATAGCAGGGATCGGTCCAAAGCCGAAAATCATCATCGGATCCAGAATGACATTCACAATGCAGCCTGCCATCATGCTGGCCATGGACACCTTCATGCTTCCGATTGCCTGAAACAGCTTCTCATAAACCAGGGAAACCTGATTGATGACGGAGAACACGATCACGATCCGCGCATAGCGCATTCCATAATCCAGTACCGCTGGATCATCCGTAAATGCCTGCAGAAACGGCCTCGCCGCCAGAGACAGAACAATCGTAAGAAGAACTGCATGCACCAGCGAAAGCAGGACTCCCAGCGATGCTGCGCCGTCCGCATCCTTCTGTCTCCCCGCTCCCAGATAAAACGCCACTGCCGCATTGACGCCAACGCCAAAACCGATGCAGACCGCACCTGCAATGTTCTGCAGCGGGAAGACCAGCGACAGAGCCGTCATTGCGTCCTCGCTGATCCTTGCAATGAAAAAGCTGTCCACAATGTTGTACAGCGCATTCACAAGCATCGACAGCACCATCGGCATCGACATCGAGACCACAAGCGGCAGCACCGGCTTTGTTTTCATAAAGCTCTGGTCCATCATATTGTTCTTCCTCCCGTTCCACAGAAAAAGCCGCACAGCGTCAGAACATAATGCTCTGAAACTGTGCGGCGAAAAAGATACACTCTCAAAAATCCGCGCCCGATCTCCCGGGTTTTGCTCCGGTTCATGCTAAGTCATCTGCGAACAATTGTCAAATCCGATTTATACTTTCTCCACGGTTTCCCACTGTTTCCGGTCACCTTCCCTGCGCCGCATCGCAATATCTCCACAACGCTTTGATGTCCCGGAAGGTATACGCGGGCTTCTCTTCACTGTTTCGGATATCCCCCTCCGAGGCTTCTCCGCTCAGCACGCACACCGTATCAACCCCCGCATTGTTTCCGGAAGCAATATCGGTATACAGGCGATCCCCGATCACCAGCGTTTCTTCCCTGGTATATCCGAATTTATTCCGGACAATGTCAATCATTGTCGGCTCCGGCTTTCCAATGAAAACAGGCCACTTCCCGGTTGCCTTTTCGATTCCGTAGCACATGGAGCCGCAGTCCGGCACAAATCCGGCTGTTTCTCCAAACGATACCGGACAGCATTCATCCGGATTGGTAGCAATATAAGCCGGGCTCTGACAGGTCAGAATCTCACAGGTGTTCCGAAGCTTTTGCATCGTAAGCTCCATGTCAAAGCCAACCAGCACCACATCAATTCCGTCCCGCACCTCTTCGGTCACGCGGATACCGGCATGAAGCAGCTCCGAAATCATGGATTTTGTCCCCTGACAATAAACCAGTGCGTCCGGAAAATGCTCCTTCAGATACAGAATCGTTGCCTGTGTGGAGGTAAAGAAGTTCTCTGCCTCTGCCGGAAGCCCCATCTGATGTACCTTATCCATATAGTCCTTCACGGACTTCGATGAATTGTTCGTAATGAAAACATACCGCCCGCCGCTGTCACGGATGTAATCCAGCATCTGCCTCGTCCCGTCAAAGACGGTATTTTCCTGATAAATGGTTCCATCCATATCGAGCAGGAACAGTCGCTTGCTCTTCAGAGAATCTGCATCCTTTCCAAAATAATCTGTGCTATTTGTCGTATTCTTCATTCCTGCCCCTCAGTGACTTTCTAAAACCGTATCTGCGCAAAAAGTTTTCCTTTTCAGCCCGGCAGCAATCACCAGTGCTGCAGCCGTCAGCAGAATCCAGCCCATAATTGTCATACTCCATCCGTTTTTTTCTACCATTACGCCGATCGTAAACGTGGAAACCGCACTTCCGATATATGCCATGGCGTTCAGAAAACCGGAAACTGTTGAAACCCGTCCAAGAGATTCAAAGTGCATGGGGATCATGCTGATATACAGGGTGTTCACCGCCAGCATCGAGGACGTAATCACAGCAAACAAAAGAATCGAAAGGATCGCATTCACACCATTGAGCAGAAGGAGGCCTGCAAGTGCAATTGTTGCAACAGCGAAGAAAATCGCCGAGTTCTCCATCTCCCTGTCCGGTCTTCTTTTCTGAACAAGTCTCGCCAGATATGCTCCACTCAGATTAATCACCGGAAGAATCATCGTCATGATCACAGAGAAGGAAGCCGAAACGTCATAGCTGTCACAGATGTACGTCGGAACCCACTGTGTGACACCGTCCTTCAGCATCCCGTGAATCCAAACCGGGAACAATATCATCAGAAGGCCGCTGGTTTTCAGTAAATACGCAAATGAAACACACTCTTTCTCATGTACAGTTTTTGTCTGCTTCTCTGCAATAACCGTAGTGCCTTCTCCGGATATACCCTCCGCATTTCCGGACACGCGGTTGATCCACCGAAAGCCGAATATCCACAGAATCGCCAATGGAAGCATTACACCTGCCGCTGTGAAAAATACAGCTTTCCACCCCCAAAGCTTCATGGTACCTGCTGACAGAAAATATGACATCAGTGTCCCGATCGCCATGCTGGACGCGATGTCCACAATGTATTTCATTTTCCGATCTTCCGTATATCGCTCTGCAAAAATCCGGATTAGCGGCGGCCAGATCATGGACTGAAGATAGCCGTTAATTCCCCAGAGCATAATCATTTCCGGAAATCTTCCTGCAAAGCCCATCAGGCAGTTAACCACTCCGGCACCGGACAGGCCGAAAAACACCATATTCTCAGGCTTCCACCGGTCTCCCAGAATTCCGTTGCACAGCTGCCCGATTCCATAGGCGAAAAAATACGCCATACTGATCGCTCCTGCCTGAGATCTTGTCAGAATTCCGTCCACCATAATGGATGACATCGCCGAAGAATAATTCAATCTCCCCAGGTAGGAGGAAAAATATACCAGCCAGCTCAGCCAGAACAGTATTTTTCCTGTTCGCTCATCCACCTTTCTATACTGCCCCCTCATAATAACCTTTCTTTTTATCCGGAAGCTTTCGCCTGTTCCTTCCGCCTTTGTTTTACCGAAGCAGAGCTTCCATTACCCGGCCCTGTGCCTCAGGAAGATCCAGTCCAAGAACTCTTGCAAAGGTAGGTGCTTCATCCACAACCTTCCCATTATCCAACTGCTCTCCCTGCTTAAAATCAGGTCCGCAGACAATCATCGGAGGCTGAGGTCCCTTTTCCGGCATATGACCGTGATCAGAATGTCCATATCGGAACGCCGCACGTTCTGCGGGAATCACTGCTTCTCCCAGCCATTCATCGCAGAAATCCGAGTAGCCGTCTGTTTCCACAATAAAGGAGAATGCGCCGCAGATTCCGTACCTGGCTTCTGCCTCTTCTGCCGTCAGGACCTCGGAAATCCCGTAAATTCCAGCCCTTGCCATGCTGCAAAGATCCTGATAAACCGCCTCCTTGTCTCCGGCTTCCGATACATAAATCTCTGCCGACAAGCCGCAGCCCTTGGCATAAGCGCGCCAGCCGGTTACGTTCCCCTGCTCGTCGGTATCAATGTATCCTTTTTCTTTCAGAAATACGTTGAAAGCAATGCTGCGCACTTCTTCCAGATGCCCGTGATCACTGACAATCGCTATATTCGTATCATCCTCAATCCCTGCATCCCGCACGGCATCCAACAGCATGCCGATCCAGCGATCTGTGGCAATCAAAGCCTCATTCAGCTTGTCACTGAACAAACCGTACCGATGCCTCGTATCATCCACAAAGCTCGGATGTGTCAGCACAAGATTCGGCTTATATTTACGGATAATGTCGCAGGCGCAGGTAATCTGAAACTCTTCATCCGTGGGATGCTTGGACTTACTCCAGTCCAGAATTCCGATATTCGGAAGAATAATGTCTTCATAAATTTCCGGAGAACACATTTTCCTGTGAACTTCCAGAAGGTCCGCAGCGCCTTCTCTGTCCTCATCCATGATTTCAGGAACCAGATAATCGATGACATCGAAGCCGCCGGCGGTCAGCGGCCAACGGCAGGAGCATGTACGCAGTCCCTTTTTCTTCGCTGCATGAAAAAGTGTCTCACACTGCACCTCATCCAAAGCGTTGTACCAGGACGGCCTGGCATTTCCCGGTTCAAAATGCTCGTTTGCAATGATTCCGGTCTTATCCGGCGTACACCCTGTCATAAGTGTTGTATGTACAATATGTGTCAGACTCGGATACACGGTCCGCATATGCCGCACGAGGCTTCCGTTTTCAAGCAGTCGTTTTACATTCGGCTGCTTTCCCAGTAATTCCAGATCCTCATAAACCAGTGCATCCACGCTGACCACAATCAGATGATTTGCCATTTTCTTTTTCCCCCTGCTCTCTGCCATGTATCTCAGATGAGCTCTACCAGATCAATTCCAGGTATTTCCACCCAGTTTGTTTCAACTTCAGTTTCTTTTTCAGCCGCTCTGTAATATACATAAGCCCGCTGCGTTTTTCCGTTACGTTCTTTTGTTTCTCCATCCTGGGTCATTTCAACCTCTTCGATACGGTCTCCTCTGGTTTTCATCTCGCTCATGATAAAATCAAAGGCTGCCCGTCTTGTAAATTCCACATACAGGATCTGACGTCTGACATAATTGTGAGATGCATATTCGTATCTCGACAAAACAGTCTCTGCCAGAAGAATCAATACCGTTGTCAACACGCCGCCTTCATAAAAGCCCGATCCAAAGGCCAGTCCCGTTATGGCCGTCGCCCAAAGTCCTGCAGACGTTGTCAACCCCTTCACCTGATTCTTCTTCGTAACAATAATTGCTCCGGCTCCGATAAAACCAATACCCGCAATAACCTGAGCTCCCAATCTGGCCATATCTGCAGAATAGTGCAGAACAATGACAATATACTGGCCTGTCATTGCGGTCATGCAGGCCCCAAGGCAGATCAGAATATGAGTCCGAAATCCCGCTGATCTTCCTTTATATTCTCGTTCCAGCCCAATGGCTCCGCCACAGATCATCGCACACAGCATTTTGGCAAACGTGGACAGCATGCTAAAATCACGAAGTGTTTCAAGTCCTGTAATCATGATTAATTCCTCTAGACCTCGTTAACTTCCTGTACACAGGGAAGTCTCATCAGATGTTTCAGTACCGTTCCATGATCGATTTTCTTTGGCAGACGCATGAAAATCACCGCACTCGATTTTTTACCGCTTTTCTTCTGCCCTTTGTCTATATCTACATCGAAGATCAATACATCTGTCTGATGCAGCGCTTCCAGAACTTCCTTCAGATTACAGAAGCCGTCATACTCCACATAGATGCTCATATCTCTTGACTTGGCAGCCACCCATCCCGATACAGGGAACAGAAATACATTGATGAAATGGATCATCAGAAATCCAATCAGGATGCATCCGTAATACCCCGCACCAATTGAAATCCCCATGCACGCACTGGCCCATAAACTAGCCGCCGAAGTCACACCTTTGACTCTCTTACGCCGGTTGACAAGGATACTCCCTGCGGCCAGAAAGCCGATTCCACTGGTTACCTTGGCGGAATATCTGGAAACATCTACAGAAACATCATATACAGCGGCCAGATCTGCCCACTGTCCATGAATCATCTGATAATCATACATGCTGATCAGCATGGTAAGTGCCGACCCAATGCTGACCAGCATATAGGTACGAAGTCCTGCAGGATTTCCTCTTCTCCCCCTCTCGACGCCTATAAATGCACCTGCAATCATAGCCATAAAAAGTCTGAGACTCACCGATGCAATATTAAATTCATGAAAATAAGTCACCAGTTCCTGCATTTTCCATACCTGTAATTTCAAAATTCTCAAGCCGATTCGTACTGCCGGCACCCGGATCGTCCAAACACAAAATCACAGCTCATAAATCACGAAGCTCTGCGGTGCGACTTTCAGACAATCTTTATCAACCTGTGCACCTTTGCCAATCCGGAACGCCTCCGTTCCTTGCACCTTGACAGGTGCAACAGCGGTTTCCAGCGACGGATTGACCGCAATCACAAATTTCCCTCTGCGATAAACAAAAGGTGCTTTTTCTTTTTCTGCATATAAAACCTCATATTCGCCATCCGCCTGAAGGTCTTCATGCTCGTGACGGAATGCAAGTATCCGCCTGACCATATGAAGCAAAGAGTTCTCATCCTGCTCCTGCGATTCAACAGTAGGAGCATCGTCCGAAGGATCGACCGGAAGATACAGCGAATCCGCACAGCCCTCTGAAAATCCAAGATTCTTTCCGGCAGTCCACTGCATCGGGGTTCTGGATCCGGTACGGAAATATCCTCCTTCCTTTGTACGCAGATGCTCATACCTCATTCCGATTTCGTCTCCGTAGTACAGGAAGGGTACGCCCGGCATCGTGAAGATGGTTGCATATGCAATCTTAATCTCTTCATCATCAAGGGTTTCCTTGGCGCGAATCGTATCGTGATTGCAGGTCAGAAGCGAAATATAGGTTCTTCCCTTGGTTTTGTCATAATACTTCTGGAATTCCTCCACAAATGATGTCACATCACCCTTTGCATTCTTCTTGAAGAAGCTATGATCTTCATCCTTGTGATTTCCGTAATCACGGAGAAGTGTGGAATAACCATTTCCCTTCTCATTCAGATAGAAATCCATATCAAATCCCGCATCTGCAGCCTGCGGTGGATTGCTCCATTCTGCAACGAATGCAGCTTCCGGATAATCTCTGCGTACACGATCAAAGATATATTTCCAGACATGTGCCGTTCCGGATTTGTCAGGGTCATCCTTCTTGACAAGAGACGCTGCCATATCTACGCGGAATCCATCACACCCATGCTCCAGCCAGAACCTGATGACATCCACCATCGCATCGCGGGTTGCAATACAATCCGGATCGTCAATGCCCTTCTGCCAAGGCTCCTCCGGATGTAAAAATCCATAATTTAACGCCGGCTGACACTTGAAGAAATTGAGAAGATACGTGCCTGCCCGTTCCGCTTCACCGCCAATATAGGGAATGCCGTCGCAACCGCGGAAACAGTGATCCGTCCATATATAGCGATCGGAGAACTCGTTTTTTTCCACCTTCTGGCTTTCCTTAAACCAAGGATGCTC
>HF986535.1:2640-5051 GCA_000431495.1 Firmicutes bacterium CAG:791 | reverse complement strand
GAATTCCCTTCTCGTGTGCCCGATAGAACAAACGATACAGATCCTCATTTGTCCCATATCTTGGTGCGACCTTTTTGTAATCTCTCACATCGTATCCAGCGTCATGAAACGGAGAATCAAAGCAGGGATTGATCCAGATTGCATTACAGCCAAGTTCCTTGATATAGTCCAGTTTTTCCGTGATCCCATTAAAATCTCCGATTCCATCCGCATTCGTGTCCCTGAAACTCTGCGGATAAATTTCATAAAATACTGCATCCTTCAACCAGCCGATCATCTGATTTAACCTCCTTTTTAAAAGCAGTCTTCTCCAGAATTCTGTCGAATAAGAAAAGCCCCCTATGACACGCCTTTCGGTATGCCATAAGGAGCTTCCTCACAGAACATCTCTCTTTAGCTCTGTATTCTTCGGTATCCCGTCACTTCAGCGTTAAATATCTGCCTATCATCAGCGGTGATAATAGAAATCAATGTACTCAGCGCAAGCGTCTAAGAAAGCCTCTCTGTCTCCATCTCCATAATATCCCTGAGCAGCTGCTGCAATATCGCCTCTCAGATCCCATGTCGGCCACTGGTTTCCTACGGTCGAGAATGCCGAACCACTCATTACGGTGTCATAAACATCCATGAGCTGTTCCTTGTCATACTTCACGCCCTTCACATAGTTGATATTTCCGTCAACCTCATAGTATTCCTGAGCGATATCAGACTGGGACAGGAAGTCAAGAAATGCCTTGCAGGCTTCCGGATACTTGGTGGAAGTTCCGATGGACCATGCAGTGTCAACGTTAACAGCAACCTGAGGAGAATCCAGAATCGGGCTCGGCAGTGCACAATATGCAATGTCAAGATCCGGGTTAGCTGTCAGGAACTGAGAAAGAAGCCAGCTTCCGTTGAACATAATTGCGGAATCGCCGTTTACGATATCCTGAAGAGCAGCATCTCTGTCCATTCCAAGTGCATCTTCGGTAGCATAAGGCTTGATGGTATCCAGGAAATCAGCAAATGTATTCAGTGATTCGCTGTCAGCAATGTCCTTGGTTCCATCCGCAATTGCCTGGAAGTCCTTCGGGCAGTCCGGATTCAGCTCACCCATCAGACGCTCGGTCAGCTGCGGAGCATCTCCCTTGAACGGGAAAGCAATCGGTCTCTTGATTCCGGAATCCTGAAGCTTCTGAAGATCTTCCTTGAACTCATCAAAGGTTGTCGGTGCGGAAGTAATTCCAGCTGCCTCGAAAAGATCCTTGCGATAATATACACCATAGGTACTTACCGTCATCGGCATGCAGAACTGAATGTCGTTGTACTCCGTCAGTGCAAGCAGATTCTGACCAATATTCTGCTGGAATGCTTCATCAGTAACATCCATCAGATATCCGGCATCATAAAACTGCTTGTATTCCATACCGGCAGGCATCGTCTGCATGACATCAGGAATATCATTGGAAGCAAGTCTGGTCTTCAGAACCGTCTCACCGTCCTCACCATAAGTGTGATGTACCTTTACCTGCGGATACTTTGCCGTATATTCAGCAATGATATTATCAATTACTTCAACAATCTCTTCCTTTATCGTAAAGACTTCAATCTCCGCACCGTCTTCCGGTGTATACTCTCCGCTGACCGTACCACTCTCATCTTCTGCGACTGTATCAAGAACCGGTGCCTTCTCCGTGCTCTCCTCTGCTGCTTCTTCCGTAGCTTCTGCTGCAGGCTTGCTCTCTGCAGCCGCATTGTCCCCCGAAGATCCGCAGCCTGCCATGGAGAATAACATCATCCCCGACATAACCAGTGCCATTACTCTTTTCTTGTTCATTGTTGAACCTCCCTTTTCTATTTATCAGCGGCTCCCGATTGCCGCAGATTTACAATTTAAATCTCCACCTGCATTCCGTCATAAGACGGAATAATGTGATCCTTTTCCATGATCTCCTGAAGTTCCGCATAAGGCAGATAGAAGTTATGCGAATAATGCGTCGCAATGATCTTTGTGTGCTCGTCAATTAAGCTGTTCTTTTCAAAGCGCTCCTTCATTTTCAGAATGTTCGGATATCCCATATGGTAATCCTTCGAATCCTTCATTCCTATGGTGCAATCCATGCTCAGAAGATCAAACTTCAGATGATTCTGCTCTATGTAGTCCCAGGTTTCTTCCGGATACTCTCCGGTATCATTGCTGTAGAGCAGTCTCTTTCCGTCGCTTTCAATACTGTAAATCAGACAGTTCTCTCTCGGATCATGATGGGCTGTCAACGGCGTCACAAGGTAATCACCGATCTGCACCGGCTCAAAGTTCTTCAGTTCATGAAGGATGACCCGTCCGCCCTCGTCAAGTTCCGCTGTCATTTTCAGACGATCTATGCAGACATTGTTCCCATAGACATGAACGGGTTCTTCAATTCCTGCTGCAT
>HF986535.1:0-2621 GCA_000431495.1 Firmicutes bacterium CAG:791 | reverse complement strand
CTGCTGCATAGCCTTCACTCCGCATTGCAAACTCTTCCGGATAAAAATGATCCTGATGCGAATGCGTGAATATCACGTATTTCAGCTTATAAAACTCCAGGTCGTTCTGAAGCATATGCATGTACGAATCCTGCGGAAAATCAACCATAAGATCATCGTTGATCAATACCTGTGACCGGGTACGGACATCCTTACCGCGTGTCTTCCGGATCTTTTTGCAAACCTCACAGTTACACCAAACTGCAGGAATGGCTTCTGCTGCCGCCGTTCCCAAATAATGCAGTTTCATCTTTACTTTCCTCCCCTTACGTTCAAAACTGTTCTTCTTATCCTTTGACAGCTCCGCTGGTCAAGCCAGACATAATCTGTCTCTGAAGGAAAAGATAAATCACAAGAATCGGAATCATCGAAATGCACAGGCAGGCAAATACCAGACCATAATCCACGCCCGCCTCTGACTGGAAATTATACTGATACAAAACAATCGTCCAATACTGCGGAGAACGATTCAGGATGATCAGCGGGAGCGTAAAATCGTTCCATGTCCAAAGGCAATCCTTGATCACCGAGGTTGCAATGATCGGCTGCATCAGTGGGAAAATAATTCTGCGGTACGTATAGAACGTACTGGCTCCGTCTATGGACGCTGCTTCCTCAAGGTCTCTCGGAATTCCTGCAAGATATCCGGTATACAGGAAGGTTGCTTCACAAGTCGTAGAACCGATGCAAAGAATTGCCAGACCGACCGGATTCATCATTTTAAGTGCAGACATCATCTGAACCAGTGGAATCATCTTTACCTGGAAAGGAATGAAAATACCAATCAGAAGATAGAAGTAAAAGCCTCTCCATTTTCTGTCTTCGTTCATTCTCCGGGCCACCGAATAACCAAGCATCGGCATCAGAATCACATCTCCTGCCGCAACAACCGCGGTAATCACCGCCGTATTCAGCAGCGCTCTCCAGAACCCCTTCTTGAAGAGAATGTACTTGAAGTTTCCAAAATACCACTTCGTCGGAAGGGACAGGTAGTTGGTGATTGTCTCCGACGTACTCTTAAAGCTTGTGATAAAAGTAATGTATAATGGAAGAACAACCGTCAGAAGCCCCAGAATCAGAAGAGCATAGACCAAAACTTTATGTAATTTCTTCTTACTCATTTGCTTACCCCACTCCCCGTTATGCATTTACAGATTTCTTATTGCTGATCTGCAGCTGAACGTAAGAAATAACTGCCACAACGATACCTACAATGATTGCCTCTGCCATTGCAGATGCGAAACGATTGTTCTTAAACGCATCGTTATAAATCAGAATCGACAGCGATCTCGTTGCGTTGTTCGGTCCGCCATCCGTCAGGATCTTGATCTGATCGAAGACCATCAGTCCGCCCTTTACCGCCAGAACCAGAACAACGGAAAGAGTCGGGATCAGATGAGGAATCGTAATATACCGGAATACCTTCCAGTTGGTTGCTCCGTCAATTCTGGCCGCTTCCAGAAGCTCATCCGGAATTGTCTGAAGGCCCGCAAGAATCAGAATCGATTGCATTGGCAATGCCCCCCAGAGTGCCACAAACAAGATTCCGAAAATTGCCGTATCTTTGCCGGACAAGAGACTCTTCTGCAGCATGGGAATGTTCATTACCTTTCCTAATGCAGGAATCACACGGAAGAAAATCTGATTAAAGATCATCGATACCGTGACACTACTGAACAGTGCCGGAATAAAATACAGAGCACGAAATGTTGTGCTTCCCTTCACTCTTTGATTGAGAAGAAGAGCAATGATCGTCGCAAGAATCAATATTCCCAACACATACAGGATGCTGTAACGAAAATTAAACAGAAACGCCTTCAGAAAACGCTTATCTGTTAATGCATTGATGTAATTCTCAAAGCCAACAAAATTCCTGGTCCTCGCAATCTTATTCCAATCCGTAAAGCTGTAGTACACGCCAAGACAAACAGGGAACGTAAAGAAAAACGTATATAGCCCTGCCCCCGGAATGGACATCAGCATTGTTGTTCGTTTGTAATCCTTTTTCAGACACGTCTGATGCTGTGTAGTCTTTTTCAATTTTTGTTCCCCCCTTTTTATTCGCCTTCGCAGAAATTTATGTAATAAAAAGAACAGCAAAAGTGAACCATCACTTTTGCCATTCTCATCATCTCAAGGGCAATTCACTCTGTTATCATTTTCCCTCGCATTACGTTTGCGATAAACATAGTATCTTACACTCGAACGTATTGTGCAATAGGGTTTGTATTATTTTTTATCGAAATTGTTTGTTTTGTTATTTTTGCACAACATCTTATAGTACATTCCGTCACTTTTCCAATTTGATTTTCGCATTCTCATGTGCATATCATCACATTCTGAATCTTTCAGAAATACAATACACCGTACCCTCCAGTTGAAGCACCTGTCATCCGATATTCGCTGCGTGCTAAAGTATTCTGCCAGAAACAACCCTTTTACAAGTGTTCTGGCATCTCATTTATTCAGGTTTCATGCACACCTTTTTCTTCCGCCTTTGCCGCTGCTGCAAGCACTGTCTCCACAGGTACTTCAAGAACCTCTGCCACGTCCTCTGCACGCATGCGACCACTCTTTACCAT
>HF986534.1:15634-56666 GCA_000431495.1 Firmicutes bacterium CAG:791 | reverse complement strand
TTTTCCGAGGACACCTCGGACTCCGGACTTGCCGCACAGATTGCGGAGCTTGGTGACTGCAATGTCATTAATGCCGCCTTCCCGGATTCACAGGTAACGTGCGAGAATGCAGTCTACAGCACTGAGAATCTGGAGAGCATGGATGATATTTTCAATCTGTTCTATGTTTCTTACGCAATCTCCATCGGTGACTTCTCTTCACTGAAGACGGTTGCCTCCGTACACACAGAGGATCCTGCTTACATGAATTCCGTGGAGGCACTCGAGAGCACGGATTTTGACAAGGTGGACATCATTGCAGTCATGTATGACGGAATTGATTACATCAACGGCATGGCCATGCAGAACCCGGATGTTCCGGATGAGCTGACCACCTACGTGGGCTCCTTGATCAACTCCTTCAAGCTTCTTCAGGAGAAGTATCCCTACATTCGGATTGTCTTCCTTTCTCCCTACTATGCGGAGTATGACGGCTCCAGCAGCCGCACCACCGATCTCGGAAACGGAACCATCGTAAACTACTTCCAGTGGGCTTATGACACCTGCGGCAGCTGCAGTGTTTCCTTCCTGGACAATTACTACGGCTCTGTCAATGAGACCAACTACAAGAAATATCTCTCCGACGACATTCATCTGAATGCAGAAGGCCGGACCAAGGTTGCCGATCACTTTGTCTATAAGGTTCTGCAGGACAATTACGATGAATACAACGCACAGACCCTTTCTGTTGCAAAATAACAGAAAGGGTCCGGGATCCGGATTTGTCCGGAGGCATCGCATTACGGCATCAACTGCATAATGTCCTGTGTCAGGCTGCTTTTTCTCTCATCCAGAAGAAGCAGCCTGTTGTATTTGAAGTAAGCCTCGTTTCCGCAGTCGCTGACGAATAACGTGCAGCGCTTGTCTGCAGAAAGCTCCGAGAGAAAGATCACCATCTCCTGTCCTTCTCCGAAGCATTTCGCCATGAAATCAAACGCGTGTGTCAGATGCTCACCCGTGCGTTCCATCGCGTATTTTCTCTTTTCTTCCCTTCCGTCAAACCAGGTTCTGGCAATCGCAAAATCTTCCTTTCCCTCCCCGGTTCCGCGCTGTGCAAGCTCCTTTTCCAGCTCATGCAGTGCCGAAAGGCAGAGACGGAAGGCATGCGCATCGCTTCGCCCGAGCATTCCGGCCGATTCCTGCTGCCGGAGCAACTCTTCTCTGGAGCTCTCCAGAGCCTTCAGCACCTCCAGTGCCTTTTCGCCGCTCTTGATTCTTGCCGTCAGCTTCTGTAATTCCCGCAGGACTCTCTCCTGCACGGCCTTCTGCTCCGTATAGTCTGCGAATTCATCGCGGAGCGCATCGATCAGAAGTCCCATCAGCGAGAGCTTTTCATCAAAGGGCGCTGTTCCTACGGCCAGTGCCGCCTCCCGGATCGTTCCCTCCAGAAGCTCCGGAATGCAGTACACCTTCTGGTACTTGCAGTACAGCTCGTAATAATCCGCAAAATCCCGCGCGATTTCCGGATCCTGCAGATATTCTCCGATCAGATTTTCCGTCACCGGAAGGTCCATGGATTCATAAACCTTCATGACGCGCGAAAGGTCCTCCCAGCCTCTTGCCGTAACAAAATAGCGATTTTCCACATCCGTACGGATCGAATAGAAATGGTCCTTCCGGATCTCCAGATAGGCCATAATCGCGCCATGTACGCCGGCTTCATACGCGTATTTCTTCCAGGCGGGAAGGTCCTCCTGAATCTCGATCTTCCGGATCCGGTCCAGCGTCACAATGTCAAACTCCCGCACGGATTTGTTGTACTGCGGCGGATTCCCTGCCGTTACAATCACAAAGCCCTCCGGAAGATGATGTGTGCCAAAGGTTTTGTACTGCAAAAACTGCAGCATGGTCGGTGCCAGTGTCTCCGAAACGCAGTTGATTTCATCCAGAAACAGGATTCCCTCCTGTACGCCGCTTTTCTCAATCTGGTCATACACCGAGGCAATGATTTCACTCATGGAATACTCGGTGACCGTGGTCTGCTTTCCTCCATACTCCTTTTTGGAAAGAAACGGAAGGCCGATCGCGCTCTGCCTCGTATGGTGTGTAATGGTGTAGGAAATCAGATTGACCCCGCACTCTCTTGCAGCCTGCTCCATGATGGCGGTCTTGCCGATTCCGGGCGGCCCGATCAGAAGGAGCGGACGCTGCTTCTCCACGGGAATCAGATACTCCCCCATCTCATTTTTCTTTGTATAGGCCCGAACGGTGCGGACCACCTCCTGCTCTGCTTCCTGAATGTTCATGCTTTTGCTTTGCTTCCTTTCACACGGTTCTTGTCATCTTTTCCAGCCAGGCAGCCGCAAAGGGGTCTGACGAGGAGACGTTTCCGCCCCGCTCCCGGATTCTCTCCACTGCCATTTCCAGAAGCTCCTCCCGGACGCCCTGCCCCTCCCACTCAGGAGCTGCAAACAGACGGACAATACGATAATTTCCTTTGGTCAGCTCCGGAAATTCAATTTCAGCAGAGACAGAGCCATCCGCTCTCTTGCTGCAGATCCGGTAGCTGGTTTCGATGTAATGCATCCTGTTCCTTCTTCTTGCCTTGTTCTGCAGATACATCGGCCGGAGAAGAACCTGCCAGTATTCCCGTCTCCTTTCACCAAGAAGAGATACCTCCGCATTCTCCTCGACATGATCCGGCACAAATCCCAGCTTCTCTTGAACCCTGCGTGACTGCCCGTTCCCCTCATAATAACCGCAGGTGACACGTTCCAGCTTCAGATCCTCAAAGGCATGCTTCAGCAGCCTTCCCGCAGCCTCCGGCATATAGCCCTTTCCCCAGAAGGCGCGGCCGATCCAGTAGCCGAGCTCCGCGCTGCTTTCCGAATCCAGATAGCTCTCCTGCTGCAGATTCTTAAGGCCGGCGCTGCCAATCAGTGCGCCGTCCTCTTTCCGAAGAATTGCATACGTCTCAGGCTCTGACAAAACGGTGCGTATGATTTCCCTGGAGTTCTCCTCACTTTCATGCACCGGCCACCCCGCGCGCGGTCCGACCTCCGGATCCTTTGCAAGCTCATACAATGCGCCTGCATCACGATCCTTCCACGGCCGCAGCAGCAGTCGTTCTGTCTCCAGTATGGTTTCCTGTCTCATTTTCTTCCGGCTCCTCCCTCAGACATCTGATCAGAACGTGTTTCAGATAAACAGCTTCATTGCCCAGGAGGGAACGTTCGATGTGTCCGGGTCCTCCTCTTTGACAAAGACAAAGGCAGTGTCATAATCCGGCTGCTTCTTCGGATAAATTCCCTTTCCGTCGGTAAAATACATCAGTCCCCTGGGCTGTTCTATTTTCTTATTTCTGCGAAGCTCCTCCACATATGCAAAAGCCGGCCGGAAGTCTGTTCCGAAGCCGCCCTTCAGGCAGAAATGCTTCGAGTATTCCTCCATCTGGGAAAGCTCCGTAATCTCTATGTCATTCTGGACCTTGTCATCACATTCAATGATGTGGATTTTCGTTTTTGCAAAAAAATGGTCCCCCTTCAGCAGCATGGAGGCCGTTTCATTCAAAAACTCCTGTACCAGAAAGTCCTGACAGGAGGCCGAGGTGTCCAGCACGATGATCAGCTGCTCCACCTTCGTAGCCTCCCGGTATTCATTCTCCTCAATGAGAGGCATGTTGCCATACATCTGCATCCCGTAATTGTAGAAGCCATAATCAAAGGAGTCCGGATCAATAAAGGACTCCTCTCTGGTAACTGCAAAACGCTTCAGAAACTCATGGAAATCCGTCCTCTGAGAACCGTCATATGCAAGGAAGCGAAGGAATTCTCCTGTCTTCGTCCCCGCCTCCCGTCCAAGCGTCAGCTCCAGGCGGACCTTGTTCGCAAGCTTTTTCCACTCCTCTTCCTTCAGACGCTTTGTGGCAATGAGCGGCATGGCAGCAGCACCTTCCGGCTGCTCCTTCGGTGCAGGCGCATCCGGCGGATCCAGTCTTTCCCAGAAGCTGTGATCGTCCATCACAAACTCCGCCTCCATCGCGGCTTCTTTTCTGTAATCGCGCTCTCCCTCGGACAGATACCGGTACAGCCTTTGCGCACTGAGAACTCCGGCACCTGTCCGAAGCTCCTCATACCAGGCATTCCTCTTCTCGCTGACCGGCCTCTGAATCACCGGTGCATCCATCGAATCGATCACGGATTCCGCTGCGATATCGCAGCAGAGATTCCACAGCTCCGGATCATCATACGCCTTTCCAGCAAACATATGGCGGAAAAGGCAGTGCAGCAGCATGTGCAGATAACACCGCTTCAGCCAGTATGGGTGCTCAATATATTTCGTCATAAGACATTTCGGATTGAAACGGATAAAGGCAGCATCGGTTCCGACCGTTGTCGTGGACAGATCCATGACAGGTGACAGACTGCCAAGTGCCGGTCCCAGAAAATGCATGGCCAGATAAAGCTCTGTCCGTGTTTCCGAAAGGATCCGTTCCCCTATGCTGCGAAGTTCTTCACGATATTCCATGGATACCTCTGTTCTGCAGGCTACCAGTCCAGACGGAGCGTTTCACCCGCTCCGCTCCCGGATCCGGACTGCGCCCTGTATTCCATCAGCACGGAGCACACTTCCGATCTTCCCAGCTCCGATGCCTCCTCCAGTGCGGTCTTCAGTCCTTCTTCTCCGATAAGACTGCGCCCTGTCATCAGGCGGATCTCCTCCATGCTGCTGTGCTCCTCATCCTCGCGGATCAGGAAACGGAGCGTCTTCTCATCATTGTCACGCAAAAAGGTTTCATAGCCGCCTTCTGCCTGCTCAGACAGTCCTTCCGGATACAGGAGCCGCCCGAAGGCAATGCACGCCGCCACATCAAAATCATAATCCGTAAGGCGCCCCAGCAAGCGATCATACCCTGCAAGATCCAGGGTTCTCTTCCCCACACATTCCCGGTATGCCATTCCGGCTCCCTCGATTGAGAAATGAATGGCTCTTGCCATGGTGTCTTCTTTCGCCTCATTCACGTACTCCGGAAAGGTCAGCCTTATCCTTTCCCTTCCTTCCGGATCCAGCAGGCGAAAGGTCAGCGTGACATCCACGTCCTGCAGCATGGAGCGGATCACCACATAATTCTCCGGCTGTACGCAGCGGACAGTAATCGTCCGAAGAAGCGGGCACTGGCGAATAACGCCGTCATAGTAATCATCTGCAGAATTATAGAGCTCCATCGTCTCAAGACGCGGACAGTTGTAGAAGGCAAACAAATGCATCGTCACAAGGCTCTCCGGAAGGACCACGCTCCGGATGTCGGATCGTCCCGAAAAAGCATGTGCCGCAATACTCCGCACGGGAAGCCCTTCCATTTCCTCCGGAATTTTCAGATCCGGAAGTTTCCCTTCATATCCGGTGATCTCCGCCGCATCGCTACCCCGGTATGTTATTTTCTCCCATGTAAATCCCATCGCATCAATCCATATACTCTGCCGCAGCATCCCGGAATTCCTGCGCATAAGGGCAGTACCAGATGCTGTAGCCATCGACATCCGCAAGATAGGTCAGCCCCTCTTCTTCCAGATCCCCGTCGATTCGTTTCACCGCTTCGATCACCAGAAACTCGCAGTCGTACTGATCCAACGCCTTGCAGAGCTTCTCCGCATTCACGGGCTCCGTCTGCTCCATTGCCTCATACACCTCATTGTAATACGAGCCCATCTGCATCTCGCGGCCGTACGGCATCATAATCCGGGCATTATACTGACGGACAAACTGCACGAGTCCGACCGGCATCGCCGCCATGGTCTCCTCCCCATTGGTTTCATTCATCAGATAATCGGAGATGTCCAGAACCATCTGCGGCAGATGAAGTCGGTTCTCCGCCTTCAGAATATTCTCGTTCGAATAAATATACTGTCCGCTCAGGACGATCAGTGCACACATCGCCGCAAGTCCCGCCCGAAGATTTGCCGCAAAAATCCGGACTCCGCTGTACGCAATCGTCAGCGTCATCGGAAGAATCCATAAAAGGCGGTAATAGGTCCGTGCACTGTCAATGCGGCTGTAAATCCGGCAGACCGGCGGCAGCAGAAAGAGCAGAAGAAAAAAAAGCGGCAGCCAGACGAGGAGCAGCCTCTGATTCCGGCTTTTTTCATAACGCCAAAGATAGATCAGGCACACCAGATACAGCGTAAGAAGAAGCTTCCCGCCGTTATATGCGTTCAGAATTTCCAGAATCCCCTTCACGGAAGACGCCCTCCTCTCAAAAACCAGACGGCTCCCGGATACATCATCCGAAGGAGCAGAACAAGGTACAGCATGCACGGAATGCAGGTCAGAAGAACCGCAAGGGGCAGCCGCCTTCTTTTCCTGATGATGGCAATCATCACACTTGCAAGAAGAAGCACCCCGGTAACAAGAACCGGTGCAAGAGAGGTGCTAAAGCCAGCTGCCAGATTCAGAAGAACCAGCATGAAAAAGCACCACACCTTCTCATCTTCTGCATCGCGGACCGTCCGGAAAAGAAGCAGGAACACAAGCGGAAGAATAAAATTTGCAAACAGGGATTTCCCCTGCCAGGTGCGCATGAGAAGAAAGGTTTCCGGCGTATAGATGGATGTATTTCCGAAAATCTGCAGCACCGTTATGATCACCATCATCGCAGGAAGCTGATAGCTTCTCCGCTCCGGCTTTTGTCCGCGGGTCAGTTCAACCGCGGCCTGATAGAAGGCGATGTCCGTAAGCGGGATGAGGACAAGAGGCATCATGCTGTGCGTCACAATCGTTGAGTGCGTCCCGCAGAGCTTTGCCACACAGGCGATCCACATCGGCATCATTGCCATGGCATGACGCCCGTCCAGTACCGTGGTAAATCCGGTATAGGGAACGTAATAATACATGGTTCCTGTCTGCCAGGTCTGAAGCGTCTGTGCCACGTAGTACGCATCATCTCCGTCAAAGGAGGCATGCGTGTACGACATGACAAGCTCAAATCCGAGAAGAGCCGCAAAGATCAGCCAGCAGAACGCTGCATCCGCATCCTGAATTTTACGTTTCCGGAGAATTTCGGGAAGACGAATGCCTCCGGTTTTCCGGCAGCGCAAAATTCCCGCCGCGATCCAGATCAGATCCGCGCAGATAAAAAGACGCACCAAAAGAGAGAAATCCCCGCTTGCTGTCCAGATCAGAACCGGGAGCCCGATCCATTCGAACAACGCGAAGACAGAAAGATATCCCCCAAGAACAATCAGCGGAAACCGCCGTTTGTCTGCGGGAAGAAGACTGACCGGAAGAAGTCCGGACAGGACCGGCAGCACGCCGGCAGCAATCAGAAACATAACAAATTTAATCAGTGCATTCATAAAGAAGAGTTTACCCCACTGCCGGGAAAATGTCGATGTACACCGTTCATTGCTTATGCTAATATTTAAGTTGATATTTTATCGCCATAAAACTAATGCTTAAGGAGTATTTTCATGAAAAAGGTTCTGATCATCGGCGCGGGCCCTGCGGGTCTTACCGCTGCCTATGAGCTTCTGCAGCACCAGGGGGAATTCGAAGTTACGGTTTTTGAAGAATCCGAGAAATTCGGCGGAATTTCCAGAACGGTTGATTACAAGGGAAACCGCATGGACATGGGTGGGCACCGCTTTTTCTCCAAGGTTCCGGAGGTCAACGCTTGGTGGGATCATATGCTTCCCAGACAGGGTGCTCCTGCCAGTGATGACAGGAAGCTTGACCGCAGGGTAACACTGATGGAGGGAGGTCCCGATCCCGAGACGACAGACCGCGTCATGCTCCGAAGGAACCGCGTCAGCCGGATTTTCTTCAACAGCAAGTTCTTCGACTACCCGATTTCCCTGAAGCCGGAGACCTTTGCCAACATGGGACTTGGCACCACCGTTGTGGTCGGTTTTTCCTATATCAAGGCAAGGCTTTTCCCGCGCAAGGAGAATTCGCTGGAGGATTTCTACATCAATCGTTTTGGCAAGAAGCTGTACTCCATGTTTTTCGAGCACTATACCGAGAACCTCTGGGGACGCCATCCTTCCCAGATTGATCCTTCCTGGGGTGCCCAGCGAGTAAAGGGCGTATCCATCTCCGCCGTTCTGAAGGATGCCCTCGGCAAGATGTTTCACAAGAAGAACCGCAAGGTAGAGACCTCCCTTATTGAGGAGTTCAGCTATCCGAAGCTTGGTCCGGGTGAGCTCTGGGATGTCACGGCAGAAGAAATCCGCAAGGCAGGAGGCACCATTCTCACCGGAGCAAAGGTTGTCCGGATTGTCAAGAATTCCGACAATGTTCTCACCGGAGTCATCTATGAGAAGGATGGAGAAGAAATTACCGTCAACGGCGATTACGTAATCTCGTCCATGCCGATCCGTGATCTTGTCGCAGGCATGAATGATGTCCCGGCCGATCCCGCAAGAATTGCCGCAGGTCTTCCTTACCGCGACTACATGACCGTCGGTGTTCTCATCGATCATCTGAATCTCGAGAACAAGACGAAGAACAAAACCATCGGCAATATCGTGCCGGACAACTGGGTTTACGTGCATGACCGCAGTGTCACCATGGGACGTTTCCAGATCTACAACAACTGGTCTCCTTACCTCGTGAAGGATCTGGAGCACACCGTCTGGATGGGACTTGAATACTTCTGCAACGAAGGGGATCATCTGTGGTCCATGAACGATGATGATTTTGCTCATCTTGGCATCTCCGAGATGGTGAAGCTCGGCCTCATCTCCAATGAGTCTGACGTTCTGGATTACCACGTAGAGCGCGTGAAGAAAGCTTACCCTGCTTACTTCGACACCTATGACGAAATGGACAAGCTCCGGGAATATCTCGATTCCATCCCGAACCTGTTCTGCGTAGGACGCAACGGCCAGCATCGCTACAACAACATTGATCACTCCATGTGCACCAGCTTTGAGGCCGTCAAGGACATCGCAGCCGGAACGACCGACCGCTCAAATGTCTGGAGTGTAAATACAGAAAAGGAATATCATGAAGCCGTGGAGGAGAACACGGTGGAAGTGGACTGATTCCGCAGGAGCAAATTTTTATGAGTATTCGTATCAGCAGTTTTCTTGGAAAATTCGGATTTGAAGCAAGACGCATTGCTCCCAATCTGGCGAGCAGTGCCTATCTGAAGCTTCAGTTTATGACAAGAGGAACGATTCAGGATCAGTACATCAAGTGGTTTATGGAGCAGGATGAGACTCCGATGCCGCAGGTGGTAAACATTGAAACCATCAACCGCTGCAATTCCACCTGCTCGTTCTGCACGGCAAATGTTCATGCAGAGAAGCGTCCCTTCATGAAGATCGAGGACAGTCTGTACCATTCCATCATCGACCAGCTGTCAGACTGGGGCTATGAGGGCCACCTGACTTTGTACGGCAACAACGAGCCGCTTCTGGATCCCCGCATTGTGGAGCTCCACAAATATGCAAGAGAAAAGCTTCCGAACAGCTTCATCTTCATGTCAACCAACGGTCTGATTCTGACGCTGGACAAGATCCGCGAGGTGCAGCCCTACATTGATCAGCTGATCATCAACAACTATGCCAATGAGTACAAGCTTCATGACAACATTCAGGAAATCTATGAATATGTCAGCAAGCATGAGGACGAGTTCAAAGACATTGAGATCGTCATCCAGATGCGCTATCTGCAGGAGGTTCTGACCAACCGCGCAGGATCCTCTCCGAACAAGAAGGCAACGGAGAAGGAGTACACACAGTCCTGTCTCCTTCCGTTCACGGATCTCTGGATCACCCCGAACGGCAAGGTCGGCATCTGCTGCTGTGACAATCTGGAGGTCACCGATCTCGGCGATCTGAATACTCAGACGCTTCGCGAGTGCTGGAGCGGTCCGAAGATCACCGCAGTCCGGAAGGCAGTGGCTCAGGGACGCAACCATTATCCCTTCTGCAAGAACTGTGATTTCATCGACGCCGGCTTCCGCAACCAGATCAGCAAGAAGATTCTCGCCGGAGACATCGAGGGTGCCAACCGCACCGGCGGCGAAGAAAAGAATGACAAAAAATCCAAGCAGTAAATCAAGAAAAGGCAGCATCAGCTGCCTTTTTTCATAACCGTTTCCATCATTTGGAGAAAACACTATGCTCTTAATGCCGCAGCTGCAGCCCTATATGTCTCTGATCCGGAAATGCCCTCTTCTGAAGGACGTCCCCGAAGAACAATACGGCAGCGCCTTTGCCTGCATCCGGACCAGAATCTGCCAGGCCCCGAAGGATTCCATCGTTCTCGCTCTTGGAGATCCCTTCCGCTATGCCTACTATCTTCTGGAGGGATGTCTTGTCAGCACGTTCCAGACCGCAACCTATGACCAGATTACGCTCAATCTCTTCCTCCCCGGGGATCTTCTCGGAGAATCCTTTGCCTGCATTCCGGACAGCGTCAGCACCATTCAGCTCTCGGCATCCTGCGACAGCGTCTATCTGCAGTTCGACCTGCAGCCGCTTCTCGGGAAAAATCAGTGCGGCACCTGCTCCTGTGTTTCTCCTTCGCATCATCACACCATGCTGGTAAATCTTCTGGACAACATGGCACACACCAACTCATTTCTGAATGAAAAGGTTCGTATTCTCAGCCAGAAGGGCGTCCGGGATCGCATTCTGGTCTATTTCAGTACACTTCCGGTTTCCTCCAGGGGCATCATCACGCTTCCTTTTTCCAAGACAAAAATGGCCGAATTTCTGGGCCTGAACCGAAGCGCCATGTCGAGGGAGCTGCACCGGATGGAGGAGGACGGACTCATTGCGGTAAACGGCCGCAGGATCCATCTTCTGTAGCCTCTGTCCCCCTGTGGCCGCTTTTCAGTCCACCTGATACACATATAACACGTACGGGCTCTCTTCGCTGCTGCAGGTGCAAAGGAGCGTCAATTCCTTCTCCGTCGCATTCGTAATGCGGATTCTGGAAAAAAGATACCGGCACCCAAGCTCCTGCAGTGCCTCCGGATCCATCGCAATCTCCCCTTCCGGGTGCGGATAATTGCGAACTGCCTCCACAATTGTCGGCTGGTCTGCCGAATACAGATAGCAGCGTGCGCCCCACTCATCATAGTAAAGCCTTGCTCCCTCATTTGCGGAAAGTGCCGGCGCAATCACCCTTCGAAACTCCTCCTTGTAGCTCTGCGAATAAAAGCCAAGGTACCCGTCCACCGTCGAAATTCCGTTGTATTCCAGAACTGCCGGGTGAAAGCCATAGGCCGCTGCCCCCTGTGCGAAAAAGGTTTTCGTATTCTTCAGCATCTGGTATTGCGCCTGAAACAGGTCCAGATTGTCTGCGATGCCGATCTGCGCAGAATCCCCTGCCAGAATGCAAAGCGCTGCTGCGCACAACAGAAAAAGAGCCGCAGGAATCATCGCCCAGTGTCTGCGGATGCTGCTCCTTTTCCTCTGAACGGTTTCCTGCTGCTCTTTTCTTATGCTTTTCATAAACTTCCAACCCTGCCGCAGCACTCTGCGGCCATCCGCATCCCGGAATCTTTCCGTACCATCCGGAATGGCGACAGTATCACGATTATTTTCTCATAATGTGCAGATTGTTCCGGTCAATCTCGAAATTCCGCCGGTTATTGCGTTCCAGGTTCGAAAGAATCAAACCGGAAAACAGAGACTGAATCGCTGCCAGCATCACAAATCCGCACGTAATCAGCGTCGGGAACTTGGCAACGAGACCGGTGTGGACATAATCCGTCAGAACCGGGATAAAGAAGAGCACCGAAAGCACCGCCAGGATCAGGGAAAGCATTCCGAAAAAGCCAAACGGCTTGTAGTTGCGGTACAGATTAAAAATAGTTCCCAGAACACGGAAGCCGTCTCCGAAGGTATCCAGCTTCGAGGTGCTTCCCTCCGGACGGTCGCGATAATCCACGACCACGTTCTCGATCTGCATGTTGTTGTAGACCGCGTGAATCGTCATTTCCGTCTCAATCTCAAAGCCCCTTGAAAGAACCGGAAAGGTCTTTACAAAATCATAGCTGAACGCACGGTAGCCGGTCATGATGTCCTTGATTTTACAGTCAAACAGGCGGTTGATGCTCCCTCTGACCAGAGAATTTCCGAAATTGTGGAAGGGCCGTTTGTTCTCCGTGAAATAGGTAGAGGACAGGCGATCGCCAACCACCATATCGGCATTCTTATTCAGGACAAGATCCACCATTTCCGGAGCATTCTCCATGGGATAGGTGTCATCTCCGTCCACCATGATATAGCACTCCGCATCGATTTCACGGAACATCCTCCGGATGACATTTCCCTTGCCCTGCATGTACTCATTTCTCACAACCGCCCCGGCGGCTTCTGCAAGCTCCGCCGTCCGGTCCGAGGAATTGTTGTTGTACACGTAAATCACGGCCTCCGGCAGAGCTCTCTTCGTGTCTGTCACCACCTTGGCAATGGTTTTTTCTTCGTTGTAGCAAGGAATCAGAACCGCAATCTTATCCATTTTCATCCCCTCTTATTCTTCCGGACATCCCCCGGAACTGCTCACAGGAAGATTCTGAGCGTGCTACTCATGCACATCTCCCTGATATCCGTCCGCCAGTGTAAAATCAAGCATATTTCCGATGTAGCGCTCTACGGTTTCATACACCACCGCATCCGGCTCCTCGCGAAGAAGTTGCCCATGGGAATAATGATAGTAGAAGGTCATATATCCGGACTGATAATGACAGGCAAGGTAGGGAGACATCATGGTTGAGAACGAGTCTCCGATCACAAAGAGCTTTCCTCCCGGTGCGGTCCCGTCCGTCGTACGGTAGCGGAACACTTTTCCGTTGTCCTCGGACACGGTCTCCATGGGATGCGGTGTATAACCGCTTATCACATAATTCGGGCAGTCATTCAGCGTGCTTCCAAGGTGAATCAGGCGAGCCAGATCGTAGCTTCCGGTGTGTCTGTCCTCAATCTCCACATATTCGAGAGGCGTGAAGTCGTAGCCAAGAGCATTGACCAGCCGCTCCGATCCAATGTATGCACCCAGGTTGTTCCAGTGCGTATCATACTTGTAGTAAAGATCCGTATCCGGATTCTCTGCGCGGAAGGCCATCAGATCCTCGTACCCGCAGACCACCTTCAGATCGGTGTTGGCCGAAAGATAATCCACCACCTGCTGCATGGTTCCGTAGGAAGCCGGCTCTCCATACATATCCGGCATATATTCGCTGTAGACCCGCTCCTTATTCGGCGCGATATAGATAACAAAATCACTTCCGCGGGCTGCCAGCTCATCGCGGGCTGCCGTGAAGTTCGCAGCAATCTTCTGCAGCTCCTCCTCTGTGAACAGATCGGTTCCCCGGTAGTCTCCGATCGGATCCTCATCCGCCACCTGTGCACCCTTATAAAAGAGCCAGCCGTCCTTGCCCACAATGACACTCTGTGAAGAGGACGTCTTCAGCAGCTTGTACTCCGTAAGACCGTGCAGCGTAAGAAGCTGGTTTCGGAACGGGAGATGATCATTAAACCAGTTCTCAAACTGTGCCGGAAATGTCTCCAGCGTTGTCACCAGTCCGGCGTCCTTCGCTTCCTGTGAATACGGAAGCGGAGACAGCGAGCGTTCCTCATAGTTTCCGGTGTCCATATGTCCCCGGATCAGCAGAAAGAGCACCCCCGGAATCAGAATCAGCACTGCCAGCAGAAGGACATACAGAATCTGAAGCGGTTTTGCCAGCTTCACAGGGTTTGTTTGCAGCTCATTGTTCGTTTTCAATAGATTAACTCCAGCCGATTCGCCGGCACTGCCGCTCCTCTCCGAACGTCAGAACCGGAAATAAATAAACGGATTATAGGTATTGTTTGCGAGCAGCAGAATGCTTGCGAACAGGATCAGTGCGCACCAGAGAAACTCAGGGATACTTCCCTTCCATTTTTCGGCAAGAAGGGATGTCTTTTTCCCGGAGAAAACAGCCTGCAGAATTCCGCAGCCAAGAATACCCGCTGCCATTGCAAGGACTGCTTCCGTTCCAATCTGCGTTCCAAGAAGAACGTCCGTCTGCGTATAACGCCACGGCATCAGCATGCGGGCCACAATGGAAAAGCCCTGACGGATATTCTCCACCCGGAAGAATACCCAGCCGATCATCACAACCAGCATGGTATAAACGTGAGACAGCACTTTGGAGCGCTTCAGAAGCTTTCCGAAGCCAAGGCGCTCAATCACACTGAAAAAGCCATGATACATGCCCCATCCGATAAAATTCCAGCTTGCTCCGTGCCACATTCCCGTTGCAAAGAAAACAATCAGAAGGTTCACATACGTCCGAAGCTTCCCCTTCCGGTTTCCTCCAAGCGGAATGTACAGGTACTCCTGAAACCAGGTGCTGAGCGAAATGTGCCATCTCTTCCAGAATTCGCGGATGGACGAGCTGATGTAGGGATAGTTGAAGTTCTCCAGAAACTCAAAGCCGAACATCCTGCCGAGTCCGATGGCCATATCCGAGTAGCCGGAGAAATCATAGTAGATCTGCAGCGTATAGGTCAGCGCACACAGCCACGCCATACCGCCTGTCAGTGAAGAAACCTCCAGTCCGTAGAGATTGTCCGCAGCCTGCGCAATCAGATTGGAAATCAGGACCTTTTTGCCAAGTCCGTAGACAAAGCGCCGGAAGCCGGAAGAAATTCCCGCCATGGTTGCACGGCGGTTTTCAATCTGCACCTCGATATCCCGGTATTTGACGATCGGTCCCGCAATCAGCTGGGGAAAGAAGGAAACATACAGTGCCAGATACAGAAGATTCTTCTGCACCTTGATCTGTCCGCGGTACAGATCAATCACATAGCTCATCGCCTGGAAGGTGAAGAAGCTGATTCCGATGGGGAGTGCGATATTGGCCAGAGGAATCGCCGCACCGGGAACAACTTGATTGATCGTGTTGATAAAGAAATCCGTGTATTTGAAATAGCCAAGAAGCCCCAGATTCACCAGAATGTCCAGAGTGAGGAAAAGCTTTCCCCTTTCCCTGCACCGGTCAATCAGAAGTCCGAAAACCCAGTTCAGAAAGATCGAAACAAGGAGCAGAATAATATTGCGGGGCTCGCCCCAGGCATAAAAAAGAAGGCTGGCCGCAAGAAGCAGGATATTTTGATATTTCGGCTTCCGGATCAGAAAGCTCAGTACGAATACAACCGGCAGAAAGATCCAGAGGAAAACCATTGAACTGAAAACCATGAATACTTCCTCAAAAATGATTCGCATTCAGCAGATCCGAAATGGATAAAATCACTGCTGAATGTACATCCGTCAGACTAAGTCAAAATCATATCTATTCTACCTTACGCGTCTTTATTTCTCAACGCGAAGGCAAACCGTGCCGTAAGGAGCACCGTGACCGCCGCCATCACAAGGACGAAGGAAAGAACTGCCCCGATGATTCCGTTTTCCCGCACCATAGCAGGGGTCGCCGCAAGAGAAAGGACCGCTCCCGCAAGATAGGTCAGCGGAATTTCTTTCTGCTTTCTCATGATGGTAAGAACGGCGCAGTAAAAACCGTTAAAGGCAAGAAAAATACCGCCTGTCATGATCAGAAGAAGCTCTGTGCGAAGCGCCGACAAATCGGTTGCATACAGCCAGGAGAGTACCGGAATTCCCAGCATCCATGCAGCCAGAAGAATCGGTGCCGAAATCAGTGCAAGTGCTCCGCAGATGCGGCCAAAATAGCCAAGAAACTCTTTTCTTCTCCCATTCTCCCAGGACGCCGTCATCCGGATCAGCATCGGCTGATACAGAAACATGTTCAGCAGCTGGATGACAAATACCGGCATGGCAATGAAGTTGTAGCAGGCCTGCGCGGTTTCATCCATTGCTGCATCAATGGCATACTTCGGTTCGTTGATCAGATAGAAGGAAAGAAAATTTGCCGCACAGACGGGGAAGCACTCACGCATCAGGTCGGCAATTCCGGAAAAAGAAAAAGCGGTCCGTTCAAAGGCTGCCGTTTCCCGATATCGCCATATGATCAGAGCAGATGCAGCCGCAGCAAGGAAAACACCCCACCAGACCGCAGTCAGAAGATCCCGGGTAACAAGCAGCACCGCGATCATTCCGCCGATGCTCACAAGAAGACGGAAGGTCACCAGCTTCCCGGAGCGGTCAAGCCGCCCTTTCTGCTGATATCTTCCTTCAAATACCTCTTCCAGACAATCCACTGCCTTACATGCACACATAGCAAGGACACATGAGGTCTTATAATCCGAATAATTGCCGGTTTTCGCACTCCAGGCTGTATAAACGGCCGCAGCCGCCAGCATCAGAAGGACCGTGCACAGGCGATGCCGCAGATAATCGTGAAAGGAATACTTTTCCGACAAATCCGACACCTGATAATTCCGGACGCCGTAATTGCCCAGATACAGAAACAGATTGCCGGTTGCAAATGCAATGGAAAAAATACCGGCTGCCTCAAGTCCGCAGACTCTGGTAATGACAATGAGCAGAAAAACCGACTGCCCGGCGTTCAGAACGCCTCCGACTGCATTCCACAGGAAGTTGCCGGCATCCTGCCGCTTCAGACCGGTATCCCCGGAATTTCCGGCTTCTGCGCCAGACGTCATACTCTGTGTACTATGCACCCTGTTTTCCCTCCAGCACCTTCTTCAGAACGCTGTCATGTGCCAGATTCTCAAAACCGTCAGAAAGAGGATCCAGAACAATTTCTTTCCCGTAGCGGCGCTGCAGAGCTGTTTTCAGAAGAAAATCCGCAAACTCCGGGTTCTTGGGCAGAACCGGCCCGTGCGAATAGGTTCCGAATACATTGCGGTACCGCACCCCCTCTGTCCCATCCTCTCCATTGTTGCCACAGCCCTTCAGGATGGTTCCGAGAGGACGGACGCCGTCCCCCAGATAGGTTTTCCCACTGTGATTCTCAAAGCCGACCACCGTGCCTGCCCCGGATTCCTCCCCGAGGCGAAAGGCATAATTCTCGATCATTCTTGTGTCAGAGCCTACGGTATGGAAATCAACGGCTCCGAGAAATTCACATTTTACCCCGTCATGCGTCTGATAATAGTGCCCCATCATCTGATAGCCGCCGCAGATGCACAGAAAGGTCTTCCCATCCTCCACCGCAGCCTTGATTTCCGCTCCCTTGCCGGAGTTCAGATCTCCAAGAAGAACCTCCTGCTCGAAGTCCTGTCCGCCTCCGATGAAAAACAAATCATAGGCAGTCAGATCCTTTTTCTCTCCGATTTTCAGTTCGTCCACATGGCAGTCAATTCCACGCCAGGAAAGTCTCCTGGAAAGACAGCGGATGTTGCCGCGGTCGCCGTACAGATTTAATACCTCCGGATAGAGGTGACAGATGTTCAGTTCCATTCATTCCTTCCCTGCCGCAGGCTGCCTGCGGCGCGCCGATTTTCAGCCTTTCCAGAAATCCGAGCCGCCGGTTGCATCCGAGAGAACCTTGCGCAGTGCCAGCATGGACGTATAGTTCGGCAGAACAAAGCACGGCACCGTGCTGCTCCTCATTTCCTCCAGAAGCGTTTCGTAATCCCGGACCAGCGTGATCTTCTCTTCTTCACAGCCGGCATACTTCAGGCGAAGCTGCATATCCTCTGCGCGGTCGCCGGCCACATAGATATGTTGAACCTGCTTCCTTGCCATCACCTGCTCGTAATCCGCATCCCAGATCCAGGAAATATCATGTCCGTCTGCCGTCCGGTCATTGAGACAGAAGACCAGGTTGAAATCCTCCTCCAGAGAGGCCACATAGGCAAGTGCCTGGTTGCAGCCCGCCGGATTTTTGACAAGAATCATCTGGACCCGGTTCTCCCCACCCCGGAAGGTTTCCATCCGGCCGAAGCTTGAGCGGACATCCGCAAGAGACGGCAGGATTTCATCTGCCGGAAGTCCGAAGGCCGTATACGCGCAGACCGCAGCCGCTGCATTGTAAATGTTATACACAGCGGGAAGGCCGATCCGAACCTCACAGGTTCTGCTCTTTTCCGGACAGCTCCCGGAAGCCGGCAGCTCCATCCGCATCGAAACAAGACTTCCCTCTGCCGAGATCTTCGGAATGGCAGTCACTGCAATCTGGGTCTTTTCTCTGTGATAACCGCAGGAGGGGCAGTAAAAGCCGCCGAGATGTGCATAGGTATGATAGTGATACTGATACGGCGTCCCGCACCGGATGCAGTATTTGGCATCGGAAATGTCGGCATCCTTCTGCTCTCCGACCGGTGTATCCAGGCCGTACCAGACCACCTTGTTCGGCACATCCAGAGCAAGCGATGCCACCAGAGAATCGTCTGCATTCAGGCAAAGAGTCGCCTCCGGCGCCTTCTGAATGCCCATCCGGACCTGCTCCACCGTATGCATCACTTCCCCGTAGCGGTCCAGCTGATCCCGGAACAGATTTGTCACCACAATCACCTTCGGATGAATCAGGGGAACCACCTGCTTCAGAGCCCCCTCATCGCATTCGATTACCGCGTAGTGCGTCTTCGGCTTTCCGATCCAGGTGGCATTGCAGGTGATCTCCGCTGTGACACCGGAGAGAAGGTTGGCTCCGGATTTGTTGGCAAGACATTCATGTCCGGCGGCTGTCAGCGCATGCTCCAGCATTCGCGATGTTGTGGTCTTTCCGTTGGTTCCCGTCACCACAATGATTTCCATTCCGGAGCTTGTCACCTCCAGAATATCTTTCGCAAATACCCGTGCTGCCTTTCCGGGAAGTGCCGTGCCGCCGCGTCCCGTCACGCGAAGAAGCCCTCTTGTTCCCTTACAGGCTGCAACGGACAAAACGGTCTGAAGCTGATTTGGTTTACTCATTATCAATTTCCCTTCGTAGATTTCCTTTCCCTGCCATGTACTGCTCTTGTCCGGATTTTCTCATTGGAATTCCGACTCTGATTTTATATTCTATCATAGCCTGAGGTATCTTGTTCCGAGCACAACCAGCATATACAGAACCGGCTGATGGAGAAGATAAATCAGAAGTGAATTCCTGCCGAGAAAAGAAAGCGGCGGAATATTGATCTGCAGAATGACATTCTTCCAGCTGCCGCAGCGTCCTATCCAGAGCCCCAGATACAGGCCGCACCAGAACAGAAAAATCCAGGGAAAGAAGGAAAAATAATCCGAAGATTGAAAGCCCGGCTCCGTAAAGCCAAGAAACGTCATCACGTTTCCCTGATACCATGCTGCAGGAAGCGGGAAGGGGCTTCCCTTCCACAGCTGCAGGCTTCCGGCGTTCACCCATCTTGTCACGTAGAAAAGCAGTGCGCAAATAACAAAGCCCGGCAGCGGCGGTATTTTCCTCAGAGGGTTCTCCAGGACGTCCGTAAGGAGCATCGCGCTCCCCAGAAAGGTCAGAACACCGAATACAACCACATCCTCCGGAAGAAAAACAAGCGTTGCCGCAGTTACCAGAATTCCCGCCGCAAAAACAATGGCTCCCCGCTTCCATTTATGAGAAGAGAGCGTCATGCAGTAACCGGACAGAAGAATAAAGGTCCAGCAGATCGACTGCTGCCAGAGAAAGGCCTCCTCCGAGTGGTACCAGGGCCAGTTCACACCGGCGAGGTAAACCAGATCCCAGGATCCATGATAGGCGATCATGCTCAGAAGCGTGATGCCGCGGATAACATCCAGCAGCTGAAGACGCCCTCCGGGTCGCCTCTTTCGTCCATGTGCTCCTGTCATGCTGTCTCTGCCTTTCCAGGTTGCAGAACTTCTCCCACCTTCCGGATGACATAGCGGTAAGACAGTCCTGTAAAGATACATGCACCGAGCCATGCGATCGGATCACAGAGTGAAGCAAGAAGGAAGTTCATGGAAACCATAGAGGCAACGGCAAGCGCCAGTCTGCAGAACAGCTCCACTACGCCGCCCAGCATCGGAAGGAGTCCGAAGCCGCAGCCCTGCATCGCATTGCGGAACACGAAAATATTGCCAAGCGGAATATAGAACAGTGCACAGCAGGTGATGTAGGTCTGCGCATACGGCATCATCGCATCAAGATCGGTTCCTCCCGCGAAAAACAGTGCAAGGAGCGGGCGAAGTGCCACCACGACAAGAACACCGCATATAATTCCATAGATCGAAATCGAAGCCACCGCGCAGCGGACACCCTTTCGGATTCTCTGATATTCGCCTGCGCCGCAATTCTGCCCGACATAGGTCGCCATGGTCTGTCCTATGGAGAAATTTCCCTGTGTGATCAGCCCCTGCACCTTGCTGGCTGCCGTGAATGCCGCCACTGCCGTAGCGCCGTACAGATTGATGGCTGCCTGCATGATCATCGTACCGGATGCCGTGATGCCAAACTGAAGTGCCATCGGAATGCCGACCCGAAGCTGCTTCCCTGTTGCGTCCGGATAAAACCTCCACTGGTCCTTCTCCGGGGTCAGCTCCGGAACCTTTTTCACGATGTAAATCAGGCACAGAATGGACGAAATTCCCTGCGCCAGATCTGTCGCAAGTGCTGCCCCCATGGTCCCCATCCGGAAAACAACAATCAGAACCAGATCAAGAATCACATTCAGAACAGCGGAAAAGACCAGCACGATCAGCGGCATTCTGCTGTTCCCGACCGCGCGGAGAAGGGCGGAGAACAGATTATAGGCGACGCTCGCCAGAATTCCCATGCAGATGACGGAAATATAGGCATAGGCATCCTCAAAGATTTCCTCCGGCGTATTCATCATCCGAAGCAGCGGTTTCATGCACAGAAGACTCCCGACTGTCATCACAACCACCAGCACCGCGGAAAGAATCAGGCTGTTCACAACGCTCATTCTCACGCCGCGCACATCCTTTGCGCCGAATCTCTGCGAGGTCAGAACCGTAAATCCGCTGGTAAGTCCGGAGCAGAAGCCAAGGATCAGGAACATGATCGTACCGGTCGAGCCCACTGCGGCCAGAGCATTCTGTCCTACAAAGCGTCCGACAATGATGGTGTCGCACATGTTGTACAGCTGCTGAAAGACATTCCCGATAAAAAGTGGAATGGTAAAACGAATGATGATGGAAAGGGGATTTCCCCTGGTCATGTCGGACTGCATTCCTGTTCTCCTCTCTGTTTGATAAAACTCTCCCAGATTATAGCACGATGCCCTCGTTTTTTCTGTACTTCTTTCCCAAAACTTATATAATAAGGTAACTGTCTGATCAGCTTTCTGCTTTCAGGCGGAACCGGCCGCAGAAGCCGGAATTATTTTTATATTTTAAAACAAAGGAAACGGAGAATATATGCTGAATCAGTATTCCAGAGCAGAACTGCTCTATGGTTCTGACAATATGGAGCTTCTTCGCGGCTGCCGTGTTGCCGTCTTCGGCATCGGAGGCGTCGGCGGAAGTGCGGTGGAGGCTCTGGCCCGCATGGGCATCGGCACCCTGGATCTCATCGACAATGACCGGGTATGCCTCACCAATCTGAACCGCCAGATTTTTGCCACACGCAGTACGGTCGGAAGATACAAGGTGGATGCTGCGCGCGAGCGCATTGCAGACATCGATCCTGAGATCATCGTCAACACTTATCCAACCTTCTATCTTCCGGAGAATGCGGCTCAGTTTGACTTTCGTCAGTTTGACTACGTCGTGGATGCCATTGACACGGTGACCGCCAAGATTCAGATCATCCTGCAGGCGCAGGAAGCCGGCATTCCTGTCATCTCTGCCATGGGCTGCGGCAACCGTACGGATCCCACCAGGCTCACCATAACGGATCTTTTCCGTACCTCTCAGGATCCCCTTGCCAGAGTCATGCGGAGAGAACTGAAGAGACGCGGCGTCCAAAGGCTGAAGGTGGTTTATTCCACTGAGCCTGCCATTCGTCCCCTGGAACCGGACAGCTCCTGCCAGAAGCCCTGCAGCAATTCCCCGGAGAGGGAACAGGCTCCGGCCGGACGACGAAGTCTTCCCGGCTCCACGTCGTTCGTCCCACCCGCCGCAGGCATGATGCTCGCAGCAGCCGTAATCAACGATCTGACACATTTTAACCCGGAAACACGCACAAAAGGCAGACAGCAGAACCAATGAAGAACAAGGATGAATTAAAAAAGAATACGGATGACATTCATTTTGCAGCTCTCCGGGAAAATGACGAACACGAGTCCGAGGACACCGTAGACGCTGCAGAATTCTATGAAGACAGCGACGTTTATGAGGATGACGACGCTTATGAAGATGATCAGTATCACAGCTATTCGGCAGAGTCCCGTGAAAAGGCAGAGCGCTCCCGCAAAAAGCGTGCCTGGAAGGTGCAGGCAGAGAAGATCGTCATCGGCATACTGATTGCTCTCCTTATCTGTGCAGGAGTCGTCTATGTCGCAGGCTGCGTGTACTTTGACAGCCATTTCGGCTTCCATACAACAATCAGTGGAAGAGATGTGTCCTGCAAAACCACGGAACAGGTCCGCACAGAGCTTTCTGCCTCCGCTGCTTCCTATAAGCTTGCCATTCACGGGCGAGGCAATGTGACGGCTGCCATTCCGGCTTCCGAGGTGTCGCTCTCCCTTTCCTTTGATAATACCCTTGAGCAGCTCCTTTCCGCACAGTCTTCCATGGAATGGCCTGCAACGCTCTTTTCTTCCACAACGCTTTCCATGTCGAACACGGCCGTATATGACAGCAGCGCGCTGGAGCAGGTTGTGGATACGCTGCCGTTTTTCGACCCGGAAAATGAAGAAGCTCCGGAAGATGCGACCTATGCTCTCTCCGGGGATTCTTATCAGATCGTTCCGGAGACAGCCGGCTCTGTTCCGATCCGGGAAAAGGTCCTACAGGCTGTGGGAACCGCTCTCAGCGAATATCAAAGTGACCTTTCGCTCGGAGATGAATGCTACGAAACCGCTGCCGTGACGTCTGAGGATCCGTCCCTGAACGAAACCGTTGCCAGACTGAATCGTCTGGTCGGCATCACCGTCACCATCCCGTTCGGCGATGATACCGAAACACTTGGAGGCGAAACACTTGCTTCCCTGATCCACATTCCGGCTTCCGATCAGGCGAAGACTTCCGAAGAAATCGCTGCAGACGCAGAGGCTTCTGCAGCCTCTGCAGAGAATTCAGGGGCCGCTCCGGAAGCAGTGGACAATGAAATTCACTACGACGCAGAACGGATTGCTTCCTATGTGGATTCTCTTGCGGACAAATATGACACTTACGGGATTGACCGAAAGTTCCATACAACCAGCGGCAAAACCATCACCGTTTCCGGGGGCAATTATGGCTGGAAGATGGACCGCGCTGCAACCACGGAGGCACTGACTGCCTTCCTGGAGGCAGGAAACAGCGGCGAGGCAGAGCCTGTCTGGACACAGGAGGCGGCGCAGCATGAAGAAGATGATATCGGCAGCTCCTACGCCGAGGTCGATCTTGACGAGCAGAAGGTCTACCTGTATATCGACGGTGAACGCGTCGTAGAGACCGACTGCGTCTCCGGCAAGGCAATTAGCAGTGACCGCTTCACACCGGACGGAACCTTCCGTCTTCTGTACCGGAAGTCCCCGGCTGTTCTGCGTGGTGCGGACTATGAATCTCCTGTCACCTACTGGATGCCGTTCAACCGCGGCATCGGATTTCATGATGCCACCTGGCGCAGCAGATTCGGCGGTGAGATCTATCTTACTGCGGGCTCACACGGCTGTGTCAATCTGCCGTTTGCCGCAGCCAAAGAGCTCTATGAGAATGTATATTCCGGACTCCCTGTCGTCGTCTTCGGCGGCATGAAGCCGGAGGAGGCGGCCAGTCATACCGGCCGGTCACCGGAAAAGCCTTCACAGACACAAAAGCCGGCAGCCTCCGCTACAGACAATTCCGCAGCGGCAGACAGCTCTGCTTCGGATCAGGCCGCTTCCGCAGCTGCTGCGGCGCAGGCAGCCCAGGCTTCGGTCATTGCTCAGGCAGTTCAGAACTACATGGCGCAGGGAATGAGTGAAGCCGATGCTCATGCGAGGGTTCAGGCAGATCTTGCGGCCCAGCTTGCCGCTCAGCAGGCAGCCGCTTCACAAGGGCAGGAGTAAGCGCACTTTTCAGTGCACTTTTCCGGTATGGCGCAGGCTCACAGGGCGTCCACCATCTCCTGCAGCTCCAGATACCGCTCCATGCGCTCTTCGATTCTGGCATCAAGAGCATCCTTCTCTTCGGTCAGTTTCCGCAGCCTCTCGTAATCGGTAGCGGCCTCCGGAATCTGTGTGGCCAGCTCATCCGACTGCTTCTGGAGCCGGTCGATCTCTTCTTCGATGGTGTCATACTCCCGCTGATCCTTATAGGAAAGCTTTGCCTTATGCTGCGGCCGGACCGGAGCCTCTGCTCCTGCGGCCGCAGCATTTTTGTCTGAGCCGCGCAGGTCCCTGCTCCTTGCCGCTTCCTTGCCGGCCTGCAGCAGATGCTCGCGGTATTCCTCGTATCCTCCGTCGCTCTGCCACAGATGTCCATCCTCTTCGAAGGCAAAAATCCGCGTCACCACCCGGTCCAGGAAATACCGGTCATGCGACACAACCAGAATGATGCCGGCGAAACGGTCCAGATAATCCTCCAGAATCTGCAGGGTCTGAATGTCCAGATCATTGGTCGGCTCATCCAGAATCAAAACGTTCGGATTCTCCATCAGAACGCGGAGCAGGTACAGTCTTCTTTTCTCTCCGCCTGAGAGCTTCCCGATTCTCGCATACTGCATTTTCGGATCAAACAGAAAGCGATCGCACATTTCCGACGCCGATACCAGACCATCCGCTGTCCGGATGTACTCTGCCGTGTTCCGGATATAGTCAATCACCCTCGCGGACTCATCCAGCAGCTCATTTTCCTGGGAAAAATAGCCGAACCGGATCGTCTGTCCGATGGTCACCGTTCCGCTGTCCGGGGAAATCATTCCGAGAATCGTCTTGATCAGCGTGGATTTTCCGCAGCCGTTCGGTCCGATAATACCGATCCGGTCCGTCTTCCGGAAATGATAGGTAAAATCCTGATACAGCTTCTGCCCGCCGTAGCTCTTGCTGATGTGATCCAGCTCAATCGTCTTTCCTCCGATCCGTGAGGGGAGCGATTCAATCTCTACAAGTCTCTCCTCCTGAATCTTCTCCCGATCCCGCAGGGCTTCAAAGCGCTGAATGTGGGCCTTCTGCTTCGTGGAGCGTGCCCTTGCTCCCCGCATCATCCAGGCAAGATCCTTCCGGTAGAGGGCCGCCATCTTGCGTTCGGCCGCCACCGCGCTGTCCAGCCTCTCCTGCCGCAGCTTCAGATAGCCCTCATAATCCTCCTCATACCGATAGAGCTTGCCCTTGTCAATTTCCAGAATCACGTCGGTAACCTCGTCGAGGAAGTACCGGTCATGCGTCACCATCAGAAGTGTTCCCTGATATGCCTCCAGAAATTTCTGCAGCTCCTCAATCATCTGGGAGTCCAGGTGGTTGGTCGGCTCATCCAGAATCAGAACATCGGACGGGGTCAGCATCGCCGCAACCAATGCTGCGCGCTTCTTCTGCCCGCCGGACAAAAGAGACGGATCGGTGTCCGGATCCGGAATTCCGAATTTCAGAAGGTTGGCCCGCACCTCTCCCTCTGTGTCCCAATGATCCGCCTTCCCGTACACCATCGCGGCAACGTTCTCCAGAAGCGTCCTCTTCGGATCAAAGACCGGATTCTGAAGAAGATAGGAGATCCGCAGCCCATTCTGCCAGATCACCTCTCCCTCATCCGGCTCCATCACCTTCGCCACAATGGAAAGAAGCGTGGATTTCCCGGTTCCGTTTACACCGATGATTCCAACCTTTTCTCCTGCCTCGATACCAACAGAGGCCTCGTCAAGAATGACGCGGCCTCCCAGATTCTTACTGACATGTTCCAGATTCAAAATACTCATACAGATTGTTTCCTATGTGATGTTTCGGCTTTCTCCGGATCACTGCTGCCTGTCTGCATTTTCCTGCACGCAATGCGCCAGTTCCTCAAAGGCCATAAAGCGGCTCGCCTTGACAAGCCAGGCCGTCTGCGGCCCTGCGAGCTGCCGGATCACCCTCTTTGCTTCTTCCTTGTCGGCGCAGCAGTGCACTTCCTTCATTCCGCCCGCGGCAGCTTCGTCTGCCAGAAATTCTGCCGCCTTTCCTACCGTCACAAGCGCGTCCGGTGCGCACTCCGCAGCGTATTTTCCCACCTCACGGTGAAGAGCCTCCTCCGACTCACCGAGCTCTCCCATATCGCCAAGAACCGCAATTCTCCGCTTTGCGTCGGTGTGTGCCAGCGTGCGCAGCGCAGCCTTCATCGACTGCGGATTTGCATTGTAGGTATCATTGTACAGAATCACTCCGTCTGACAGATGGAGCGTTTCCATCCGCATCTTCGTCGGAATGTAATGGGCAATGCCGGACCGGATCTCTTCTTTCGTCAATCCGTAATGAGCGCCGATGGCAGCCGCGGTCAGAGCGGGATAGATCATATGATGCCCCAGCGCAGGAACCGTCACCGGAAAGGTTCCGAGCGGTGTCACTGCGGTAAAGCTCATGGATTCCTGTCCACTCTCATCAATATCCGTCGCTCTCCACTCGCAGCTCTCCCCTTCCCCGACATAAGTAAGGGCGTACTTCGCCGCCTTATCTTCGTCCGCCTTCAGGCGGATCAGATACGGATCGTCCCCGTTCAGTACCGCAAGTCCGCCGGGCTCCAGCCCTTCGAAGATCTCACATTTTGCACGGAAAATATTCTCCTTGCTCCCCAGATTCCCGATATGGGCATCTCCGATGTTCGTAATCGTCACCGCCTGCGGCTTCGCAATCTGCACCAGATAATCAATTTCTCCGAGATGATTCATTCCCATCTCGATCACCGCCATCTGTGTCTTATGAGAAAGTCCAAACAGCGTCTTCGGAAGACCGATGTTGTTGTTGTAGTTGCCTGCGGTCTTGAGGGTTTCGTATTTCTCCGAAAGGACAGCCGCAATCATGTCCTTCGTGGTGGTCTTTCCGACTGACCCTGTAATTCCGACCACCGGCACATGAAATTTGCCGCGGTACCAGCGTGCCAGATCTCCGAGTGCAAGAATGGTATCCGGCACCAGCACATAGAACCTGCCGGGAACGTACTCCCCGGGATCCCTGGAAACAACTGCTCCTGCAGCCCCTGCCTCCAGTGCAGCCTTCACAAATCGGTGTCCGTCTGCCTTCTCACCCACAAAGGCAAAAAAGACATCCCCCGTCTTTACGACACGGTTATCGGACTCTGCCCCGGTAATCTTCACGCTGCTTTCTCTGCAGTCTCCCAGAAGCGTTCCTCCGACTGCCTGTACCAGTTCCTGTAATGTTATCGGTTCCATAGGTTCCTTCTCCAAAATCACTTTTTCTGATTCGCCGCATAGCGCAGTGCATCCTGTACAATCTGATCGCACAGATCCTCATAGGAAATGCCCACCGCTGCAGCCTCCTGCGGCACAAGACTTGTCGGTGTCATTCCCGGAAGAGTATTTACCTCCAGGAAATACAGATTGTCATCCTTGTCCACCATGAAATCGCTGCGCGAATACGTACGAAGGCCAAGTGCACGGTGTACAGCAAGCGCCATCTCTCCCATCTCCTTCGCCTTCTCTTCCGAAAGACGTCCGGGACAGATTTCTTCCGTTGCTCCTGCGACATATTTGTTCGAATAGTCATATCCGCCGACGTGCGGAATGATCTCCACCGAAGGAAGTGCGCGGTCCAGGAAAACAGCATTTGTGAATTCACGACCCTCAATATACTGCTCCACCAGAATGTCCCCGCTGTACTTCAGTACCTCGCACAGAGCAGACTCCAGGTCTTTTTCTTCCTTTACGATGACAACACCGACAGAAGATCCGCCCGTCGGGGTCTTAACCACGCAGGGGACGGGATTTTCTGCCGCAATTGAAGGAATCTGATCCTTGGTCACATGATGATACTCCTTCCATGCAGGCGTCTGAATTCCAAAGGGCTTCAGGAGTCTTTTGGTCGTGATCTTATCCATCGCCATTGCCGCTCCCAGATAGTCCGAGCCGGTATAGGGAATTCCAAGGAGATCAAAAGCCGCCTGAATCCGGCCGTCCTCGCCGTTGAGCCCGTGCAAAGCCACAAAAACCATATCGGCCTTCTTGCAGATATCCAGAACTCCCAGTCCGATGATGGAGGGATCCTTCCATTTTCTCGATGCGCGCACAGCGCAAAGATCCGGAGCAATCCCGTCAAATACCACCGGCTTCAGTTCCGGAAGAGAATCAAAAAGCTGCTCCGGATGTGCGAGAACATCCTCTCTGAGCTCCTCCAGGCCAAGGAACATATCCACAAGGACTGCCTGATGCCCCCTGGCCCGGAGCGCTCCGCAAATCTTGGTTCCTGACGAAAAAGAAATCTTTCTCTCTGTCGAAAGCCCTCCGCACAATACCACAATTTTCATTTTGGTTTCTGTCCTTTCTGTCATCTGCCGCAGATCACTGCGACACCTTATTATTCTTACGTTCTTCCGCATTCTTCTGAAGCAAATCGAAGATTCTGCGGAGCCTCTCCGGGGAATCTGTCTGACCGTCTCTTCTTATCTGCGGACGATATGCCCGGATGCTTCGGACGTGATACCGCTCTCTGGCGGAGAAGCTCTCCGTCATCTTCCGTACTCTCTCTGTCATCTCCTGACTGGATTTCTCCGCCCTTGCCTTCGCCGCATCGGATGCCAGCATCGCTGCAATGACAGCCGTTTCTCCCGCGCTCTCTGCTGCTGCCTTCGCTGCGCTGTATGCTGCTGCCGGTCCCTGCTGAACCGTCTGGTAGCGAGCCTCCATCTTCTCGTTGAATTCCTTCTCCGCCTCACTCATGCGATCCAGAATCTTCGTCAGGCTGGCTACCGTAAGCGCCAGATCCATTCCGAGAATCAGTGCAAAGATAAGCCCGGCAATTTCATTCTCAATGGGATGCGACTCTACCGGAAGTGACTCCACAAACGGAATGACGTACCGCACCACGACAATTCCCGCAAGTCCGAAGCCGCAGGTTGCAGGGAGGCAGATCCGCCCCTGAATGTTCAGCGGAACATTGCTGTAATCCCACCAGACCGCGTGAAACCATTTCTCCAGGACCCAGGAGGTCACAAATTCCATGACGGCGCTGCCCGCCGCGCAGAGCAGGAAGATCTCCCAGACGGGATAGGACACCTCCCCCGTCATCGGAGGGAGCAGGCGGAACAGGATCATGGCTCCCACAACTCCGCACCCATAAATCGGACAGATCGGCCCGAACAAAAAGCCCCGGTTCTGCCAGTGCTTCTCCTTTGCCGTGCAGTAGGTGCACTCATACACCCAGCCCACGAAGCTGAAAATGATAAAATAGTCAAAATACTGCGCAACAATCATTTCAGTTCCCTCGTTTCCGGTTTTTCACTCCTTGGGGCCTTCCTTCCCATTCTTTCTGCGGTAAACAAGATATCCTGCCGCCGAAAGGGCTCCGATGATCAACAGCACCAGAATGAAGATTCCGTAATCCTGATTTCCAAGCGCGGTTCCGCTGAGCGCAGACAGATAAATGGCAGGAAAGCGTCCCACTGCCGTAATCAGAATCCATTTCTTCAATGATAAATCCGTAAGTCCCACCGCATAGGAAATCAGATCCTTCGGTGTTCCCGGAATCAGGAAGAACAGAAACAGAAAAAGCTCCTTCTTCTCGGAAGCATGCAGGAAACGAACCGAATCAATCTGCTCCTCTGTGAAGAACAAAAGGACAAATTTCCTTCCCGCCTTCCGGGAAATCAGAAAGACCAGAACACTTCCGAGGGTCATCGCCGCATCACAGATCAGTGCCCCTTTAAATGCTCCGTACAGATATCCGCCTGCGATTTCAAAGGGGCCTCCCGGAACAATGGCTGCAAAAATCTGCAGGATCACCATTCCCATATAGATCCAGACACCCCAGATGCCCTGGCTTTCCAGATATGCCTCCAGAGCCTCCGGATCTCTTGACACAGCAAGAAGAGGTCTCCCGACCACTGCCATAAGCACCATCATCAGAATAAGGACCACAAACGCAAACACGATTCCTTTTGTGTGGCCCTTCAGATTCCGAAGCTTTGTATCCTGCTCCGTCTTTTGTTTGCTGTCTCTGTCACTCATTTTACTTTCCTGCTGCCAATTTCAACATTTCTTCAGTCAATCCGAAGCGGGGACGTCCATGCCTTCCGTCCGTCTCTTGTAATCAGCTCCGCACGCAGAAAAAATTCTCCCGGTGCAATGTGATAATCCATTCTTCCGCCCTTGACCTGCGTCACCCGCTCCGGGACCCAGATATGGTTGCTGTAGAAGACTACCGTCATCACATCCTCCGAAAACTCCAGATGTACGATGCCCTTCTCCCAGTCCATCGCCATTTCGTGAATCACCGGCTTCTGACTCGCGTAGAAATTTCCCGCCTGCAGTGCATCCAGAATGCCATCTCTGGAAAGTTCGGATGCATTGACCATCGTGTAGGAGCTGCACTGATCGCCCTCATAGCAGTGTGCATCGTCACTTGCTACCGCCGGAATCAGCCGATTGTAATTCGTTCCCCAGATATCGAACCATGCAGAGGAATCCGCTCTCTGCCCGTTAAAGGGAAGATCGGATACCGTATTGTAAATTTCCGCTGCCGTGATTCCGTTCAGATTCTCGATGCCCTTCGGATCCATCACGGACCAGGCAGGATGTGCCAGAATGGCAATTCCTCCGTCAGCACGGATTGCATCCACGATCTCCTGCGGAGCCGGATGCTTCTTCTCCCTGCAGTCCTTCGCCGTATTCGAGGTCATGCCGATTCCCAGAATATGGTAGGTCAGCACATCCCCGAAGGCTCTCGTATTCGCACCGCCGGTGTCCCATTCCACACCGGAAAGAATCAGCATCTTCCCGGCATCAATAAGATCCTCCCCCGGAGCATCTCCCGCCCAGTCATCCGGATTTCTGCTCTCGCCCGGAGCAATCGTTACCGAAGGTCTTCTGTGATCGGTCAGTGCAATAAAATCATATCCGTTCCTGCGATAAATTTCTGCCGCCTCCTTCGGACTTACATGTCCGTCGGAGCGGGTTGTATGCATATGCAGGTTCCCCTTGAACCAGTTTCCCCTGTCTTCAAAAATTGATTGAAACATGTCTCTTCCTTTCTTCCAAAACCCTTCTGTCTTACCAAACAGTTACCGGTATTGTACAACAAACACGCCGTACAAAAAAGTTTCTGACTCCCGGTTCTCCTCTATACGAAAGCACCCTCCCGAAGGAACCCCTTTCGGAAGGGTGCTGCAAGAATACCTTTGCGATTTATTTTTTCTTTTCTTCGTAGTCCTTCAGCGCAGCAATTGCCTCCTTGGACAATGGAATCAGCGCAATCATATTGAAAATTGTCATCAGTCCGATGCCGACGTCTCCAAGATCCCAGACAAAGGTATACGCCGCAAGGCAGCCGATAAAAAGATTCACCAGTGCAACAATCTTATAAACCGTCTGCGGTGCCCACTTGTCTCCGAATACATAGGAAACATTGGAACGGGCGTAGAACAGAACCCCAAGGAAGGTTGAGAAGCAGAACAGCCACAGGGTCACAGCGATGAAGATCACGCCTGCCTCTCCGAAGTGATAGCGCATGGCCGCCTGCAGAAGATCCATTCCTCCCAGGCCCTCTGTGACCTCCTGCGGGGCAAGAAGCATCACAAACGCCGTGCAGCTGCAGATCACAATCGTGTCAATGAATACGCCGAGTGCCTGCAGAAGTCCTGCCTTAACCGGATGATCCACATCTGCCGTTGCCGCCGCGCAGGGGGCGGAACCGGAGCCTGCCTCGTTGGAGAACAGCCCTCTCTTCACACCGTTCATCAGAACGGTTCCAAAGCCTCCGGCCGCAATCTGCCGGAGTCCAAAGGCCTCCTGGAAAATTCTTGCAAACACGCCGGGAAGCGCCGTGAAGTTATTGATGATGACAAACACCGTCAGGAAAAAATAGAAGCCTGCCATCACCGGAACAACCACGTCCAGAACCTTCACGGTAACGTTCCGCCGAAGGACAATGACCGCTGCCATCACGCACAGAATGATTGCCGTTGCAAGAGGCGGTATATGAAAGGCATTGTCCAGTGCAGAGGATACCGAATTACCGATGACCTGGCTGATCCCGCACCAGCAAAGAAGCCCCGAAAGTGCAAACAGAATTGCAATTACGCTCTTTTTCTTCTTCCCGTGAAGAAAATCATGAATATAATAGGCAGGTCCGCCGCGGTACCCGCCGTACAGCGGATCATCCTTCCGATGAATCTGCGCAAGCGTCGCCTCCACAAAGGCCGTGCTGGAGCCGATGATCGCCGTCACCCACATCCAGAACAACGCGCCTGCGCCTCCCCCCACAGACCAGCGCGCCGGCCCCTCCCGCGGAACCGGCCGCTACAACACCAACCAGATTTCCCATTCCGACACGGGTTGCTGTCGATACAATCAGTGCCTCCAGACCGGATACACTGTTCTTTTTATCCGAATCGATTTTCTTCTCTGCTGCAACACGGATCATTTCCGGAAACAGGCGAACCGGAAGAAACTTCGTACGAATCGTACAGAAGATTCCGGCCGGAATCAGAATGATAATCAGAAGCGAAAGCCCCAGATAAGAACCTCCCGGAAGAGGAATCCGCACAAGATCTCCCCACAGAAAATTATAGACCGCCTGAAATAACTGCATGAAACTATCCCCCATTCTCTTTTTCCGATGCCGAAGCACTTAAGATATTATCATACCATAAAGCCTGCATCCTATGATATGATTAGGTATTGCAGCTGCTTTTATTTTCCACAGTTAACGAGATAATTAAGAAGGATTCAGAATGACTCAGAATAAAGAAACCAGAAAAGAAAACAAAATGGGCACCATGCCCGTAAAGAAGCTGATCGTGAACATGTCTGTTCCGATGATGATCTCCATGCTGGTGCAGGCCCTCTACAACATTGTCGACTCGATCTTCGTTGCCCAGATCAGCGAGAACGCTCTTGCTGCGGTGACGTTTGCCTTTCCGCTGCAGAATCTGATGATTGCACTGGGCTCCGGAACCGGCGTCGGTATCAATGCGCTCCTTTCGAAGTCACTTGGTGAGAAAAATTTCGATCGCTCCGATGCTGCTGCCGGAAACGGTCTGTTTCTGACGCTTCTGAACACCATCGCATTCGTCTTCATCGGCCTTTTTGTCACCGGGCCGTTTATCCAGAGCCAGACCTCGGTTCCGGAAATCATTACCGCCGGCGACACCTATCTGGGGATTGTCTGCACCTTCTCCATCGGTCTTTTCTTCCAGATGACCTTTGAACGTCTTCTGCAGTCCACGGGCATGACCGTCCTGTCCATGATCAGCCAGATGACCGGTGCCATCATCAATATCATCTTTGATCCGATCCTGATCTTCGGTCTCTGCGGATTTCCGAAGCTCGGCGTTGCAGGAGCCGCTTATGCCACGGTTCTTGGTCAGTGTGTGGCTGCCAGCATCGGGCTGTTCCTGAATCTCAGGTACAACAAGGACATTCACTTCTCCCTGCGAAGCATTTTCCATCCGGCCTTGTCCATTATCGGCAAAATCTACTTCGTTGGTGTTCCGTCCATCCTCATGATGTCAATCGGATCCGTGATGACCTATTTCATGAACCTGATTCTGGTCGGTTTCTCCACCACCGCAGCGGCAGTGTTCGGTGTCTATTTCAAGCTCCAGAGCTTCTTCTTCATGCCGGTCTTCGGTCTGAACAACGGTCTGATCCCGGTTCTTGCCTACAACTACGGCGCGAGGAAAAAAGCCCGGATCGATCAGGCATTGCGCTTTTCGCTTCTTCTTGCCATCTGCATCATGCTCTGCGGAACAATTACGTTCGAGCTCATTCCCGGCGTTCTGCTGGAAATGTTCAACGCCTCCCCCGAGCTGATGTCCATGGGAATTTATGCGCTCCGGATCATCGCGGTGCATTTCCCTCTGGCTGCCTGCGGCATTGTGCTGGGATCCATCTTCCAGGCCTTCGGACAGAGCTTCTACTCTCTGATCGTATCCCTCTGCCGTCAGCTCGTTGTGCTGATTCCGGTTGCATGGCTCCTGTCTCTGACCGGCAATGTCAACAATGTGTGGTGGTGCTTCCTGATTGCCGAAATTGTCTCCGTGACACTTTCCTTCGTTTTCTTCCGGAGAGTGTACCGCAAAACCGTGGTTCCGCTTACCAAAGCGTGACCGCCTCCAGAACACGCTTTATGCGTTCTCCGGCAGACACCGACGGCTCCCAGTCCTCGCATCCGTAAGCACAGATGAAGGGAAGGTCAATCGCATCGTACATCTTCTGATCATAATCGATAAAGGGAGGCCGGAAGAATTCCGGCTTCTCTCCGGTAATTTTCTCAATCCGCCGTGTCGTTTCATCGATCTCCGCCTTAATTTCCTCCGGAGAAAGAGTCGGCATCGAAGCATGCGTCAGGGAATGATTCTCAATGGAGCATCCCATGTCATACGCACGCTTTACAAGATACTCCGTCTCCTCCGTAATCTGCTGTCCGATCAGGAAGAAGCTTGCCTTCACGTCATTTTCTTCCAGAATATCCAGGACCTGATCCGTAATGCCGATCGTCGGCCCGTCATCAAAGGTCAATGCTGCCAGCTTCTGTTGTTCCATTTTTCTTTTCCTCCTCTATCCGCTTATCGCGCTTACTTTTCCAGAAATTCCACCACGTTGTCCGCCGTCAGCTTCTGATAGGGAAGATAGATGTACACCCCGTCCTGAAACGGGAACAGCGAAAGGTCGGATCCATCATAGAGAGCCACCGCAAGCTTTGCCATCATCAGTGCCTGCCCCTCCTTATCGTTATAGACCGTTCCTCTCATCGTTCCGTCCAGAATTGCCTGCAGTCCCACCTTGGTTCCATCTGTCCCGAACACCGCCGGCCGGTCACTTTCCGTAATGTTGGCCCGATCATATGCATCGATCGCACCAAGCGCCATATCATCGTTGTTGCACAGAACCAGCTCAATTCTGCTGCCGAACTGGCTGATCAGCTGCGACATTTTGGCCTGGGCCTGGGCCCGGTTCCAGTTTGCAATCTGATAGCTCAGCTTCTCAAGCTCGACGCCGCTCTCCAGCAGTGTATTCACCGAGTTTTCTGTCCGGATAATCGCATCCTGATGTCCCGGCTCTCCCTGCAGGAGAACGTACTGTATTTTTCCATCGCGGTTGCGGTCAATGGATCCATCGGAAGCAATCGCATCCGCCGCAAGCTCCCCCTGCATGATTCCGGATTCTCTGGCATCGCAGCCAATGTAATACAGATTCTCCGACTGCATCAGATCCTCACGAACCGGCTCCCTGTTGAAGAAAATAACAGGAACCTTCTTCGCCTCCGCCATGCTGATGATATTGGACGGCATCGTTCGATCCACCAGATTGACACAGAGGACATCACAGCCGGCATCCAGAAGCTCCTCCACGCGTTCATCTTCTGTTCGCTGCACCCCTGCACCGTATCGGACCGTAACGGTGATGCTCCGGTCCTCTGTCTGAAGCTCCCGGATGTCATCCTTGAACTCGGAAATCAGCTCTCCGAGATACGTATCGTCCTGATTGTAAACCACAACGCCAATCTTCATGTACTGCATCGTATCTTCGTGCTGTGCTCCGCAGCCGCCAAGATAAATGCTGACCATTCCCAGAACAGCCGTCAGAAAAGTGCTGCAGATCCCGGCAGCAATGCTCTTTCGATTTCTGTCATGCTTTCTCATCGTCCGAATTCCTTTCCCGGCTGTGATCTGTCACCCTGGAATCAGCCGTTTTCCCCTGTACCGGTATTCCCATCAGGGAGCGACTCCGAACAGCAGCCCCTCATTGTCTTCGGTAAAGAGATCCCCCTTGCGAACGCAGTGGAAGGATACCTCCTGGTCTCTCATTTGAAAGAACGGATGCTTCAGCTTCCGTGCCAACTGCATGACGCTCTGATATCCCATATCGAAGCCATTCGGGATTACCAGTCCGCGGACATTATCATGATCCAGATAATAGAGCGCCTTTTCCGAAGCTGCAATTCCATAAACCAGTGCTCCGTGTATTTCTCTTTCTTCTTCTGCGGCGCCGGCGCCCTCCAGCTGCTCGGTTCCAAGTGCAAGAACCAGATCTGCTTTTTTCTTGGCAGACACTGCCATATCAATGTCCGCGCTTTCGTTGTCCGTATACAGCGTCCAGAGGATACTGCAGCCGGTTCCTTCCAATGCATCAAGAAGTCCCTTTTCGCGGCTTACCGCCGCTTCCGACTTCAGGCGATCATTGACAATTCCGATTGTTTTGTCCTCCAGCGTTCCTGCATAGTCCTCCAGAAGCATTTGAGCGAGCGTCTCTCCCATCGCATAATTGTCTGCCTTGATCACCGGAAATCCGGCTTCTCCCGTTTCCTGTTCAAAATCGTTGTGAACCAGAATAACCGGTACTCCGGAGATCGCCTTCTGCAGGAGTTCTTTCTCATCCTCTCCCGGAACCGGCTGCAGAATCAGGGCATCTGCTCCGCTTCGGATCTCCTGCTGGATCAGCGCACCTTCCTCCGCGAGCGAGGAGAAGCCGCCGGTACTTGCTATGACAATGTCAACACCGGCATCCGAGGCCGCAGCCTTCACTCCCGAAATAAACTGTGCCCATTTCTCTGCATCGGAATTGCGGACAATCACCGCGATTTTATCCTTCTCTCCTTTTCCAGAGAACATCACCGCAATTGTAAGCAGGACCAGTACTCCGAGAATTGCTTCCAAAATCCAGAAGAATCTTCGATCATTCGTCACCATGCCCACCTTCTTTCTGCGGAATTCTTCCCTGCTCCAGCAGGCTGCGATCCTCCTCCGTAAACGGTATCGCAGGGAAACGAATGGTTATCGTTGTGCCGCAGTCCGGTTCACTTTCCACCTTTAGTCCATAGTTTTTCCCGAAGATCAGCTGGATTCTGCTGTGTACATTGACAAGTCCCACCCCGGAGCCATGCTTGTGCACAATGTTGTTATTGGTCAGTACGTTTGCCGCTTCTTCCTCCGTCATGCCGTTTCCGTTGTCCGCGATCAGAATCACGATATCCGTTCCTTCCTTCTTCCCGGTCACCGTAATCTTTCCCCCATCATCCTCATCCATGTTCCCGACACCATAATAAATGGCATTTTCCAGAATCGGCTGAAGAATCAGCTTCACGCAGCAATACGAATGAATCTCCGGATCGATGCAGAATTCTACCGCAAATCTCTCCTTATACCGGACCTTCTGGATGTTCATGTAGCTTCGGCTGTGCAAAAGCTCGTCCTCTACACTGATGATGGTATGGCCCTTGGAAAGACTGATTCTCAGAAGTCTTGCAAGCTCAGAGATCATAATAACCGCATCTTTGTTCTTTCCGCCTTCTACCATCCAGGTGATAGAATCCAGCGTATTGTACAGAAAGTGCGGATTGATCTGACTCTGCAGCGCCTCAAACTCACTTCTCCTTCGTTCGCTCTGCTCCTTCACAATCTGCTGCATCAGAGCTTCATTGTTCTCGTAGGAGGTCTGAATCGAATGCCCAAGATGCCGGATCTCTGTCGATCCGCCGATGTAAATCTGCGGACGTTCCCCCGCCTCATACGCCTTCACCGATTCATTCAGCCGGAGAATCGGTCTGGAGATTCTTCCTGCCACCAGACGGCTCACGGCAAGCGATGTCATCGCCGTCAGAAGGAGCAGAAGCACCAGAAACAACTGTACATTGATAATTCCATACGAGAAGGACTTCGCAGGAATCACTCCGACCAGCTTCCAGCCGGTATAAGCGATCGTCTGCACAATAAAAATCCGCTTCTCCCCGTTCTGCCAGTCCTCATACACGCCGTCCTTCCGGGCCGCTGCCATGGTGCTGTCTTCACTTGCCAGTCCTTCGGCAATCAGGACCTGCCTCGGATGATAAATAATGTTGCCGCTTCCATCACACAGATAATAATACTGTCCGTTCTTGTTGCTGTTGATCTGCTCCAGGATCTGAGCAACCGAGGAGTAATTCATATCTACCAGAAGGACACCCGTTTTGGGGATCTCACTGTCTGTAATGTCTACCGCACGGGAAAGAGAAATGACCCGGTGATAGCTGTACGTGGCATCGTCAAACAGATTCTGAATGTGCGGTGTGGAGAAATGCATGTTCTCGATCCGGCTCAGCGCAGCGATGAACCAGGCCTGCTTCGTCACATTCGGTTCTGTCTTCTGCGAGACTACCGGAACAGAGGCAATGAGACTCCCGCTTCGATCGTAAAGAGCAATGCTGATGAGCCGGTCCCTATAGGATTCATATATCAGACTCATCTCTCTTTCCAGAGACGGGTTGGAGACATCATACTCCGCAATGACATTGAAGTTCACTGCATCCGAAATCCGGCGCATACTGACGAGATAGTCCTCCAGATTCTCCTGTGTCTGCTTCATGACGCTCTGTGTGTTCTGGATGATGGTTTCATGCGAGGACAGAGAAAAACGGCTGTACAGGAGCATGCTTGTAACCAGAAGCAGCGTAATGGTCACGATCATAAAGGCAGACATGATCGTCATCTGAATGCCTCGCGGCTCCAGAGTACGGAGATTATGCCGAAGCCTTCTGCTCTGTATTCGTCTGGCCTTATCCTTTTCTTTCTCTGTTCTCACTGCGCTGTGTGCTCCGTTCTGTACTTGGAAGGGGACATGCCATATGCCTTTTTAAACACGTAGCTGAAATAATTTGCGTCCTCATATCCCACCTTGCGCGCAATCACATAATTCTTGGCGTCGGATTCCAGGATCAGCTTCGCCGCCTGCTCCATCCGGTAATTGGTGAGATACCCCACAAAGGACTCTCCTGTCTCCTTCTTGAAGATCGAGGAAAAATAAGAGCTTGAAACGCCGAGACTGGAGCAGATTTTATCCAGCGACAGATCCGCATCATCGTAATTGTCCCGGACATAATTCCGTGCCTCTGACACATAGGTTTTGGACGCATTGCTTCTTGCACTGGAGAGGATATCGGCAAAGGAAAATGCCAGCTCCGTCATCCACTTCTTCAGCATATGGATATCCATCTGCGGAACCATCTCATACAGATTCTCCCCGCTGCCGCACAGCTTCTCCAGGTCAATGTAATTACCGGAGGCAAAGCGGTAAATGCTGCCGGCAAGCTCCATCACGGCAATCTTATACTGCTGTACCGAGATTGCCGAGACCGACAGCTCTTTGATGTACTCCTCAACCGATTGCGCAATCGCAGCTTTCTCCCCCAGATGAATGTTCTTGTACAGCTTTCTGAGATTCGTGTCATCGTTTGGCTCAAAGCCGCTGGCCTCCTTCGGCGCGATCTCTCCGATATTGATGGCCCTGCCTGTTCCGTACAAAACGCGGTAGGACACCGCCTCTCTTGCTCCGCTGTAGGACTGATCGAGCTTCAGAAGCTCCGTAAAGGCTCTGCCGATTCCAGCGGTAACCTCCGCATCCAGAATGCGGAGCGCCCACTTGCAGAAACGATCACATTCATCCGTAAGCTCCGGAACTTCTGCCTCGGTCTTCATCTGCGCAATCATGACCGTATTCCCCAGATAGGTGAAAAACCTGGCCTTCCATTTCTCCCCCAGATGCTCCTGCACCTGCCTCTGTACACTCATGGCAAGAAGAAGCGGGCTCATATTCTCCGGAACATGATGCGCCGATGTATGAAATGCGGCACAGCAGTACACCGGTCCCTCCAGCTCAATCCGGTAATCGGACAGATACTTGGAAAGATCTGTCTCGGAAACCCTGCCTTCTATCAGAGAGGAATAGAAGTTGGCCTGGAGCAGAGGAAGAGACTCCAGGTAATAATTCTGCAGCTTCTCGACGCTTCTCTTCTCCTCCCGGTCCTGATCCAGCGTCTCCTTCAGCCGGACAAAAACCTCCGTCAGCTCCGCAGAGTTGATGGGCTTTAAAATATACTCCTCCACCTCCAGGTGAACGGCCTCCTTGGCGTATTCAAACTCATCAAAGCCGGTGAAGAGAAGAATCCGGATTGTCGGAAATTCCTTTTTCAGTCTTCCGGAAAGCTCCAGTCCATCCATGTAGGGCATCTTGATATCCGTCATCACGACATCCGGCTGATATTTCTCAGCCATCTCCAATGCCTTCACGCCGTTCGTTGCACTCCCTATAATATGAAAGCCAAGTGACTCCCAGTCGATCTTCTGCAAAATCACCTGTGTTACTTCTTCTTCATCGTCCACCAGAAGGACACTGTACTGTTCCATTGTTTTCCCCATCCCCGCAGCGGCCTTGACGCCGCAGTCGCCGTTTTCCTGCCGCAAGCCCCCAGCTACGGCAGCAGTCTATACATTTATAGATTATACACTGATTTCCGCATACAAAGAGAGGGCCGAAGCACTGCTTCGTCCCTCTCTTTCCGGATATTTTACCGTAATTGCCCTTTTCCCCCTCGTGATGGTCAATTACTTCTTCTGAACGTACTTCAGGCAGTCAAGCGTAACTGCAGCCAGGATGATGATACCTTCGAAAATGAACTGAAGGTTGGTATCAATTCCGAGAATGGTCAGGGAATAGGTCAGTGATGTAAAGATCAGAACACCGACAACGACACCTGAAATCTTACCAATACCACCGGTAAAGGAAACGCCGCCGACTACGCAGGCCGCAATGGCGTCCATATCCCAGCCCTGTCCATATGCTGCAGAACCGGAGCCGACCATTCGAAGGCACTCAAGCCAGCTGCCGCAGCCGTAAAGGATACCCGCCATAACAAAGGCTCCCATGGTCACCTTGAAGACCGAGATACCGGATACCGATGCTGCCTCCGGGTTTCCACCGACTGCATAGAGATTTTTACCAAAGGTTGTCTTATTCCAGATGAACCATACGATGGCTACTGCAGCTATCGCCCACAGAATAATGGTCGGGAACTTCCCGAACTTCGGGATGAACATCTGCGGAATTGCCTGGTCAATTGCACCAAAGGACACACCCTTGGTTGCATAGGTAACAAGACCGAAGATGATCAGCATGTTCGACATGGTCGAAATGAACGGATGCATCTTGAATCTTGCCATGAAGAAGCCCGCAATTGAT
>HF986534.1:3530-15608 GCA_000431495.1 Firmicutes bacterium CAG:791 | reverse complement strand
ATGCAAAGAGCGTCGTAAGGCAGATGCAAAGGAGCAGTGCCAGGATTGCTCTGACCGGGTTCGGAATACCGGTCGTATCAAATACATGTCCGAAAACCGCACCGGTATTCGGTCCCTGGTGCATGACGATCGTTGCCGTTACCATCGACATACCTACCATACGGCCGATGGAAAGATCGGTTCCGGTCAGAAGGATCAGTCCCGCAACACCCAGCGCCAGGAACATACGGGGCGATGCCTGCTGAAGAATGTTCAGGATATTTGCCGTTGTGAACAGCTGTGTGTGCTTCACAATCGGTGTGATGATGCAGAGGAACACGAAGATGCAGATGATTACAATGTACAGTCCGTTCGACAGAAGGAACTGCTTTCTGTTGAAGGTATACTTCCGGTTCTCTCTCTTCTGCGCCTGATTCTGTGCAAAGGTAAACTTCGACATGCGGAGCAGATCAATCAGATGGTATTTGTGTGTGAAGGCCTCATGCTGGCGATCCTTTGCCTGCTGAAGCTTGCCCTCCAGAGCCATCTTCGCATCAAACTGACGGTTCTTATAGACGTAGTTCTCGTCCTTGATTTCCTTCTTGTCGGTCAGGCCCGAGAGATTCTTCTCGTGCTCTGCCTTCAGCCCGGCGAGGGTTCTGTCGTACTCTGCCTGCGCATCTTCCTTCTCTTTGGCGCAGCTTGCCACAACCTTGGAATAGTAGTCCTTCTCGAAATGCTCATCGAGATACTTCTCGGCATCCGCGATCAGGCTGTCGATCTGTGCCTTGTTCTTCTCCTCCACGGCTTTTGCCGGTACGAGCTTTTTCTTATCTTCCTCGATCAGTTTACGCTGCTCTTCTTTGGTGTAGTTCTTATCTTCCTTCACGAGCTGGATATGATTGTTCAGATTAACAACCACATCCGTTCCGTCCTTGCGCAGCTCGTCGATTTTCGCCTGGATTTTACCGACATACTCATCAATTGGCTGACGGAGCTTGTCTTCCTCTTCCACGGAAAGGATTGCATTCGTATTTGCCATGACTTCATTCCTCCATTACAGGTACTTCGCGCTCAGTCTGAGGAGCTCTTCCTGATTTGTTTCCTTTGTGTTGACGATTCCTGCCAGATGACCGTTCGACATAACACCGATCCGGTTGGTAATACCGAGGATCTCCGGCATCTCGGAGGAAACCACGATGATTGTCTTGCCTTGCTTTGCCATCTGAATGATCAGCTCATAAATTTCGTACTTCGCACCGACGTCAATGCCTCTGGTCGGATCATCCATCAGGAATACCTTCGGATCACGCTCCAGCCATTTTCCGAAAATTACCTTCTGCTGGTTTCCGCCGGACAAACTCGAAATGGAATCCTCCGGTCCCATGCATTTGGTGTGCATGACGCGAATTTCCCTGGAGGTCGCCTTGACCATCTTCGTATCTGACAGAACATTTCCGTTCTTGTAGTGATTCAGATTCGAGATGGTCGTGTTGAACGTAAGATCACCCTTCAGGAACAGGCCGTTCGCCTTACGTTCCTCTGTGATCATGGCAAAGCCATGCTCCATTGCCTGCTTCGGATTCTCGAAGTTCATCAGTCTGCCGTTATAGTAAATGCGTCCTGCTGCTCTTGTCCGCGTACCGAAAATCGTCTCCAGAAGCTCCGTTCGTCCTGCACCCACCAGTCCGTACAGTCCGAAGATTTCACCCTCCCTGACATCAAAGGAGATGTCCTGCAGATGCGGTGCGTACTTCGTGGACAGATTCTTAACCGAGAAAATTGTCTTTCCGGGAGTGTTGTCAACCGGCGGGAAACGATTGTCCAGAGAGCGTCCGACCATCGCAGCGATCAGTTCATTCAGGTCGGTGTCTTTGGTATCCTTTGTCATGACAAGACTTCCGTCACGAAGAACGGAAACCTGATCGCAGATCTCGAAAATCTCATCCATCTTATGAGAAATATAAATCAGAGAAATTCCCTCGTCGCGAAGCTTTCTCATCATGCTAAAGAGCTTCTCTACCTCCGGAACGGTCAGCGAGGAGGTGGGCTCATCCAGAACAATAATCTTCGAATTATAAGAGATTGCCTTGGCAATCTCGCACATCTGTCTCTTGGAAACCGACATGGTCCTCATCGGAGCGGTAAGGCTGACGGTAAGTCCGAGTCTGCGGAAGAGATCTGCTGCCTCTACCTTCATTCTTGTCTCATCAACAATACCTGCCGAATTCACCGGATATCTTCCGAGGAACAGGTTGTCAACTACGCTTCGCTCCAGGCACTGATTCAATTCCTGATGAACCATTGCAATTCCGTTTTCCAGTGCATCCTTCGGACCGGTGAAGTTTACTTCCTTCCCGTCCAGAACAATGGTTCCTTCATCCTTCTGATAAGTACCGAAGAGGCACTTCATCATCGTCGATTTTCCTGCGCCGTTCTCACCCATCAGGCCCATGATGGTTCCGCGCTTCACATCCATGTTGATGTGATCCAGAACCTTGTTGCGGCCGAAGGACTTACACATTCCGTGGATCGACAGGATGATGTCATCTTTTTTTTCTTCTGCCATTGCTTATTACCCCTGTTTCATTGATTCCTGATAGCTGCTGCAGCTTCACATCCGCACCTTTGCGCGCATCTTAAGCTGAACCAGCTATCACCAGAAAGGAGCTGCCAGGAAGAGATCTTCCTGACAGCTCTTCTACCTGCTTACGGATTTCTCTGATGCTTTTTTGTGATCAGATGAAACTCATCTTACTGGCTGAGCAGTGATGTGTAGGAAGCTGCGTTATCCGTCTTAACCATGTTGATGCAGAATGCATCGTACTCGGAAGGATTTCCAAGTCTGTTGGTAATGTTGGACTCTGTCTGACCATCGCCGCCGATGTAATCAACTTCAAGGTTCAGCAGATCATCGTAATTCTGAAGAAGCGGCTGATAGGTGGAGCTCAGGAAGTTATCCGAAGCGTTGTAAATATCAAGCCATACCTTCTTGGACGGAGAGGTTGCAGTATCCAGCTGGTTGGAAACCGGTGCATAGGTTACTGTGGAATCCAGATAGTCGCTGTAATTATCTGCAGTAACTGCTACGTTCAGAGCGTAATAGGATCTCTGGTCTGCATTGTACTCATATACATCATCGGTCAGAACGTTGCCTGCTGCATCAGCAGTGCCGATACCGGTATCGATGTCTACGCCATCCAGGCAGTTACGAACGACACGAAGTGTCAGGTAAGCCTGAACGTCAGCGTGCTGGGAAATGGTTCCACCATAGCCCTCAGCGATGGCTGCAACTGCATCGGAGTTAGCATCGTATCCGAAGGTAGGAACCTTCTCAGCCTTGGACCAGCCGTTGAACATCGACATGCCCATGCCGTCGTTGTTCGATGCGATGACGTCGATCTGATCGCCAAAGGAAGCTGCCCATGTGGAGATTGCGTTTCCTGCAGTAGCTGCGTCCCAGGTAGCTCCTGCGGAGTTCTTCATTTCCTGAGAAGCAAGCTCGCGAACGGTGTATTCCTTGCCGCCGATGGTCAGCTTGCCGTCCTGAACACTGGTTGCGGAGCCGTCTGTGTTTGTTCCGATCGGGCTGGGATCAATTTCGCCGTCCTTCTCAACGCCGGTTCCAAGAGCCTTACGAACGCCGCGGGTACGAGCGATGGAATCGTTGTGTCCGATGTCGCCGATTGCCAGAACGTATCCGATTACGCCGTCGCCGTTGCGGTCGATCTCATCGATATGAGCCTCGATATAATCAGCGATCATCTGGCCCTGCAGCTCAGCACCCTGATTTGCATTGAAGCCTACATAATAGGTGTCCTTGTTGAAATTCAGAGCCGTCATATCCAGCTCACCGGTTGTGGAGTTCGAAGGCTGTCTGTTGAACCATGCTACCGGCTTGTCAGCATTTGCTACCGGTCCGTCGGACGGAGCTGCTTCTTCTGCAGCTGCCTCGGTCTCCGCTGCTGCCTCGGTTGCTGCTTCTGTGGAAGCTGCAGGCTGGCTGGAATTTGATGAGCTGCAGCCTGCGAGTGTTGCAGCAAGGATCGCTGCAGTCACGATGGAAATTACGCGTTTCTTGTTCATAATATCTTTACCCTCCTGAGTATGTGTCATCGGAAAATCTCTTTGACTTTCCCCCTGTCGACAAAAACAATGATAAAACCGGAGGGGTTGTTTTTTTATAGAATATTTTTAGGGAATTCTAGAAAATTCCATGATTTTATTAGGTATAATGAATATACATCACGAATTCTCTCCGATTGTTATGTGCATTTTGTTTTCCATCCTTCTGGCATGGCCTGTTTTCTTTTCGCTTTTTCGTAAGGATACACAAATTCATTGAGATATCTTCTTATTCATGACATGATAGAGAGAGAAAAGCCGAAGAAAGGAGAACCCCTATGAAGAAACGAATCCTACCCGTCCTGCTGACAGCCGGATCCGTCCTGCTGATGCTTTCTGCCTGCGGAAAAAGCGGCGATACAGCCGACTCCTCTGCAGAAAATTCCGCACAGGAGACATCTGTCTCTGCGGCAGAGGAGCCCAGAGAAACCGCTTCCTCCAGCAGCTCGGAAAGCGAACACGAAGCTTCCGGAGATGACACCGGGACTGCTCCGGAAGAACCGCGGAAGGCTCCTCCCGTTACACCGATCCATATTGCCCTTCTTGAGAGGGACATGAACCAGTGGAATCCCGACACCTATGCACAGGAGCTCTTCTACAGTACATTTTCCATATTGGTTGCTCCGGAAGACGAAGCTGCGTACCCGGAGCTTTCGGACGCACTGCAGGACAGAATGCAGGCTGCGGCTGAGAAAGACCGCGAAGAAATTGCCATGCTCGAGAGAGACTTCAACGCGTATGCAGCGGAAGTCGGTACCGACCCGATTCCAAACGGAATGGATTCATCCAGAAAGGGAACGGTTCTCAGAGCCGACTCCCGCGTTGTCAGCGTCCGCTCGGACAGCAGCATGTATCTGGGCGGGGCACACGGAGTATACGGTACCGTCGGACAGAACTTCGATTCCGCCACAGGAAAGGAGCTTGTCCTTTCCGATGTTCTGAAGGATCCGACTCGCTTCAAGGAGCTTCTCCTGCGAAATTTCCAAAGCCAGAACCAGAAGGTTGCCAAAATGGTTGGCGTCGATCTGGATCATTATGTCAAGGATATGGATCTGTCAGATTCTTCCGTATTCTGGACCATTGACAATGAAGCGGTGACGGTGTATTTCGGACTCTATGAGCTTGGCCCCTATGTCATGGGCGCACCCAAGGTCCGGATCGGATTTGACGAAGATGAAACTGTATTTGATCCCTATTATACGGAAATCAGCGGTGCGGGATATGTGGTGCCGATTAACAGTGAGATATATGCAGATGTGAATCACGACGGCGTCGCAGAAGAAATTGTTGTGTCCTTTGAGGACAATGGGGAAGATGGTTATGACTATAAGGTTATTGTGGAGATTGACGGAGAAAAGGTGATGGTTACTGACTATGCCTTTTCTGCAGATGCTTATCTCGTCTGCACAGATGATTCTTACTATATCTACACCTTTACTCACCAGGAAGGCGATTACATACAGCTCTTTGTCGTGAACGCAGTCAATGCCTCCTGCGACCGGAGTCGCGGGCAGAATCTCTCGGTTCCTGATGAATACTCCATCTGGTGGAATGAGGGAGAAAACGACCGGAGGTCCTGGTCCAGCTCCCGGAAGATGGCCTTCACAGACCCTTCGTATTTCCACCTCGGGAAGCGGACGGATCTTTTCGGAACCGGCACCGTGTACCGCGCATATTCCGTTGGAAAAGACGGCTACCCCGTCCCGGAGGAGCTCTACTTTTTCTCCTCTGCCTCCCGCGCGGTCAGAGCACTGCAGGACATTCCCTGCTCTCTCGCCGATAAGGAAGGAAATGTAATCGGAAACGGTACGATTCCCAAGGGCAGCTATCTTCGTTTGCTCCGCACAGACAACGCATCCATCTGTGATCTTCAGATCGTTGATAACTCCTGTGTTACTCCGCAGGGTGAAAGCGACTGGCGCTACTATCTGTTAAACCAGCCGGTGATGCCTGACTATGATGCGGAGATCTACCGGATCAAAATTGACGCAAGTCAATTTCCTTCGAAGATTAACGGCACCGATGAGGATACTCTGTTCCAGGGAATCATATATGCAGGATAGAGACTCTTGAGGAGCTTTCCATGCTTTTATATGAAGTTGATTTTTTCGCATTCATGGGGCAAAGCAATATGGCCGGGCGGGGAATCGCAGAACAGGCTCCGTCGGTCCCTCAGGGGCACGGCTATGAATTCCGGGCCATTACAGATCCATCCACGCTTCATCCCATCACGGAGCCATTCGGAAAGGACGAGAATCTTCTCTCCGGAATTTACGAGCCCGGTATGAAAACCGGCTCTCTGGTTTCTGCCTTTGTGAATTCCTGTTATCAGCAGACCGGGGTCCCCATTGTCGGTGTATCTGCTTCCAAAGGCGGCTCCTCCATTGCGGAATGGGCTCCCGGTTCTTCCTTTTATTCCGATGCCGCATCCCGTACCAGACAGTGTCTGATCTGGCTTCAGAACCACCATATTAACGTCCGGCACCGCAGCATGGTCTGGTGTCAGGGCTGTACCGACGGAGATCTGCACACGGATCCGGAAGTTTACTACCGGAAAACGCGCGATATGCTCTCCTCCTTCCGGGAGGAATGCGGGCTGACCCGCTGCTTCCTGATTCGGATTGGCAATCACCGGGATCTTCCGGCGCTCTATGTTCCGATTCAGGAAATGCAGGAGAAGCTTGCCAGAGAAGATCCAGATGTCATTCTCGTAAGCCGGTGCTTCGCCTCTTTTGCCGCAAAGGGCCTGATGAAGGACACCTTCCATTATCTTCAGGAGGGCTACAATCTTGCCGGCGAGGAAGCAGGAACCAATACCGGTAGGTATCTGCAGTCCCTTTCTTCGCAACCAGACCGCATCTGACCTTATAACGTCAGTTTGTAACATTCGTTACATCTTTTGCTTCTGCCGCGCAGTATAATTTAATCATAAGTAAAACAACAAATGCATTTTCTTTCCAACACTTTGAAAGGAGTCCTGTGATGAAAAAATATGTTTGCAATGTATGTGGTTATGTTTACGATCCGGAAATCGGTGATCCTGACAACGGAATTGCTCCCGGAACTGCTTTTGAAGCGATTCCGGATGACTGGGTATGTCCGCTCTGCGGCGTCGGCAAGGATGATTTCTCTCCCGTAGAATAACCTCCGTAACCAGCTTCATGAAAAACAAAGGCAGCGGTTCTCTTCCGAGTCCCGCTGCTTTTTAATTTATGCTGTTTATGAAAAATCATTTTCCCATTTAAAATCCGAGATCATCGTTCACCAGGATCACATGAATCCGATCCTTATGTCTGGAGAAGCGTGTCATCAGGAACTGACAGCAGATGGTATCCGATGATTTGCAGTCGAAGCATTTTCCGGTCTTCGAACATGGCGTATTCAGTCCGAACCGCTGTGCATTGATGGGTGCTGCTACGTTTCTGGCCCTCTTCATGGCAGCATCCAGGTCACTGCAGACCTTGTTCATCCCAACAAGGAAGATCACCTTGCGCGGCCCCTGGGCAATACAGGAAACCCGGTTGGCATTTCCATCGATATTGAGCAGAATCCCATCGTCTGTCATCGCATTGACGCTGGAAAGAAATATATCTGCATCATAGGCTGCAAGAAGAGCTTCCCTCGGCTCCATCCTGTCACGATCCAGGAAGTGATAATTTCCTTCCTGCAGAGCATCCACAAGCCCAATCTCCTGTGCACTCATGCAGCCGCCCATTGTAATGCTGCTTCCCTCCGGAATCAGCTCCAGTGCCTTCTGAAGCGCCTTGTTTTTATCTGCCGCATAGTATCCCGTCATATTCCGGGATTCCAGTCCCTTGATGACCGTCTGTGCCAGAAGCTCGTTTCTGTGATACCGGTTCTTATCCATTTCGTTTTCCTCCTTATGCAATCTCCGTTTTGTGCATCTGTGTCTTCACATCAGATTTCTTCTTCTGACATCCGACTTGTCCGCCAGAATCAAAGCCGCTGCGCCACAACACCGACATGTGCCAGGCTGTGCTCCGTATAATGCAGCGCCTTCATCGATTTGTTTTGCTCACCTCCTCATATAAAAGGCCCCGCAAAGCGAGTTGTGAAACTGCTTTGCAGGGTTTCCAGTTACTTATTCAAACTCGAAAATGAAATACCGATTCTAACCCGTTCAAGTTTTGTTTCTTGATATAATTTGATTCAGATTGATTTCAGTTATCCCATTTCTACAGGGTATACGAACTGCTGTTATCAATTTGTTATCACGAGATGTTATCAAGCAAGATCGATGTTTTGTCAATGATCACCGTAATGGCCACTGCATTGAATCACCGTAATGCGTCCGGCGTCCGCTGTAAAAATCAAGCGATTCTTCTTATCAATGCGAACACTCGCATATCCGGACATATTTCCCTTTAACAGCTCAACCTTTCCATACTCAGCCTGATAACCATTCCGCAAAATATCTTTAATCAGGTTATTGATCTTTTGGCAAAGAGCCTTGTCTTTTTGCAGATCAACATACTCCAGCCATGCATCGGATTGCCAGTACAGGTCTCTCACATCAGGCCTCCATCAGATCATGGTGAACTGCCTCGTTGTTCTGAACCTCACGGATCCTCCTCATGAGTTCATCTGCCTCCTCCGGGGTGAATCCATTTTCATCACGAAGAGAAAAACTCATGCTCTGATTGCGAACAGCTTGCTTGATCAGTGCGAGTGTAGCAGCAGACATTGTCAGTCCCAATTCATTGCAAAGCGAGCTATACTGCTCTCTCGTTGTCTTATCCATCTTAAAAGTGAAATTGGACATTTCCACTGTCTTAGACATTTCGATCACCTCCTCATCCAAAATATAGCATCAATACATGTGTATTTCAAGTGCTTTTCAAGTGCAAATAGACGATTCCCACACATTTCTCATCTCAATCGCATCGTACAAACCAGCCCGCTCTGTTCGCCTTTTGAAAAGAATATTTTCCAGTGGTGCCAATCCGCTACCTGTTTGACAATCTTTAGTCCCAGGCCATTCTGCCCGATGCTGGACTCCCACTCATAGCTACTACTGTTCAGTCTGCTCAGAAATTCTTTTGATACGCCTTTTCCATTATCGCCAATTTCCAGAAAAACATGGTTTTTCTGATCCTGATACAGTCTCATTTCAATCCTGCATCCATCCGGATTATGCCGAATCGCATTATGAAGCAAATTCATGACCGCTCTCTCCATCAGATCTTCGTTGAAGCAAAGCTCCAGCTCCTGAAGTCTGTCATCGATTTCGATTGTGAACTGATACCGCACATCCTCCGTCTGATTCATGATTTCTGTGAGGATCATTCTGAGGAACCGGCTGATTCTCACTTTCTTTTTCTCAAATTTCCCTGCGCCAAACTCCAGTTTACTGGAAAGATTCAGATTATCCACGAGCCGGCGAAGCCGGATTCCTTGTGTCTCAATAGATTTCGCCCTTTGCCTGACCTCCGCCTCCTGCGTTGAACCGGCAATGATTTCCGCATTACCCAGAACAATCGCAAGCGGTGTACGAATATCATGTGACACTCCTGCAATCCACTCTGTACGCTCTTCTTCCTTTTGACTTGAGCGTCGTCTCTGTATCCAAGTCGGAACAGTCACAAGCACTGCCATATTGAACATAAAAAGCAACGGAAATATCTTCAAAAGGTTTGTCATCAGGTTCACATCAAACTCGAATGTATATTTCCATACCTGATCTTTTTCCCCGCCAATCACGAGTAATCCCTGCTCGACGACATAGGTGCGGACCGGATAATCCTCAAGATAGTACCGGGTAAACTTTGCGACATCCTGTAATGTATAAGTTTTTCTAAGCTCTTCGGGGAGTGCTTCGCTCCATAAAATGCTTCCATTCTTATCCAGGAGCATAGCAAACTGCTGGTACTTCAAAAGTCTTTCCGTCTCTTTCTTATCCAACTGATAGCTTCCATTTTTTTCAGACAGATGCATCAGGATCTCCTGCGGGTCCTGATAATCCGCCGAATTATTTCTGATCACCACGATCCCACAGATCAGAAGATCAGTAAAGAGAAGCAGAATTATCATCATCACAATTCCGGCAAACAGCTGTAGCCTCTTTCCCGTTTTTCGCTTCATGATTCCTTCTCCAGCTTATAGCCAAGCCCCCGCACCGTGATCAGGTATCTTGGCTTTGACGGCTCTGCCTCTACCTTTTCTCTTAAATGGCGCATATGGACAATCAGCGAACTCTCCAGTCCAAAGCTGCCGTCCGGCCAGAGGGCGTCGCACAACGCGTCTGTTGTAACAATTTTCCCCCGGTTCCGGAAAAGAATATGAAAGAGCGCCAGTTCCTTTGCAGTAAGATCAGTCTCCTTTCCATTCCGAGTAACAGTTCCCGCATCCATTGAGACAACCGTTTGCCCCAGACGAGCAGTCTGCCCCTTCTCCTCAAAATGATAGGTTCTTCTAAGTACCGCTCCGATTCTCAGCAGCAATTCCTTTGGAAGAAATGGCTTGGTGATGTAATCATCCGCCCCAAGTCCAAGCCCCTTCAGACGTGCCGTGTCCTCATCCCTCGCCGACAAAAAGATCACCGGCGCATCATACAGATACCCCGTCTCTTTCATCTGTGTATAAAAATCAAATCCATTCCCGTCTGGAAGCATGACATCCAGTAGAATCAGATCGTAATGCTGTTTCTGAAGCTTTTCTTTTGCCTCACCGCAGCTCGCGGCAATATCGACTCGCGAATAATGCTCTCTTTTGAGCAGCTCCATTACAATATCTGTCAGCTCCTTTTCATCATCTATCGTTAATATTCTGCATTCACTTCTATCCATATGCAGATCCTCCTGAATCATCTTTTATATGTAATTGTTAAGCACCTATGAAAATCGATGTGAAGAGGCTTTTGTAAGCTTTCTTGTTTCCGACTTTTGCCAATTTTCGTGGCGTTCAAGGCGCATAGCGCCTCGAATATGATGTATTTAATAATTGCGATTGCTTTTACTATACCGTATCTTGCCATTTCCCCCAAGGTCTTTGAAGCTTCTTAATGTAGGCATAAGGTCAGCACAAGGTTCTCATAATCTTCAGCAGGTATTCTGTCATTGTAAAACAAGAAACGGAGGAAATAATCATGATGAACTACATACTGGAAACAGATCACCTGAGTAAACAAAGCGGTAAAACTTATCGTGTAAAGGATCTTTCTATGGCTGTTCCGGAGAAATGCGTCTACGGCTTTCTCGGACCAAACGGAGCTGGCAAAAGCACAACACTCAAGATAATTCTAGGACTGATCCATCCAGATCATGGCAGCATCAAAATCTTTGGAAAGACGATGGATTCCGCAAACAGGCTGTCCATTCTTCGCCAGACAGGAAGCCTGATCGAAAATCCGGGCGGATACGGACACCTGACCGGACTTGAAAATATGCAGATCATACAGAAGCTGAAAGGGGTCAGCGAAGCAGAAATCGCTCCTGCTCTGAAAACCGTACGCCTCTATGACCAACGCGATAAGAAGCTCAGCAACTATTCTCTTGGCATGAAACAACGGCTCGGCATCGCCATGGCGATCCTGGGAAATCCAAAGTTGCTAATTCTGGACGAACCGACCAACGGTCTCGACCCCGCCGGGATTCAGGAAATGCGTCAGCTGATCTGTTCTCTCCCCAGAGAAAGAAACATGACCGTTATCATTTCCAGCCATCTCCTCAGCGAGATCGAACAGATGGCTGATCAGGTCGGCATCATCCATCATGGTCGTATGCTCTATCAGGGAACTCTTGCTGATCTGGAAGCCCATGGTGACAATCTGGAAGATGTATTCCTTGAAATGACCGGCGGAAAGGAGCATTCCTTATGAAGTTAAGTTCGATGTTTTCAAGGCTGATCGCCGTCGAGTTCAAAAAATCCCGGCACAAGCACTCCCTTTTGCTTCTTGCGATAGCTGTGTTGTTGAATTATTTCTATCTGTTTCACTGGAGCTCTCCGGATCAGCAG
>HF986534.1:0-3469 GCA_000431495.1 Firmicutes bacterium CAG:791 | reverse complement strand
TCAATACACTGATCCTGTCTGTCCTGATGGCTGTGCTTGCCAGTCAATCGGTCGACATGGAACACAAAGGCGCCATGTGGAATCTCCTGCCGACGCTGGAAAGCAGAGCAGCCATCTATTTCGGCAAGCTCCTCTATGGGGTCATCCATCTGACCTTGTTCTGCCTGTTTCAGATGGGAATGGTGATTCTGATGGGTGTCAGCCTTGGATATGAGGGAACTATTCCGTACACTCTGATCGGGAGCACATTTCTGGCAGAGCTGGTCAGCGGAATGATTATTTATCAGGTGCAATGCCTTTTGTCTCTCCTTTTTCCCAGCCAGTTTGCAGCGCTTTCCATCGGCTTCGGCGGCACTCTGACCGGTCTGTTCCTCGCCTATGTGAGTACGAAGGCCTGGACTCCTTGGTCTGTCCTCCTCTCCCTGAGCCCCATCGGCATGGATTATCAGAGGGCGTCGAGAACCGTGACCCTTTTCCTGCGGCAGATCACGCTGCCTGAAATTCTGACTGCACTGTTTTACCTCATCGGTGTACTTCTGCTGGGATTATATCTTTTTACCAGAGCAGAGCAGGGTGAGCTGCGCATAGGCGCAGGAAGGTTCAAAGCACCCCAGTCCGCTCACAGTGGACTGCCAGTGGAACTGATTAAACTGAAACGTAATCCCATATGGATTCCTTTTCTTCTGATCCCGCTGATTTCAGCCGTAATCGGGACATTTAATTTTGTGCAGAATCAGGGTGTTTTGCAGAACACCTGGGAAGATCTATGGACACAACAGTCCCTGTTTCTGGGTATGTTTTTCCTCGCGCCTCTGGTTGGGATTCTTTGCAGCCTGCTGTGGCGGATGGAGCATCAGGGCAGCAACTGGAACCTGATTCTGACGGTAACTACCCCCGGAAAGCTTGTCGGTGATAAGTGGCTAACGGCCGTTCTTCTCTCATCCATCAGCATCTTATGGATTGCAAGCATCTATCTTGTCACCGGGAAAATCATACTGAAACTTCCCGGAGAGGTGCCTGGACTGTTCTGGATCCGGATGATCAGCGCCGCTGTCTGCCTCGCTGCCATCACTGCTGTGCAGAGCATGTTGTCTATGATCTCCCGATCCTTCGCAGTGCCCATTGCACTTGCTTTTGTAGGGAGTATTACCGGTCTTTGGCTGACCGTCAAAGGCGCGTATTACGCCATTCCGTACTCAATGCTGATCTATGGGATGGGAAGCAGCTCAATCACCGGGGATTTGAACGTTCCTGTGCTTCTTGCTTCGTGCTGCTTCTATATTCTGGGAGCGATTACATTTAGCATTTTGTTCTTAAAAAGGTCAGATGTACGTACACACGTTTGATAGCAATTAGACAAGGATACTGCGATCCTATGATCCGTCTCTGTGCTGCTTTCTGCAGCGCACTGAACAAAAGAGAACCATAAAGATCATCTCTCATGACAACAGGCGGTTAAGATTAATCTTCCGCCTGTTTTCCCTATTCCCCTACAAAACCTCCCGGTCATGGTGCCTGCTTTGCTCTGGCCTTCCAATCTGTTTCTCCGCCTTTTCCAAAAGATCCCTGCCCCGCAACGATTCGATGAGAACCCTCTTGATAAATCCCTCCGGCAACCTGTCCACCAGTTTCACCACGATCTCTTTTAATTTGCGGAGCTGAAAGAGCTCCAACTGTTCTTTCACCGGAAGTTTCTTCTTGCCCTCGATCTCTTCCTTCATCTGTTGAAGTCTTTGCTCCATCTGATCAAGTTTCTGTTCTCTGGCGTCAACAGCGCCTACCCGCAGAGCTGTCGCTTTCAAATCACGGTATTCCTGCGGTTCCACCTTGAACTTTCCGCCGAGGGTCTTTTCCGGCTCCGGAAGTGCCATGACCTGCTTCTTTGTCAGAATCCGAACTTCTGTCTCGCGATTCTTTGATCGAAGCGCCTTTTCCTTCTCTTCCTTCTTCTGAATCTCTGCATCAAGATCACCGATCTGATCATTCATCTGTGAGAGTACATTCATCCTCCTTGCTTATTATTTTGAGGATGGAATGTAAAAGGTTTTCTCTGTTTTCAGAGCTATTCAATCCATCCTTTCCAGCAGGTATCCGTAGACATTCGGTGTTTCTCCCGCCTCTTCCTCCGCGGTAAGGAATCTCGTGAGATTGTCCCACTGAAGATAGCCATCTTTCCCCTCTGGAACAAAAATTTTCCCCACATTGACTCTGTAGTGATGCGTCTCGGAAGTGCCATCTGAGAAGGATACCTCAATGGTGAGTGTTGCCCCATTCACCTGATCCACATTCTCATGATAATTCTGCTGATCGTCCTTACTCGTGCTCCATTGTTCCTTGGGAACTGACATGCCGAATTGTGTATGGTCATTGTAAACACCTTCATATGTACTCCCTGCCACCTCGAGATGCTCGTAATGATAGGCGTCCGATCCAGATACAGCTGCCTCATCCGATGTGTCTGTCTCATCCGAATTCAACGGAGCATCCGTAATCCGCACATATTCACCGGTTCCATTGGCTTCCGCCTCCTGCGCCTTCGTATATTCTGCGTCACCCTTGTAAATGAGGGTTGCCGTATAGAGATTACATTTATCTGTTGAAATCCTGATTTTCTCAATATTCTGTCCGGAGATCATAAATCTTCCATCCAGGTATTCCGCACTTCCATAGTCTGCGGAAACCCTGCTCAGTCCAACTACATCACCGGACGAGATTCCTTCCGGTAATTCTGCGGCATAGGCCGTTATGGCGAACAGATTCTTGCCTAATGCACTGCTCACCGTACCGGCGTCACTGCGTTCCAAACCTGCGTCGTCGCTTTCCGTGACCGTCCCGCTGTTCTCCGTACCGGCATCACTGCGTTCCAAACCTGCAATGGTAGTTCTCCCACCCTCGGACTTTGAAAAGATTCCAAAATATCCGCCTGTCACAACAAAAGCCACTGCCGCACACGCAACCAATCCACTCGCAACAACTGTTTTCCGAGTCATTCTTCTTTTCCTGCCCTTTCTACGAACTTGAATTTCCGAGTCATCAATTTCTGGAGTAAGGGCCTGCTTTAAGATCTGATCCAATTTTTCATCTGTCATATCCTAACGTCTCCAGTTCTTCCTTTAATACATGCTTTGCTTTGTTCATGCGACTTTTGACGGTTCCTGCCGGTATCTGCAACACCTTTGCAATTTCCTGAATCGACAGCTCTGCGGAGTAGAATAAATAGACTGGTATTCTATATTTCTCCGGCAAACGCGCCACGACCTGCTGAACGACAATGCGCTCATCTTCCATAAGAATGCAGTTCTCCGGCGAAGCTTCCGACAGGCCAACGATCTCCGGATTGCCTTCCGCTTCCAGCCGATCCATACTTTCCATCGGAATCAGTCTGTTTCTGTTCGCATATTTTTTTTTCTTGTTCTTCCAAAGCAATATGGATACGGATAATGCATAGCTTCTTACATTCTGTCCTAAA
>HF986533.1:20070-36112 GCA_000431495.1 Firmicutes bacterium CAG:791 | reverse complement strand
CTCTTCCGATAATGTGCTATCATAGTTCTATGAATTTCTGCAGTTTTTCCATCATTTTTGATTATTCAGTTTTCAGCTTTTACCATGGAGGAAAGCAAAATGAAAAGATTATGTATCGCACTCGTAAGCGCTCTTCTTTGTATTTCTATGATTGCCCCGGTTCATGTGATGGCGGCAGGAAATGACGTTGTGTATATTACAGACACCGGTAAAAAATATCATGCTGCAAACTGCAGTTCTCTGAGAAAAAGCAAGCATGCAATCACTCTTGCCAATGCAAAGGCGAGCGGGTACACGCCTTGTTCAAAGTGCCTCGGCGGTACTTCGGTATCTGCAAGCATCTCCACATCCGGAGGGACCCCTGCAGCTTCTGCGAACACGGTTGCTGTTCCCGCAGGAATAACAGCGGAGCAGGCGGTACAGAATGCATATGCACTGTATGTTCAAAATGGTCTGACATCAGAGGCGGCAATGAACAGGATACAGACGGTCCTGACTAAGCTTACCGCTCAGCCTTCCGAATATCTGAGGATCGTTCAGGAGGATCTTGCTCTTCTGAATCAGTCTGGTACCGGCAGTACAGCTTCTGCAGAGCAGCTGGTTCAACAGATGTACGCAGCGTTGGTGGCGCAGGGAATGAGTTCTGACCAGGCTCTGGCTCAGGTTCAGGCCAATTTACCGGCAATTATGGCACAGGCCGGACGATAATATCGTTTCCAGTCAGCTGCTCATGATTCCCCACTGATTCCGTACTCGGCATTTTATAACATAATTTCTGCGAGGCAGGCGTGATATCCATTGCATCACGCCTGCCTCACCTTTTTATTTTCCGCCAGGAACATCCATCTCTTTCCCGCTCAAAAACACCATTTTCTTTTCCCCCGGAAACATCAATATCTGTATCAAATCCGGCAACAGCCGAATCGCAATTAGCCACATCCTTCTTTATGATAATGACCTGGGTTGATCCCCATCCGTTTGCGAAAAGCAGCTGCGAAGCGGCTTGCGTTGCTGAAGCCGCACAGCTCCGCGACCTGGCTGATGGAGTAGCGACCGCTGCGAATCAGGGGAAGGCTCTGCGTGACCCTGTATTCCTGCAGATACTCCGTGATGGATTTCCCGGTCATCCTGCGAAAGCTCCGGCAGCAGGCCTCTCTTGAAAGATGCGTCAGGTCTGCAAGCTCCTGAAGAGAAACAACGGAATCATAATGCTGATGAAGATAATCCAGCGTAAGCTGCAGGCGTTCAAGCTCCGCAGAGCTTGCGGACACAGACTGCAGTCTCTTATTTGCCGGATTCCTGTATGCTTCCGGCAGAAGAGCGGCGAGAATTTCACAGAGAAGTCCCTTGATCCGAAGCTCGTGGCAGAGAGGCTTTTCCGTGTAGAGCCGGTCGATCTCATCCAGCATTTGAAGAAGCCGCCTGGACTCCGCTCCGATCCCGTTCGATTCGGTTCCGTCCGCTTCACCCCCATCGATCCGGATGCAGGGACCGGCACTGCCCTCCAGAAACGGGCGCATGCACTTGCGCTCCACATCGCCGCCGATTTCTCCGCTGATGAATTCCGGCGCAGCGATGATGCTGCTGTACAGAACACTCTCTCCCGTCAGAGAGTGACAGCTGTGCGGGACATTGCTCCCGATCAGAATAGCCGATCCCGCAGGAATCGTATAGCTTTCCTGATAAATCTGACAGACCGCAGTTCCCTTTCGCGGAAGACAGAATTCAATTTCATTATGCCAGTGGATAGGGACATTTCTTCCCTCGAACATCCACAGATCGTCGTGATTGACCGTGACCGGAAAGGTCTCCGTGCCATGCGCAGAAAGCTCGCGGTTATGATCGTCCACATATATTTTCTTTGTTCCCATGACTGCCTCTTCTGCAACGAGCCAAAACGCCCTCCTCTGCAGCTTGCCGGTAGCCATGTAAAGCATGAAAGGAGCGCCGCACGATGGCCACACAGAACAATATGGATCTCACACAGGGAAAGCCTTTTTCCGTCCTTCTGAAATTTGCCATTCCTGTCATTCTCGGAAATCTGTTCCAGCTGTTTTACACGCTGGCAGACTCCGTTATTGTCGGTAAAACAATGGGAGCCGGGGCTCTCGCCGCCGTCGGCTCCACCAGCATCATCATATACTTCATCTTCTGCTTCATCAACGGATTCACCGGCGGCTTCGGAATCTGCCTCGGTCAGCGTTTCGGTGCCCGCGATCAGAAGGGCATGACAAAAAGCATCGCCGTGTCTGCCGTCCTGTGCGTGCTCTTTACCATCCTTCTGACTGCGGTCTGCTGCCTGCTCGCACATCCGATTCTTCGCTGGATGCAGATTCCGGCGGACATCTATGACGATGCCCATACCTACATGTTTATCGTCCTTGCCGGCACCGGAGCAACCATCTACTACAACATGATTTCCAACATGCTCCGCGCTCTGGGAGACAGCAAAACACCGCTGTATTTTCTTGTTTTCTCTTCTCTTCTGAATATTGTTCTGGATGTGGTTTTCATTCTTCCCCTGCAGATGGGCGTAGCCGGTGCGGCACTTGCTACCATTCTGGCGCAGCTTCTCTCTGCCGTCCTCAGCAATGTGGTCGGATGGAAGAAATTTTCCATTCTGCATCTGCATAAGGGGGATTTTCGTGATCTGAAGGATCCCGCCATCAAACATCTGCAGGTGGGCTTTCCCATGGGCTTTCAGATGTCCGTCATGTGCATCGGACAGCTTGCCATGCAGGCAGTCGTCAATTCCATGGGAACTGCTGCCGTTGCCGGATACACCGCGGCCACCAAGGCAGATCAGCTCTCGGTTCTTGTCAACAATGCCATGATGACCGCCATCTCGAATTATGTGGCACAAAATTACGGTGCCGGGCTGCCGCAGCGAATCCAAAAGGGCGTACGAGCCTGCCTGCTTCAGCTCGAGATGATGAATCTTCTGATGTGCGTCGGTCTTCTCCTTCTTCGCCATCCGATTGTCCGGCTGTTTCTGGATTCCCCGTCCGCAGAAATCTACGCCTACTCCGACGGATATCTATGGGGTGTTGCGCCCTTCTACTTCATTCTCGGACTGCTCGCTGTTTACCGGACCGCCATTCAGAGCATGCAGAACAGCTGGGCTCCGTTTTCCGCCTGCATGATTGAGCTGATCATGCGGCTCGTTGCAACGCTGATTCTGCCTTCCTTCATCGGCTATACTGCCGTTTGTATCGCAAGTCCGCTTGCCTGGGCAGGAGCCTGCATTCTTCTGATCCCCGTGTATTATCACATGATGCGAAAGGGAAACACGATGCGTCAGCTCCAGGCCTGAATGAGCTTCTGCGTGCCCTCCCGGATTTCTTCCTCCGTCAGGGCCGCATAGCCAAGGAGGATAGCAGGAGAGGCCTGACGCCGGGAGGATGGATTTTCCGGAAGATTCTGCTCGGACAGCGGATAGACAATCACTCCCTGAGCTCTTGCTGCATCCGCCAGTTTTTGCTCGATCTCGTCTTGTCCGATCTTTTCCTGTCCTCCCGCGGCATCCAGGCAAGCATCCGGATTCTTCAGATGAAGCACCAGATGAAGTCCTGCTCCCTGCCCGCGGATATCAAATTTCCCTTCCAGCGGTTTTAGGAGCTCCAGTATCCGGTCGTGCTTGCTCCGGTAATGATTTCTCATCCGGTTGAGATACCGTTCAAAATATCCATCCTGAATAAATTCATTCAGTATCGCCTGATCCAGCCGCGGAACGGTGCAGGAAAGAAAACCGGCCTTTTCATGAAATGCCGGCAGCAGATCCTTCGGCAGAATCAGATAGCTGACACGGATCGCCGGTGCAATCGACTTGGAGAAGGTCCCCAGATAAATCACCTTTCCTCCCGCATCCATCGATTGCAGAGACGGAACAGGACGCCCTCTGAACTTAAACTCCGAATCGTAATCATCCTCGATAAGATAGCGTCCCTCTTTCTCTGCCGCCCAGGAAAGGAGCTCCGCCCTTCGCGGATATGGCATCACCACGCCGGTCGGAAACTGTCTGGCCGGCATGAGATAAGCGAGCTGACAGTCGGATTCTTCCAGCGCATCCGCACGCATGCCGCTCTCATCATCGGCAATCGGTTCAATGGAAAATCCCATCGATCTCATCACATCTGCCGCCCGAAGATACGTCGGGGATTCCATTCCGATCCGCACACCTTTATGGACATCTGTATTTGAAAAAGACTTTCCCAGCAGAATTCCGAGCACCATCAGAAGATAGTCATTTCCTGCTCCGATGACGATCTGCTCCGGATCACAGTGACAGCCTCTCGAAAGATGCAGGTAGTGCGCAATGGTTGTTCGAAGCTCCGGATCACCCTGCGGATCTCCCCGTCGGAACAGATCCGCCCGGTCCCCGGTCAGAATTCCGCGCAGAATTCTTCTCCAGGTCGCATAGGGAAACATGGACATATCGATCGTACGCGGCGAAAAGTCGATTTCTGTCTTCCGCTCTGGGTTTTCCTGTAAAACAGGGCAGCTTCTTTGTGTTTGACTATTCCGGTCAATATTAATTTTCGCCGATTTCCTGCTCTCTTCCGTCAGGCTCGGTATGTTCTGCGTCTCACAGACATAGGCTCCGCTCCCCCGCCGGATCACAAGATAGCCCTCTTCCTCCAGCTGCTCATAGGCAAGCTCCACCGTTGTCCTTGCAATCTTCAGACTGGCGGCAAGCTGCCTGGTCGAGGGAAGACGCTCCCCGGCAAGAAGCTTTCCCAAGCGGATCTCCCCCCGGATATATTCATAAATCTGTTCATACAGATGCCTGCCGTTTCCAGGCAGCAGTTCCATGTTCAGCTCCATGCTGTCTCCTGATTTTTATATGCTCCTTGCTCCGGGAAATATCCCATGCCGGATTCCCCCATTCAGAGAATGATCTTATGTGTGTTCCCTTCCTTCGGGAAGGATTCTATGCACGATCCCGGATCCCAAGAATCATCCGGGCAATTCCGCATACCGCTGCAAAGAGTACCCCTGCAACAGGCCAGAGCACCCAGGTTTGATCCCACTCCATGGTTTTAAAACTCCATGCGAGATACATCGCAGTTGCAAGCAGCCAGTAAACACCGGAAAAGGTATCCAGCTTCTTCTTGGTCAGCTTCTCCCTCTTTGAGAATTCTCCCTCCTGAAGAAGTGTATCATAGCTGCCTTTTACCATTCCCACACGAATCAGGCTGTTCACTCCAAGTGCAATCAGCACCAGAAGCACCGACACGCAGGCTGCACAGATGTCATCCGGGAAATCCAATGCACCGGCAACCAAAAGCGGGATCACAGAAAGAATGCAGAGGACAACGCCGATTGCCGTACCGATCGTATATTTTTCCTCGTAAACGCCTCTTCTCTCCTTCACCATCCCCGTCACGCCATACTCCGTTTCAAAAGGCTCCTTCTCCAGATGCTCCAGATGGCTCATTTTAATCCCGCTGATGATAAAGATGAAAACGGCTGCGGCAATGAATACCAGTAAAGCCATGCATCCAATTCCTGTCGCCAGATTCTCCGCTAAGGGAAGCCTTCGACTCTCCGAAAAAGCATGGAGAAGAATGAGCAGAACCGGGCTGAGAATGCATAATGCAGTTGCATTTGCAATCAACGGCGCAAATTTCTCCTTGACCTCCAGAAATTCATTGGCTTCTTCCATTGTCACCCGGTGCAGCATCTGTTCCGACTCGCTTAAGCCCTCATAACCGGTCCCCCGCATCTCCGGCTCCATCTCGTCCTTCAGAAGATAATCCGTACTGACCCCGAACAGCTCTGCCAGCTGAATCACCTTCTGAAGATCCGGAACCGATCCTGCACTTTCCCACTTGGAAACCGCCTGCCTCGATACCCCAAGCTGTTCTGCAAGCTCCTCCTGAGACCAACCGTTCTTTTTTCTTTCTTCTGCTATCTTATCCGCCAGAATCATCTCTCTGCTCCCTTCTTCCTGATCCATGAGTTTTCCGTTGCTGATCAATGGATGATCATTTGCTTCTCAATGGGTTTTCCTTTTGTGATAACTCAATCTTATCCTTTTTGGCCGTAGCAGTCTGCCATGCAAGGCTGTCAATTGGTCAAACAAAGGTTGCATTTTTGTAAAAAGCGGGTAGTTTCAAAAAACCTCTTTGCAGCGCATTGTGCAAAGAGGTTTTCTGATTTGTCGAATCTGTCGATCCAGTCCATTTTCCGGCAGCTTAATTGTCCGTTCTCCGGTAGCTTGATTATCCGTTCTTCGGAAGCTTGAACGAACTCTTCAGCGAAACGATCCGGTTGAACACCGGTGCTCCTTCCTTCGAGTCCTTGGCATCTGCGCAGAAGAAGCCGTTCCGGACGAACTGGAACCGATCATATGCCTTCGCATCCTTCAGTGCACTTTCGCACCACGCCTGTACTGTGGTCAGGCTGTTCGGATTCAGGTTCAGTGATCCGTCCTCGTTATATACGCCCTTCTCCTCGTCGATGATATTCTCATACAGACGAACCGGCAGCTGAACCGCATCCTGTGCGTTCACCCAATGAATGGTTCCCTTGACCTTACGTCCCTCAAAGCCGCTTCCGGACTTCGTCTCCGGGTCATAGGTGCAGTGAACCACCGTCACATTGCCGGCATCATCCGTCTCGTAGGATACACACTTAACGAAGTATGCATACATCAGACGTACTTCGTTGCCGGGGTACAGTCTCTTGTACTTCGGAACAGGCTCTGCCATGAAATCCTCGCGCTCGATCCAAAGCTCACGCGAGAAGGTGATGGTACGGCTTCCGAGTGCCTCATTTTCCAGGTTATTCGGTGCCGTGAGCTCCTCGCTCTGTCCTTCCGGATAGTTGTCGATCACAAGCTTTAACGGATCCAGAACCGCCAGCATACGGCTGCAGGAGGGCTTCAGGTCCTCACGGATACAGTACTCCAGTGCCGCATAATCATTGACGGCCTGGCTCTTTGAAACGCCTGCCATATCCACAAACTTCTTGATGGAGGACGGCGTATATCCGCGGCGGCGAAGTCCGGAAATGGAAACCAGTCTCGGATCATCCCAGCCATCCACGATGCCCTGCTCCACAAGCTTCTTGATGTAACGCTTACCGGTCACGACATTCTTCAGATAAAGCTTTGCAAACTCAATCTGACGGGGCGGCTGCGGGAACTCCGCTTCCTTCACCACCCAGTCATACAGCGGGCGATGATCCTCGAACTCCAGCGTGCAGATCGAATGTGTAATGCCTTCGATCGCATCCTCAATCGGGTGAGCAAAGTCGTACATCGGATAAATGCACCACTTGTCTCCGGTATTCTGATGCGTCAGATGTGCCACGCGGTAGATGATCGGATCCCGCATGTTGATGTTGGACGATGCCATATCAATCTTTGCGCGAAGCGTCTTCTCGCCGTCTGCAAACTTTCCTTCCTTCATCTCCGTAAAGAGCTTCAGGTTCTCCTCCACGGAGCGTTCCCTCATCGGATCGTTCTTTCCGGGCTCCGTGAGCGTTCCGCGATACTCGCGCATTTCATCCGCCGTAAGGTCAGACACATAGGCCTTTCCCTTGCGAATCAGCTTCAGCGCGATCTCATACATTTCGTCGAAGTAGTTGCTGGCGAAAAAGAGACGATCCTCATAATCCGCTCCCAGCCACCGTACGTCTTCCTTGATCGACTCCACGAACTCAGACTTCTCCTTCGTCGGGTTCGTATCATCAAAGCGAAGATTGAATTTGCCGCCGTATTCCTTCGCAAGGCCATAGTTCAGAAGAATGCTCTTTGCATGGCCGATGTGAAGATAGCCGTTCGGCTCCGGCGGGAAACGGGTCTGAACATGATCATACCGTCCCTCCGCCAGATCCTTATCAATCTCCAGCTCAATAAAATTCTTATTCTCTCCGTTGAGGGCATCCACCTTTACGGTTCCGTCCTCGGAGCGCTTCATTTCATCCGTGCTCATATGTCATTATCCTTGCAGCATAATATTGGGGTGTCCGGAGAATTATTTCTCGTTCACGCTGTAGTTCGGAGCTTCCTTCGTGATCTGAATGTCATGAGGATGGTTCTCACGAAGCGATGCATTCGAAATCTTGACAAAGCGGCCGTTCTCCTGCAGCTCCTTGATGGTGTGGGAGCCGGTCAGACCCATACCGGAACGAATGCCGCCCATCAGCTGGAATACCGTATCCTCGATGAGGCCCTTGTATGCGACGCGTCCCTCAACTCCTTCCGGCACAAGCTTCTTCGCGTTCTCCTGGAAATAACGATCCTTGGAGCCGTTCTCCATTGCAGAGATGGAGCCCATGCCGCGGTATACCTTGTAGGTTCTTCCCTGGAAGAGCTCGGTAGCTCCCGGAGACTCCTCGCAGCCTGCGAAGATGGAGCCCATCATGCAGACATTGCCACCTGCTGCCAGAGCCTTGACCATATCTCCGGAGTATTTGATACCGCCGTCGGCGATAACCGGAATGCCGGATTCCTTTGCAACTGCATAGGCATCCATGATTGCGGTAATCTGCGGAACGCCGCAGCCGGTAACGACACGGGTCGTGCAGATGGAGCCGGGTCCGATACCAACCTTGACAGCGTCAGCTCCGGCCTTGATGAGGTCGGCTGCGCCTTCGCCGGTTGCAATGTTTCCTGCGATGACATCCAGATCCGGATATGCATCCTTGATCATGCGGAGGCAGCGCAGAACGTTCTCGGAATGACCATGGGAGGAATCCAGAACGATGCAGTCAACCTTGGCATTGACCAGAGCTTCCACACGATCCAGAACGTTTGCAGTGATGCCGACGGCTGCGCCGCACAGAAGACGTCCCATGGAGTCCTTTGCGGAAAGCGGATACTTAATGGTCTTTTCGATATCCTTGATGGTGATCAGACCAACAAGATTGTAATCGTCATCAACGATCGGAAGCTTCTCCTTCTTGGAGGCAGCCAGAATCTTCTTCGCCTCCTCCAGCGTTGTGCCGGCACGTCCGGTTACCAGATTCTCAGAGGTCATAACCTCGCTGATCTTCTTGGTGTAGTCCGTCTCGAACTTCAGATCACGGTTTGTGATGATGCCGACCAGCTTCTTGCCCTCGGTAATCGGAACACCGCTGATCCGGAACTTCCGCATCAGATCCTCTGCATCCGCAAGAGTATGCTCAGCAGACAGATAGAAGGGATCCGTAATGACGCCGTTCTCCGAACGCTTTACCTTGTCTACCTGATCCGCCTGATCCTTGATCGACATATTCTTGTGAATGATACCGATGCCGCCCTGTCTTGCCATTGCAATCGCCATACGGTCCTCGGTAACGGTATCCATTCCCGCACTCATCATGGGAATGTTCAGTTTGATCTTCTTCGTCAGGTTGGTGCTGACATCAACCTGATTCGGCACAACGGTCGAATACGAAGGAACCAACAGAACATCATCAAAAGTAATTGCTTCTCCGATAATTCTAGCCATACATCCTCCTCATATCATCCTTGGCTGCTAACACATTGCTCTTGTCAAACACTTGTTCCGGCATCGTTCTTCGCCGGATAAGATACAAGAAACAGGACACGAACCTTTCAGCCCGTATCCTGTTCCATTACCTTCTTTCCTTACTCAGTCGGCGAAGACCTTTCTCGGCGCAAACATCCGGATAGCGCCCAGCATCTTCTCTCCATCCGATCCTGAAATATCCAGAATCAGCTTCTGGCTTCCTTCCAGATAGCAGTAGTAGGTGGTTGCCGCCTTCTCGCTGTCACGGGTAGAAAAATCCATTTCCTTCAGCCCCTGACGGTTCCGATAGCTGTCCAGCCGGTGAGAATTCATGGGTGCCAGAATCTCCAGCTTATCCAGATCATACTGACCGACGGCCTTCCTTTTCTCCTTGTTCAGAATCTTCGCAACGCGAAGCTCCCGATCCACCAGCGAATATTCGTAGTCCACATTGCTGTTCAGATTTGCCAGATATGCACCGATGACCGCTGCAACACCAAGAACAATCGGAACCAATGCCCAGAGACCGAGAATTCCCATCAGACTAAGGCCGCCAAGCAGCAGCAGAACTGCCAGAATTACGCAGACAACCTTTGCCACTCCGATCAGCGGGTTCTTCTTACAATTGACAACGACTTCAATAATACCAAGTTCCATGCGACAACTCCTGTCCTTGTTTCAAAGAGAATTTAAGTTATCTTATTACTTTTCAAACAAATATTCAAGGAATTGCTGACACGTTTCCGGATGCTTCGTGCTCGCCACGATTCCGAAGATGCATGCCGTGTCCGGATAGTTCTCATTTTTCAGAATATAAGGCGCATCCGTGCAGATGATCCCGACAGGAACCGGGTCCTCCATCTCTGCGGGATCGGGATTTACGAAGTTCTTCTGATCCTCAAAGGCCCGTGCCGCCGTCTCTGCATCAGCCGCATCCTCATTTGCGGCCGTCGCTGCCGCCTCCTTCTCCTCCTGCGCGTTCTGCATCTCCAGTGCCTTTGTGCGATCTATATAGTAGAAGCGGTCCTCATACTTCTTCAGCGTATCAGCATCCAGAACCTCCCGAAGGTCCTTGAATTCCCCGTTGTATGCATAATAGTCAAAATACCATGCGTCCATCACAGCCGTGTCAATCTGTCCCGCTGCCGTCTCTGCCATGATCTTCTGAACGGAATAGATGTCATAGTCCGAGGTCGAATTCCCGCCGGGAGTCAGCATCTCCGAAAGATCTGCGAAGACATCCGATTCCTTTGCGTCGATTCCCGCGTACTCCATGAAATCCGCGCTCAGCTCCTCCGACTGCATCTCCTGTACACGCGCATTCAGGAACAACGTTCCGAACACATACGGCCGGTAGGTCACGTAATGATAAATCAGAGAGATCACAATTGCACCCACGCACAGCACCGCCAGGGTCGGAATCTTCTCATACTCCCAGAACCACGCCAGATGCGCCTTGACTCCCTTTCCCTTCAGTTTCTTTCTCTGCTCCCGGATCTCATCATTGATTGCCATAATAAAAACACCCTTCCCTGTATAATCCTGTCCGCCTGCTTACTGCGGAACAGTAAACATCATATAGGAAAATAAGGAAAGGGTGTTAGTGAAAATTGTATAAATCGCTCTGCCAAGAGCCGCAAGCCCCGGCAGAAGAGAACGTCAGCAGATATATTACAGCTGCGTCTCCACGAAGATCGAATAGATTGCACGGATTGCCTTCTCATAATCGGAATTCTCCACTCCGATGATGATATTCAGCTCCGACGAGCCCTGATCGATCATGCGCACATTGACATGTGCATGTGCAAGCGCCGAAAAGATTCTTCCGGAAGTTCCGCGCTGCGCCTTCATGCCGCGGCCCACAACGGCAATCAGTGCAAGATCCGCCTCAATTTCGATGGAATCCGGGTCTGCGAGACGATGAATGTCCGCAACCACCTGCTGCTCCTTGTGCATGAACTCACTCTCGTGCACAACAACCGTCATCGTGTCGATTCCGGAGGGCATATGCTCGATACAGATTCCGTGATCCTCAAAGGCCTGCAGTACCTTGCGGCAAAAGCCGACCTCGGTGTTCATCATATCCTTGGAAATCAGCACGGCACAGAAATCCTTTTTGCCGGCAACTCCCGTGATGGTATAACCGGATTTCTGACAGGTGCTCTCCACAATCCAGGTGCCGTCATCCTCCGGCTTATTCGTATTCTTGATGTTGATCGGAATGCCCTCGTGACGCACCGGGAAGATGGCATCCTCGTGCAGAACACCCGCACCCATGTAGGAAAGCTCGCGCAGCTCCTTATAGGTAATGGTACGGATCGCCGCCGGCGTATCCACAATCCTCGGATCTGCCACAAGAAATCCGGACACATCCGTCCAGTTTTCATAGACGCCGACGTGACAGGCCCCCGCAACAATGGAGCCCGTGATGTCCGAGCCTCCGCGGGAGAAGGTTTTCACCTTTCCGTCAAAGCCACAGCCATAGAAGCCCGGAATCACCGCATTTTTCAAACCAGAGAGCTTTTCTGCGGTCTTTTTCTGCGTTTTGCTCTCATCAAGTTGACCATCCTGGTCAAAAAAGATGATCTCCGCCGCATCCACAAAGGTGAAGCCAAGATACTTCGCCATCACGCGTCCGTTCAGATACTCTCCGCGGGATGCCGTGTAGTCGCGGTTCGGCTCCTTCTTGAGGTTCTCCTCGATGGCGCGGAATTCATCCTCGAGGGAATACTTCAGACCAAGGCCCTGAATGATCTCATTGTAGCGGGACTGAATCTCGCGGAAGGGATCTGTGAAATCCTTCCCCTCTGCCGCAAGATCATAGCAGCGGTACAGGAGATCCGTAACCTTCGTATCACCGGAGAAGCGCTTTCCGGGTGCGGAAGGAACGACATAGATTCTGCTCGGATCCGCATGGACAATGGCACCCACCTTCTGAAACTGCTTCGCATCCGCAAGGGAGCTTCCGCCGAATTTGACAACCTTTTTCATACCTTCCTCCACTGCAGCTTACAGCACACGAATGCTCTTCTTGTAAGACGGAAGCTGCGCCGCCTTCTCTTCAAACTCTGCCTCACTGATCAGAGGAGTTACAAATGCGAACTCATCCGGAAGCTTCTCATTGACGACGATCTGAATCTCATTGCCGAACAGTCCGGTTGCCTTCACAAGGTCCTTCTTCTCAATCCGGACAAAGTAACGATCCTTCCACTCCATCGGATCTTCCAGATCCGCATCCTGATTGGTCAGACCGATGTTGATATTGCTGCCGATGCTGCGGACACATTCCACCACATCCGAGACAACCGCACTCGCTGTCGGAAGCTTTCCTGCGCCGCTTCCGTAGAACATCAGATCCCCGACCATGTTGCCGTGCACCAGAATGCCGTTGTATACGTCGCTCACGCCGTACAGCGGGTGATCCACGGATACCAGATACGGTGCGGTGCGGACATAAACCTTTCCGGTTTCCGGATTGTGGCGGCAGACGCCAAGGAGCTTGATTGCGCCGTGAAGCTGCTTCGCATAACCGAAATCATCGGTATCAATCTTCGTAATGCCCTCACAGGGAACCTGCGAAAACTTGACGTTTCCTCCGGTAACAAGGGAAGCCAGAATCGCAATCTTGCGGCAGGGATCGTAGCCCTCAATATCCGCCTCCGGATTCTTCTCCGCATAGCCGTTGTCCTGTGCCTGCTTCAGAGCGACCTCAAACGGAAGTCCTTCCTTCTCCATCTTGGTCAGAATGTAGTTCGTCGTTCCGTTCAGGATGCCCATGATAGAGGTAATGAACTCCTGTGAGAAGGAGGTGCGAAGCGGCCGGAGAATCGGAATTCCTCCGCCGACGCTTGCCTCGAACAGATAGCTGCAGTTATGCTCCTTCGCTGTCACGGCAAGAATGCCGCCGAGTGCATCCACAAGCTCCTTATTGGACGTGCAGACACTGATTCCCTTTTCCAGAGCCTTTTTCGAAAACGTAAAGGCGGGCTCCTTTCCTCCCATGGTCTCACAGATCACGCGGATCTCCGGATCATTCAGGATGATGTCAAAATCATGCACTACGCGATCTGCATACGGCGAATCCGGAAAATCTCTGAGATCCAGAATGTACTTTACATGGACGCCCTCCGGAAAATCACGGCGGATCTCCTCCTGGTTCTGATCAATGACCTCGGCAACGCCGCTTCCCACCGTGCCAAATCCGAGTATTGCAATTTCAACCATACTGTCCTCCCTTGCCGCAGCCTCTCTGCGCGCTTTATTTTCCCGGCAGCTACGCTCCGGTTGCCCGAATCTTCCGGATGCCGGAGAGCCGCTCCAGATTTTCCAGAAGTCCGCTGACATTCTCACTGCTCTTTAATACCTGCATGCTGATGCTGACGGAAGCCATCCCTCCAATCGGAATGGACTGGTGGATCGTCAGAATGTTCGCCCCGAAATCTGCGATTTCCCTCAGAATATCGGAAAGGATTCCTGTCTCATCGCTGATCTCCATCGAAAGCGTCAGGGTCATGCCTGCCATGCTGCTGTGAAATTCCTCGATGTCATTCTTAAATTTGTAATAGGAGCTTCGGCTGATCCCGACCCGATCCACTGCCTCCTGAATGGTCTTCACCTTCCCGGCAGACAAAAGTCGGTTGACCTCGACCACCTTCAGCAATGTTTCCGGAACCGCCCGCTTCCGAACCAGATAGAAATCAGAATTCATTGTTCTTCTCCCGCGGACATTTGTACGTCAACGTTGGATATCCTATCACTCGTCCCGAATGATTGCAAGCCGTCTCCTTTACTTTATTTCGTTAAAATGTTAAAATTTCAGCGTGTTGCAGTACCGGTCCTGTTTTTTCCTGGAAAATACGTAAATTCTGCCGGAATACAGCACCGTCTGCAAAGCGTTAAAATTCCCGCAGACTTTTGACAAATGCAATACCGGGGGTACAATATCATGAACAAGAAAATACACACCAAAGCTGTTGACCAGCTTTTTGAAGCAATTCTTGCGCTGAAGAACAAGGACGAGTGCTATGACTTTTTTGAGGATCTTTGCACGGTCAATGAGATCCTTTCCCTTTCCCAGCGCTTTGAGGTTGCTGCCATGCTGCGCGAGCATGAAACCTATCTGAAGATTGCCGAGCAGACAGGTGCCTCCACCGCCACCATCAGCCGCGTCAACCGCTCCTTAAATTATGGGAATGACGGCTATGAAATGGTTATGGAACGCATCCGGAAAAACAAAACAGAAGGCACAGACGAGGCAGCCGGCTCTTCGGAGACCTGACAGCCCGCTTTTGCAATATCTCAGGCTTTTCTTTATTGGAGTACTGCTGTATCTTGCGGCAGTACTTCCTTTTATTCTCTATCGCGGCGGTATTTTCTTCTATTACGGCGATTACAACGTTCAGCAGGTTCCCTTCTATATTCTGGCGCACCGCGCCGTTCGAAGCGGTAATTTCTTCTGGAACTTTCATCTCGATCTCGGCTCATCCATGGGCGGGAGCTTCGCATTTTACCTGTGGGGCAGCCCGTTCTTCTGGTTCTCCTGTCTTTTTCCGGAGAAGTGGATTCCTTATATGATGCCGTTTTTCATGTCGTTAAAATACGGTACTGCTCTCTGCACCTCCTTTGCATGGCTCCGCACGCAGACAAGGACCAGCCGGGGAGCACTTCTTGGTGCGTTTCTCTATGCATTTTCCGGTTTTCAGGCCTGCAACATTGTGTTCCAGCATTTCCATGAGGCAACCGCCTTTTTCCCCCTCTATCTTCTTGCACTGGATCATGCCCACTCCGCAATCTCCCGCGCCGGGGACAAAAGCGCCGGGAAGAATCCCCGGTCTGTAAAAAAAGGCATCCTTGGCTTTGTTCTCATGACATCGGCGATGTCTGTCATCAACTACTTTTTCTTCTTCGGACAGGTCCTGTTCCTCTCCGTTTATTATCTGATCCGCTATGCTTCGAATCAGAAGGTGCGGCAGACGCTGAAGGAAATCCTGCAGCTCCTCCTTGCCGGAGTGCTGGGACTATGCCTTTCCGCATTCTTCCTCGTGCAGGTGCTGGATGTCATCTCCGGCAATACCAGGCTGAATGACTTCCTTCTCGGCTATGACATGGTGGCTTATTCCGAGCCGGCGACGCCTCTTGCCATTCTGAAGTCCTTCTTCATGCTTCCGGATCTTGTCGGGCGGGGATCCCTGTTTACAAGCGAGCAGATCCGCAACAGCTCCCTGTCGCTGTTTCTTCCGTGCTTTGCCGTCTCCGGCGCCATTGCGTATCTTCGTGCGCACAGAAAAGGCTGGCAGAGGACCCTGCTCCTTACCTGTCTTGTCATCGCCTTTGTTCCGATTCTGAATGCCGCCTTTGCGCTGTTTAATTCCGAATACTATGCGCGCTGGTTCTATATGCCGATTCTCCTTCTCAGTCTCGTGACCGTCCGCGAGCTGGAGGATGCCGACTGCGGCAATCTCCTGTTCGGCGCCCGTATGGTGATTCTGGCCGACATCCTGTTTCTTCTCTGTGCCTTCCTTCCGACACGACCGTCTGAGGAGGCAGAGGGCGGCATCTCCTTCCTGCAGATCATGGAATAC
>HF986533.1:0-20052 GCA_000431495.1 Firmicutes bacterium CAG:791 | reverse complement strand
AGATTCCCCGGGTCTTTTTGTGACGGGGGCTTTGGTCACAGCCGTAATGCTTCCGCTCCTTCTTGTGATCGTAAACGGCATTGAGTTTACCGGAAAGCGCCCCTCCTCCCGTGAACGGGCATGCTGCGGCCTTGTCACACGCACTGCACTCGCCTTGGTCATCCTCTGCTGCTTCCTGACGCAGGCAGGCGTTCTGCTGAACGGGAATACCATCATCGCCGGAAGCGGCGGAGAGAAATGGCGGACGCAGCTTCTGGAAAATCGTCCCGAAATTCCAGGCTACGGAAATGCCTCCTTTGAGCGTATCGAAGCCGACAGGACCTCCACCAACTACGAAATGGTCTGGGGCTACCCCACCATTCACTGCTTTGAAAGCACCGTTTCCTCCGGTATCTTCGCCTTCTATCAGGGAATCGGTCCGGGACGCACGGTAGATTCTAAGCTGAACTTCAGCCACATCGGAGCGCGTGCGATCCTCTCCTCTCATTACTACCTGGAGAACAAACTCATCCGGGCCACGAAGAATTACACCAAAGAGGGCGGCCTCCTTGGCTATCAGAAGGTCGGCGAATCCGACGGTTATAACATCTATGAGAACCGGTATTTCATTCCGGTCGGCTTTACCTTCGACCGTTTCATGACGGAAGACACCTATGCGCTTTTACTTGACAGAGATAAAACAGCCGCAGACCGCACACTTGTCCGCGACCTGATTCTGGATGATGAGGCAGCAGCAAAATACGCAAGCTTCTTCTCCGGTCAGGATACCGACATCGACGAGGAATGCCTTTCCTCGGATTCCTATTACTCCGAGTGCCGGAAACGGGCTTCCACCGCCTGCACCTCCTTTACGACCTCAAAGAGCGGCTTTACCGCAGAAGCCACACTGGATCGGGAAAATCTTGTCTTCTTCTCCATCCCCTTCGAAAAGGGCTGGAGTGCCCGTGTGGATGGAAAGGAGGCTGAAATCGTGAAGGCAGACTTCGGTCTGATGGCGGTCTGTGTGCCGGAAGGAACGCATACCATCACCTTCACCTACCTTCCGTACGGACTGCATGCAGGAATCCTTGTCAGCCTTGCCGCATTGGTGATTCTTTTAGCATATTTCCTGCTTCCTTCACCTTTACTTTTCAGGTTCACTGTGTTAAGGTAAATTCCGTTATGAGAATTTTCACGGTGAGGGTTTTCATAGCTGCATATTATTTATTTTCATTCAGCGGAGGTAGTTTAGAATGAACAAGGGTACTGTTAAGTGGTTCAACAACCAGAAGGGTTACGGCTTCATTTCCGATTCTGAGGGAAACGATGTATTCGTACATTATTCCGGACTGAACATGGAAGGCTTCAAGTCTCTCGACGAGGGCGAGGCTGTTGAGTATGATGTAATCCAGGGTCAGAAGGGACCGCAGGCCGTTAACGTAACCAAGCTCAACTAATTGAGAATTGAGTTATTCGGCAGATCACTAATAGATCAAGAACAGAATGCCTTTTTTATAGTGCAATATGTAAATGAGCTGATTAGTAGCAAAAGGGACATCCAATCGGATGTCCCTTTTGTTGTGCTGCTATTTTGTTCACCGGACTTCCGCTGAGAGCTTCTCCGCCATTTTCTTCAGCTCCTGCAGCTTCAGGTTCCCTCCGAACAGATCCAGTGCGCTTCCAACCGTCACGTCCATCCGTCCGCCGGAGCTCGCTGCAATTTTCGAAAGATCCTCCAGTGCATGCACGCCGCCTGCATAGGTCACAGGGAAACGACTCTTCTTCTGCCAGCCCCCCAGAAGCTCTGCAAGGTCTTCCTCCACACCGGCACGTTTCCCTTCGACATCAGCAGCATGAATCAGAAACTCATCACAGAACTGCGCAAGAAAATCCAGGGTTTCTTCAGAAATGACCAATCTGGTCAACTTCTGCCAGCGATCCGTTACAACCACATAGCTCCCGTTTTCCTGCTTCCTGCAGGAGAGGTCCAGCACCAGGTGCTTCTTTCCCACAGCCCGCACCATCTCATCCAGATGGTCACGGTCAAGCTCGCCGTCCCGAAACACATAGCTCGTCACAATGACATGCGAAGCTCCTGCCTCCAGAAAACGGTCTGCGGTCTCCGGAGTGATGCCGCCTCCCGCCTGCATGCCGTCCGGATACTCCTTCAGTGCGAGAAAAGCCTGCCGCAGATCCGCCTCATAGGCTTCCTTTTCCTTTACGGAATTCAGAAGAATGATATGGCCTCCCGGCAGCATCGCCCTGCGATAGATTGCCGCATAGACGTCCGCATCCTTTTGTGAAACAAAGTTCTCCCGAAGCGGATTTTCTCCGGAAAGTCTCTCCTTATGAACGCTTTCCTTAAGAACGCTCTCCTTACCGGATTCATCCCGCAGGGAGCCTCCCACGATCTGTTTGACCTTGCCGTTATGAATATCGATACAAGGCCGTATTCTCATGCGAGGACATCCTGCATGTCATAGAAGCCGGCCTCTTTCCCCGCCAGGTATTTGGCCGCGGCAATGGCTCCCTTTGCGAAAATCGCACGGCTGTACGCAGTATGCGAGAAGATGATGACCTCATCCTGACCGGCGAAGATCACATCGTGATCTCCCACAATGGTTCCCCCGCGGACAGAACTGATCCCGATCTCATTCTTCGGCCGCTTTTCTCTCCTGCTGCTCCGATCATACACATAATCACATTTCTCATCCAGAGAATCATTCACCGCATCCGCAAGCGCAAGTGCCGTTCCGCTCGGAGCATCCAGCTTCTGGTTGTGATGCTTCTCCACGATCTCGCAGTCAAAGCCTGCTGCCGCAAGCTTCGGAGCGCATTCCTTCAGAACATTCAGAAGAAGGTTGATTCCGATCGACATATTTGCAGACTTCAGAACCGCCACCTGTTCGGATGTCTTCTTAAGCTTCTCCATCTGCTCCCCGGAAAGGCCGGTTGTGCAGACTGCAGCCGGCACCTTATGCTCTGCGCACCAGTCAAGAAGCGCATCCACAGCCGCTGCATTGGAAAAATCGATGACGGCGTCCACATCCTCCTTCACGTCCTGAAGGCTTTGATAAACAGGGTATTCCGCGTACTGCTCTCCGCGGGCATCCACCCCGGCAACAATCTCTGCCGCCTCATCGTTTCCGGCAAGCGCCGTAATCATGCGTCCCATACGGCCGCAACAGCCGTGCAGTAAAATTCTTACCATATACATCCTCTCTCTGCTGCAGTCTCCCGCAGCAGCTTCTGTTTCCTGCAGAATTTCAGATTTCGCGCTTCCGTTCCTTACAAAACGCCAAGCTTCTTCATCGCCTCAGCCATCTTTTCTGTCTTGGCAGGGGTCATTTCTGTCAGCGGCAGGCGAAGAGGACCTGCTGCAAAGCCCATCAGGCTCACGGCCTTCTTGACCGGAATCGGATTGACCTCCGAGAAGAGACACTCAAACAGCTCCTCTGTCTCAAGCTGAAGTGCTCTTGCCGCAGCAAGATCTCCCGCCTGGAAAGCCGCACACAGATCGTGCATCTTCTTCGGAGCCACGTTTGCTACGACGGAAATCACACCAAGACCTCCCATTGCCATGATCGGAACAGTCTGGTCGTCATTTCCGGAGTACAGATCGATTTTCCCATCCGTCAGCGTCATCAGCTTCACAATCTGGCTGAGATCGCCGCAGGCTTCCTTGATTCCGACGATATCCGGAACCTCCCGGACCAGTCTCGCCACCGTTTCCGGAAGCAGATTGACGCCGGTTCTGGAAGGGACATTGTACATCAGCACCGGAATTCCCCTTCCGGCTTCGGCTACCGCGCGGAAATGCTGATACAAGCCTTCCTGCGTGCCCTTGTTGTAATAGGGGGTGATCACAAGCGCTGCATCCGCACCGTATCCGCGAACCGCCTCGGTTAGATTTGCTGCCGTCTTTGTGCAGTTGGAGCCGGTTCCTGCAATGACCGGAACTCTGTGCTTCACATAGTCCACGGCAAAGCGGCACAGCTCCAGATGCTCCTCCTCGCTCATCGTTGCAGATTCGCCTGTGGATCCGCACACCACAATGGCATCGGTTCCGTTCTCAATCTGAAAATCAAGTAATTCCGCAAACGCATCGTAATTCACGGTCTGGTCTGCATCATTATGAAACGGCGTTACAATGGCAACGGCCGATCCGGTAAAAACTGACATATTCTCGTTCTCCTCTCACTTTCCTTCAAAACAGCAGAAGGGGCAATCTGTAATTTCCTGTATCTCATCCGCAAAGCGGCAGAGTCCGTCATCCATCCTTGTTCCCGTAAGAACGACATCGGTTTCCTCGCGATGCTCCAGGAGCTCCCCCATCTCTTCAAACGTGATGATGCCGTTGTCAATCAGTCCCAGCACATCATCCATCACAAGAAGATCGCTTTCTCCGGTGTCCAGAACCTTCCGGGCATAATTCAACCCGTTCCGGATATTGGCTGCTTCTCTGCTGCGTTCTTCCTCACTCATTTCCGCCCACGGAATATCCGATTTCTCAAAGCGGAACAGCTTGATCTCGGGCTCGAGCTTCTTATTAAACTCGGAATCCGGCAAGCCTCTTCCCCGGAAGAACTGGATGATTACGGCATGACCGCCCCTGGATGCTCTCATCAGAGCAAGGCCAAGAGCTGCCGGCGTTTTCCCATGACCGGTTCCGACGAAAATTCTGACTCTGCCTCTTGCCATACGTCCACCTTCTCCTTTATTCGGTTCCTGTATGTCTTTTGGTTTCTGCTGTCTGTGCTTTCCGCAGTATCTCAGCTCCTTGCTGCCTCCAGGAGCTTCTGCTTCAGCTCGTTTTCAATCTGGGCAAGCTCGCCCTCTGCCGCGCGGCGCTTCTCCTTGCCCTCTGTCTGAATCTGCATGATCTCATCCATGGCGGCAATCAGCGTCTGATTGGTATTCTTCAGGGTCTCAATGTCCACTATGCCGCGTTCTGCTTCCTTTGCGGTCTCCACCGTCGCTGTCTTCAGTGCAGCCGCATTCTTCTGCAGAAGCTGGTTCGTCATGTCATTGACCTCGCGCTCTGCGCGGGCTGCCTGATTTGCATGCTCCAGACCGATGGCAATCACCATCTGGTTCTTCCAGAGCGGGATGGTATTGACGATCGTCGACTGGATCTTCTCCGCCATAACCGTATCGGAATTCTGTACCATCCGAATTTCCGGTGCGGTCTGCATGGCAACCGTTCTGGTCAGCTCCAGATCATAGATCTTCTTCTCAAAGCGGTCACACTGCTCTGCGAGATCCTTCGCCCGCTGCGCATCCTCCGGAAGTCCCGACTCTGCAGCTTTTTTCTGAAGCTCTGTGAGCTCACCGTTTCGAACCTCCTCCAGCTTCAGCTTGCCGGCTGCAATGTACATCGTCAGCTCATGAAAATAGCTGAGATTCAGCTCGTACATCTTATCCATCAGGTCAGCATCCTTCATCAGCTGAACCTGATGCTTCTCCAGCTCATCACTGACCGTCTGCACATTGGCTTCCACCTTGGCATAGCGGGTCTTGAGCGCTTCCACCTTATTGGCCTTGCGCTTGAAGAAGGCAGCAAATCCCTTCTCATCCTCCGCAACGTCAAAGTCCTTCAGCTCGTTGACCAGTCCCGAAAGCATGTTTCCGACTTCGCCCATATCCTTGGTGCGGACGTTGTCAATTGCCTTCTGGGAGAAGTCTGCCAGCTTCTTCTGTGTTCCGACGCCGTAATTCAGAATGCCGCTGGTATTCGTCAGATCAATCTGCTTCACAAAGGCCTTGACCTGCTCCTTCTCCGCCGGTGTCAGAATTTCATCCGGATCCGGAATCTTCTTCTCCTTCTCAGCAGCCTCGGTCTGTGCCTGGATCTCCTGAATTTTCTCCTCCTGTGCCTGTTCCACAGGAGCTCCAAACTCCAGTGCCGGTGCCTGCGGTGCTGCTGCAAAACTTCCGAATTCTTCGCTCATCGTTCCCTCCTCATGGTAAGCATCATTTCTTTTTCTTCTTATCGTTCTTGCGGGCAAGTGCAGCCAGCTGCTGCTTCATCCGCTTCTCTTCCGCTTTCTTGCTGTCCTTGTTCTTACTTCCGAATTTGCTCATTTTGCATTCCTCCGTTCGCTCTGTGACAAAAACGCCCGAAATTTCAACTTATTATACACTGCCTCCCGTTTTTTGCCTATGCAGTTCTTACGCACAGGAAATTCTGTGCTAGAATAGAGCTTAATTTTTTCGCGAATTCATTCGCGGCCCATTTCGCGATCCATGCGCGATCCATATAAGAGGTATCTCTCCATGCATTCACATTTTTCCCACAAGGCTGCTTCCGGAGCAGCTTTCACTCCCTGTGGCAGCTCTGATCACAAGGAGTCTCTTCTTTTTTCTTCCGGAGATCTTCGCAGGCTGATCATTCCGCTGATTTTCGAGCAGGCACTCGCCATGACCGTCGGTATGGCGGATACCGTCATGATTTCAGCAGTCGGTGAAGCAGCTGTCTCCGGCGTTTCTCTGGTCGACATGATCAACAATCTGGTTTTTGCTGTTTTCTCCGCACTGGCAACAGGGGGTGCGGTCGTCACCTCGCAGTACATCGGTGCAAAGCGCCCTGCGCAGGCCAGAGACTCTGCCGCGCAGCTTCTGATTACCGTACTGACACTCGGTCTTTTTGTGATGCTTCTTACCATCGCCGTCAAGGAGCCGCTCCTTCGCCTTTTCTTCGGCGGAATTGAGGAGGATGTCATGCAGAATGCTCTGATCTATTTCCTGATCTCTGCACTCTCCTTTCCATTCCTTGCTGTCTATAACGCCTGTGCCGCGCTGTTCCGCTCCATGGGAAATGCCGCCATTACGCTGAAAACCGCGGTGGTTGTCAACATTGTCAATGTCATCGGCAATGCGGTCGGTGTCTTCGCCCTGCATCTGGGAACGGCAGGTGTTGCGATCCCTTCTCTGATCTCCCGGGCACTCGGTGCGCTGATTCTTCTGCTGCTCCTTCGAAGGCCCGGCCAGGAAATCTACCTGAAGCACTTTCTGGTAAAACCGAAGTGGTCTGTCATCAGCAAGATTCTCTACATCGGAATCCCGAGCGGAACCGAGAACGGGATCTTCCAGCTCGGACGGATCCTCGTTGTCTCCATCATCGCCCTGTTCGGCACCTCACAGATCGCTGCAAACGGCGTTGCCAACAGCTTGGACTCTGTCGGCGTCATCATCGGACAGGCGACCAGCCTTGCCATGATCACGGTCATCGGGCAATGCGTCGGCGCAGGCTCGGAATGGCAGATCCGGTTTTATCTGAAGAAAATTCTTCTGATCACCTATCTGCCCTCGCTTGTTCTTGACAGCGCGCTCATTCTGTTCCTGAACCCGATTCTCTCCATCTTCGGGCTCTCTGCAGAAGCAACGGCGCTGACCTGGAAGCTCGTTGTCATTCACACAGGCTGCGGCATGTTTCTGTGGCCGCTCGCCTTTGTTTTCCCGAATATGCTGCGCGCCTGCAACGATGTCCGCTACACGATGATCGTTTCCATTGCTTCCATGTTCCTCTTCCGGATTGTGCTGTCCTACATTCTCGGCGTCAATTTCGGAATGGGCGCCATCGGCGTCTGGATCGCCATGATTGTCGACTGGATCTGCCGCATTGTCTTCTTCCTTCTTCGCTATCAAAGCGGAAAATGGAAAAAGCTTGCAGGCCTTCCCGCATAAAGTAATTCCGGGCAGAGTAAAAGCCGGCCCGCGGATCTTCGGGAGCATATCCTTTGCTCCTTTGTGATCCGCAGGCCGGCCTTTTCATGCATAAATGGGGCCCTGCGTTTTACGCTCGTTCTGGTTCCCGCCTGTTACAGGTTTTCTGCTTCCGATGCAGGGACCTTCTCTCCCTGACTGTTCATCACATAGCTTTCCGTCAATCCGTCCTGCGCCATCATGGTCTTCATGACATTCAGATCTGACGACAGATCCCAGGCCTGCTCCTGGAACATATTGTCCAGCAGCTTTCCGAAGGCATCGTTGATCATATCCATGGAGGCTTCGATCTGACGTTTGGTCTCCCGGATATTCTCTCCCGCCTCCGGCTGTTCATTCAGATCCGCATACGCACGGAGAAGCTTCGTTGTAGTCGGGAGGTAATAATTCATGAGCTTGCGAAGATCCTTGGTCTTGGCCGGGTTCTTCTTCACCTCGTTAAAAATTCTCTGCATGATGTCTTCCAGCTGGTAAAGCTTATCCGACATCACCTCCGTATCCGGAATCCGGTCATTAATCGCACGGATCTGGATAATGTAGCTCTGCCCTTCCCTCAGAAGAGAGGCCTGGTCCTCGCTGAGATTTCCCTGTGCGCCTGCAGACGCCTTTCCGGCAGCTCCCAGATGCGCCATTGCCTCTGCTTCCGCAGTTTTCTTCTCGGCGCTCTCCCAACTTTGGGCCTGTCCCTGCGGTGCTGCGCCATTCTGAAGATTGCGGATACGCTCCGCCTCTTCCCGCGCCTTTCTGGATTTCTCGGCATTTGCATACTGCTTGTACATGCGGTCCGTGAGAATGACCGTTGTCTTGCTGCGATCCAGCACCGCATAAGGAAGATAACCTGCCGCACGCATCTTCACAATATCGTCGCGAACCTGCTCCTCCGAAACACCGGCCTTCAGTGCAAGCTCCGCCACCGGGAAGAACTCCTGATCTGTCCCGATCAGTTCCCCGTACTGATAGTAACGGGCAACAAGCTGCTGCTGTTTCTTACCGTTTCTTGCAAGAACCGCAAAGCCGGCAGTGATAGCAGCGGAAAGCAATGCAAAGACAATCGCCAGAGCCGCCGCAGCTCCATCCCCCGTGAACCCAAGCAAAACTGCCAAAAGCAGCCAGATTACCGCGCCGAAGCCCTGCGTAACGGCAAGCACGATGCCGACAATCTTCTTCCCGACACCCGCATTGCGGTTCGGCTTTCTCTGAAGAAAATAATTTCTTCCCTTCGGACCTCCGGAAGCCGTTCCCTGAGACATCGAATCCGCAAATTTTCTTGCGCCCTGCGCGACCTCCTGCCCGAACTGGTCCGTCACCTGCGTGACATGCTCCTTAATGGACCCGCTCAGATGAGAATAATCGCCGGATTCCACCGCCTGCGAAACATCCCGCATGATGTCGCTGCCGGCTTTGAAAAGATCATCCATTTCCATTGCAAATCTCCGTTACATCCTCTCCGGTGCAGAGAACCCGAGTACATCAATGCAGGTTTCGAGAATATCTCTTGTCAGCTTCAGAAGTGCAATCCAACCTTCCTTCTTCGCTGCATCTTCCTCGGCCAGGATTCTGGTTCCGTGGTAGAAGCTGTTGAAGTCATTCGAGAGCTGATAGATATACGCACAGATCCGGTGCGGTGCACAGTCTTCGTAAGCGCCTTCCATCATCGCTCCGAAGCCCGCGATGTCCTGCATCAGACTCTTCTCCGCCTTGCTCTGCGGCTTTGCAATTGCAAGCTCGGCAAGGTCCCTGCCGCCTGCAGCCTGGTACTTCGCAAGAATCGACTTGATCCGAACAATTGTGTACAGGATGTACGGGCCGGTGTCTCCCTCGAAGGAGGTGAATTTCTCCGTATCAAAGATATAGTCCTTGGATGCCTGGTTCGACAGATCGCCGTACTTGATGGCAGCAAGTGCAACCTTCCGTGCGGTATCCTTCGCTTCCTCTCCGGTGATTTCCGGATTGCTCTCAATCTTCTTCTGCATCTCCTCATTGATATCAGAGATGAGCGTCTCCAGACGCATCACGCCGCCGTCTCTTGTTTTGAAGGGCTTTCCGTCCTTACCGTTGACGGTACCGAAGCCGATGTGACGAAGCTCCGTCTTCTCATCGCAAAGACCGCATTTTCTTGCAGCGCGGAACACCTGCACAAAGTGAAGTGCCTGTCGCTTGTCTGTAATATAAATAATTTCATCCGGATGATATTCATCGCGTCGGTCCTGAATCGTTGCAAGATCCGTTGTCGTATACAGCGCCGCGCCGTCACTCTTTAAGATCATGCACGGCGGAACCTCCTTCGCGTCGGTTTCCTCTGCGACATCCACAACGAGTGCGCCCTCGCTCTCGTAGGCCTTGCCGTCCTCCTTCATCTTCGCAACCATCGGAGCAATCAAATCATTGACCGTCGACTCGCCGTTCCACAGATCGAAGGTCACGTTCAGGTTCGCGTAGTTGCGCTTCATATCTGCCACGGAAACGCTCATGATGTGCTTCCACAGTGCACGATAGCCGCGATTTCCCTCCTGCAGCTTGTGTGTATTCTCCAGCGCCTCTGCGTGATAGCTCTCATCCTCTTTGGACTTCCCGCTCGCAAAGGGATAGATTTCCTCCAGATCTCCTACCGTAAACGGAGCCTCCTCCGGATAATCTCCCTCATAGGACTCGTCAAAATAAACCAGCTCCGGCTGTCTGTGCTTAAGCTCGGTAATCACAAGACCCATCTGAAGTCCCCAGTCTCCGAGGTGGATATCTCCAATCGCCGTATCCCCGTGATAGCGAACCATCCTCTTGATTGCCTCACCGATCACTGCAGAACGAAGATGTCCCACATGAAGAGGCTTCGCCACGTTCGGTCCGCCGTAGTCAAGAACCACGGTTTTTTGCTGCTCCGGAAGCGGCATTCCGAATTTGACCGATTTGGTCATTTCCTGCAGGTACGCCTGCAGATAGGATTCCTTCACGTTCAGATTGATAAAACCGGGCTTTACAACCGCGACATCTTCAAAAATCGCGGAATCCTGCAGCTTCGCAGCCACATCCTCTGCGATCATAAACGGAGCCTTATGATACTGCTTCGCACCGGCCATTGCGCCGTTGCACTGGTACTCCGCAAGGTCCGGGCGCGCAGAAACACCCACCTTTCCCATTGCAGCATCATAGCCTGCTGCCGCAAAGGCTTTTCCCATCTCTTCTGTCAATGCTTCCAGCAATTGTTTCATACTTTACCCTTACTCTACCTTTCCATTTCCTGTTCCTGAAGCTTCCTTTGCTGCCTGCTGAACCGGCAGCCGCAATAATTCTGCCGGTAGAGGTCAAAGCGGTGTGAAAGCTCAATCGACCTTTTATATCCGTCCTTCTTCTTGAAGTCGGAGGGAAGCCACATCACGCCGTATTTTGCCCCCATCTCTCCGCCGATCCGGTTGAGCCTTGCGGCATCCTTGAGAGGTGAAATCGTGAGCGTCGTAGAGAAATAGTCATAGCCACCCTCTGCCGCAAGCTGTGCCGTCTTCGCAAGCCTCAGGGCAAAGCAAACCGTACATCGTTCTCCGCCCTCCGGCTCATTCTCCAGACCCTGAACAGCTCTTTCATAGACGTCACCGTCATACGGACATTCCAGAATGTCGATCTTCTGCGCACGCTTCGTCGAGTGCATTCCATCAAAGTCCTGTTCTTCCACCTGCCTGTTGTATTCCCGGATCAGCCGTTTCTCCTCGGCCCTGCGCTTTTCAAACTCCTCCGGCTCCGAGATGTTCGGATTGTAATACAATACCGTGATCCGGAAATCCTCGCGCAGGTATTCCAGGCAGTAGCTGGAACAGGGGGCACAGCATACCTGCAGGAGCAGGGACGGAATCCGCCCCTGCTCCCTGTCTGCTGCAATCATATTCTCCAGCTCTTTGCTGTAATTTACAGGATTCGTTTTCATCAAAGCTTTGCAACATCAATCAGGCTGAGATCCTTCTCCTCTTCCTGATGCTCCAGCGAAGAAACCAGTGCCTTTGCAGTATCCAGAGACGTAATCGTCGTAACGCCGGTTTCAATGGCCGTGCGGCGGATCAGGAATCCGTCACGGTTCTTGTCATGGCCCTGCGTCGGCGTGTCGATCACAAGATCAATCTTATGTCCCAGAAGAAGGTCCATTACGGTCGGAGATTCCTGGCCGATCCGGTTCACCTTTCTTGCATGGACTCCGTTCTCCTGCAGCGTCTCTGCCGTGCGGCGCGTGGAATAAATAATATATCCAAGCTTCTCGTAGCGCCGTGCAATGTCGATAATTTCGCCCTTGTCGGCATCCTTCACCGTGATGATCATCTGCTTGTGCTTCGGCAGGCTGACACCGGATCCAAGGAAGGCCTTGTACAGTGCTTCATTGAAATCTGCGGAAATGCCAAGGCACTCACCGGTCGATTTCATCTCCGGTCCGACGGAAATCTCCGCACCTCGAATCTTCTCCGTAGAGAAAACAGGCATCTTGATGGCAATTGTGCCAACCTCAGGCTGAAGTCCCGGCTGATAGCCAAGATCCGTCAGCTTATAGCCAAGCATGCACTTTGCCGCAAGGTCCACAATCGGAATTCCGGTCACCTTGCTGATGTACGGCACGGTTCTGGAAGAGCGAGGATTTGCCTCAATGATGTAAACCTCTTCGCCCATTGCAATGAACTGTACGTTGATCAGGCCAACGATGTGCAGCTCTCTGGCAAGTCTTCTGGTGTACTCCGCAATCGTCTCCTTGACGTGCTCAGAGAGCGACTGGGACGGATAAACGGAAATCGAGTCTCCGGAATGCACGCCGGAGCGCTCGATGTGCTCCATGATGCCTGGAATCAGAATGTTCTCTCCGTCGCAGACTGCGTCCACCTCGGTCTCCGTACCCTGCAGGTACTTGTCGACCAGAATCGGGTGCTCCTGCGTATAGCGATTGATGACCTCCATAAACTGCTCAATTTCTTCATCGGAAAGAGCAATCTGCATTCCCTGACCGCCGAGAACATAGCTGGGACGGACAAGCACCGGATAGCCCAGGCGGTGTGCCACCTCCTTGGCCTCCTCCGCGGTGTAAACCGTAGCTCCCGCCGCACGCTTGATTTCACACTTCTGAAGAACCTCATCAAAAATCTCACGGTCCTCTGCCGCATCCACGTCCTTGGCATCGGTTCCCAGAATCGGAACGCCCATCTTCGTAAGGCTCATGGTCAGCTTGATGGCCGTCTGTCCGCCGAACTGTACCACCGCATAGTCCGGATGCTCGATGTCCACAATGTTCTTCACATCCTCCGGTGTCAGAGGCTCGAAGTAAAGCTTGTCTGCAATATCAAAGTCTGTGGAAACCGTCTCCGGGTTGTTATTGATGATGATGGTCTCATAGCCTTCTTTTGCAAAGGCCCAGGTAGCATGCACGGAGCAGTAGTCGAACTCGATTCCCTGTCCGATCCGGATCGGGCCGGAGCCAAGGACAAGAATCTTCTTGCGGTCCGTCACGCGCTCCTTTGCCTCATCCGTATCCGAGGTATTGTAGACCGAATAGAAATAAGGAGTCTGCGCCTCAAACTCCGCGGCACAGGTGTCTACCATCTTGTAGCGCGCCGTAATGCCGTTGTCATAGCGCATCTTCGCAACTTCTTCCTCCGGAATGCCGGTCCAGCGGGAAATGACGCTGTCCGGGAACTCCATGCGCTTTGCCTCTTCCAGAAGCTCCTTCGTCAGAGGTCCCTTCTTAAGCTTCTCCTCCATGCGGACAAGATTGTGGATCTTATCGATGAACCACTCATCCACCATGGTGATCTCGTGAATGGTCTGACGGGAAATGCCCTTGCGAAGCGCTTCCGCAATCACCCAGATTCTCTGGTCATCCACGACGGTCAGGCGAACGAACAGCTCCTCCTTGGAAAGATGGCTGAAATCATAGCTGTCCAGTGCGTCCACATGCTGCTCCAGGGAACGGATTGCCTTCATCAGGCCGCCCTCGAAGTTCGTGCAGATGCTCATGACCTCGCCGGTTGCCTTCATCTGGGTTGTCAGCGTTCTCTTCGCGTGAATAAACTTATCGAACGGAAGACGGGGGAACTTCACCACGCAGTAGTCCAGTGCCGGCTCGAAGGACGCATAGGTCTTTCCGGTCACCGCGTTCTTGATCTCATCCAGCGTAAAGCCAAGTGCGATCTTCGCCGCAACCTTTGCGATCGGATAGCCGGTCGCCTTGGAGGCAAGAGCAGAGGAACGGGACACACGGGGATTTACCTCAATGACACAGTATTCAAAGCTCGTAGGATGCAGCGCAAACTGTACGTTGCAGCCGCCGGTAATCTGCAGCTCATCGATGATATTCAGTGCCGCTGTACGCAGCATCTGATATTCCTTGTCGGAAAGCGTCTGAGAAGGAGCCACAACGATGGAGTCACCGGTGTGCACGCCGACAGGATCCAGGTTCTCCATGTTGCAGACGGTGATGCAGTTTCCTGCTCCGTCGCGCATCACTTCGTACTCGATTTCCTTCCAGCCGGAAATGCAGCGCTCCACCAGGACCTGTCCCACTCTCGAAAGGCGGAGACCGTTCTCAAGAATCTTGCGGAGCTCTGCCGTATTATGTGCAATACCGCCGCCGGAGCCGCCCAGCGTGTAGGCAGGACGCAGAACAACCGGGAAGCCGATCTTTTCTGCGAATTTCACACCGTCTTCCACGTTCTCAACGACATCGGAGGCTGCGACCGGCTCGCCGATCTTCTCCATGGTCTCCTTGAACATCTCGCGGTCCTCTGCCTTTTTAATGGTCAGAGCCGTTGTTCCGAGGAGCTTTACGCCGTGAGCTTCCAGAAATCCGGATTCCGCAAGCTCCATGCCAAGGTTCAGTCCGGCCTGTCCGCCCAGTGTCGGGAGGATGGAGTCCGGCTTCTCCTTCTCAATAATCTTCTCCAGGACCTTGGCGGTCAGAGGCTCAATGTAGACCTCATCCGCAATGTCCTTATCGGTCATAATGGTCGCGGGGTTGGAGTTTACAAGGCATACCTCCACGCCCTCTTCCTTCAGAGAACGGCACGCCTGTGTACCCGCGTAGTCGAACTCCGCCGCCTGTCCGATGACAATCGGGCCGGAGCCAATCACCATTACCTTTTTTACATCTTCTCTTTTCGGCATGATTACAAAGCCTCCTTTCCGTCTGCAGCAGTATTCCGTCCCTCTTTGATATTCTCAATGAAACGGTCGAAAAGGAATCCCGAATCCTGCGGACCGGGGCAGGCTTCCGGATGGAACTGCACGGTAAAGATGTTCTTGCCCTTGTAGACCAGTCCCTCGTTTGTTCCGTCATTGACATTGACAAACAGAGGCTCTGCAATGGCAGGATTGACCGAGCTCTCATCCACCGCATAGCCGTGGTTCTGGGAAGAGATGTATACCCGTCCTGTCGTAAGATCCTTCACCGGGTGGTTGCCGCCGCGATGACCGTATTTTAACTTAAAGGTATCGCTTCCGGTTGCAAGCGCCATCAGCTGATGTCCGAGGCAGATGGCAAAAATCGGTACATTGCTCTCATAGAGCTTTCTTACCTCGGCAATGATGGAGGTGCACTCCTTCGGATCGCCGGGGCCGTTGGAAATCATGATTCCGTCCGGCTGATCCGCAAGAATCTCCGCCGCAGGCGTCCATGCCGGGTAAACCGTCACATCGCAGCCGCGCATCGAAAGGCTGCGGACAATATTCTCCTTCAGACCGACATCCAGAAGTCCGATCTTCAGGCCCTGTCCGTTCAGGTTGCGAACCAGGCTGGGGCGCTTTTCCTTGCAGGCCTTGTCGCCGTCCTGATACTTCTCATATTCGTTCGAATCGAAAAATGCATGGCCGGAAATCGGACCGTTCTCAGAAAGATCCTTTGCTCCGGGTACCGTGTATTTCTCTTTGCAGGTAACCTTCTCGACCACCTTGCCGCAGGTGTACTTCTTCAGCTGCGGAAGAATGATCTGCAGATCATAATGCTCATCCGTGGTTACCATGCCGTTCATGGTGCCGATCTCGCGAAGAAGCTTTGTGAGCGCCCGGGTATCAATTCCCGAAATTCCGGGAATATCATACTTCTTCATAAATGCGTCCAGACTCTCATCACTGCGGAAATTTGACGGCACGTGACAGGTCTCACGCACAATCAGCGCATCCGGCCAGGGCCGTACGGATTCCATATCCTCCAGGCACACGCCGTAATTGCCAATCAGCGGATACGTCATGCAGACTGCCTGTCCTGCATAACTGGGATCCGTCAGCACCTCCGGATATCCGGCCATTGAGGTATTGAAAACGATCTCACTGATCACCTCTTTGGCGGCTCCGAACGAGGTACCTGTAAATACCGTTCCGTCCTCCAGAATCAAAAATGCCTTCATGTCTATTATCCCTTCTATATCATCGGCCGATGGGAGTCACTCCCACCCGGGCCGAAAATATCATATTCTGTTCAGCTTCTTCCGTCCTGCAAGTCCCCTTGCCGCCCGGCGATCATCCGTGCTGAACAACTTTAGCTGAAGTACTTCACTCCGCTCTCGAAAATTCGCAGATTCTGCTCGCCGGTGATGTTCATGGCCACATGATCTCCGATTCGCTCCGAGTGACACATCTTGCCAAGCACACGTCCGTCCGGGCTGGTAATGCCTTCCACTGCGCAGTAGGAGCCGTTGATATTCCACTCCTCATCCATGGAAACATTGCCGGCAGGATCACAGTACTGCGTCGCAACCTGTCCGTTTGCAAACAGCCTGTCAAGCCACTCCTTCGGTGCAACAAATCTGCCCTCTCCGTGGGAAGCAGGATTTACATATACCCCGCCAAGCTCTGCCTCCTGAAGCCAGGGGGACTTATTGCTGACGACGCGGATGTAAGCCTCCTTGGAGATGTGGCGGCCGATGGTGTTGAACGTCAGGGTCGGAGAATCCTCCTTCTGACCGGTCAGAGCTCCGTTCGGAACCAGGCCAAGCTTAATCAGTGCCTGGAAGCCGTTGCAGATACCAAGGACCAGACCATCACGGTTGTTCAGAAGATCTGTGATCTGCTCGCCGATCTTCTCATTCCGGAAGCTGGTTGCAAAGAACTTCGCACTGCCATCCGGCTCATCTCCTGCAGAGAAGCCGCCGGGGAACATAATCATCTGTGCCTGTGAAATTGCCTTGCCGAACTCCTCTACGGATTCGCGGATGCCCTCCGGGGTGATGTTGCGGAATACCCGGATCTCTGCTCTTGCTCCCGCCTTCTCAAACGCTGCCGCAGAGTCATACTCGCAGTTCGTTCCCGGGAAGACCGGAATGAAGACCGTCGGCTGACCGATCTTATGGCTGCAGATATGAACAGACTCTGCATGATACAGAGGAGATTCCACCTGCTCACTGCCCTTGACAGCAACGGTCGGGAATACACTCTCAAGCGGAGCCTTCCAGGCTTTCAGGGCATCCTCAAGGCCGACGCTTACGCCGCCATACTCAAAGCCGACCTTTCCGTCGGTTACCGTACCTACGATCTCGTAGTCCACATCGTCCAGATCCTCAAGTGTCTCCGCATCCTCTGCACGAATCTCCAGCAGAATGTCGCCCATTCCATTGTCATAGAAGGAGCGTACCGGCAGCTCATCATTAAACTTCACGCCGAGATGGTTGCCGAAGGCCATTCTTGCCGCGGCTGCAGCAACACCGTAGCAGTCGAGTGCATAGCCTGCCACTGCAACGCCGGAGCGGAGAAGTCCTGTGATCTTCTCATACAGCTCAATCACGCGGTCATAAATCGGAATGTCATACTCATCCTTCTCAATCGGGAAGCGAACCAGGAGGTCTCCCGGTGTCTTCAGCTCCGGTGTCACAACTTCATTGACATCTGCCACGTCCACTGCAAAGGAAACCAGTGTCGGAGGAACATCAATGTCGTGTCCCTTATCTTCATAGGTTCCGGACATCGAGTCCTTACCGCCGATGGAGGCAATGCCGTATCCGATCTGTGCATCATAGGCACCGAGAAGTGCCGCAAACGGCTGGCTCCAGCGCTTCGGATCCATGCTCATGCGCCGGAAGAATTCCTGAAAAGTAAAATGCAGCTTCTCAAACGATCCGCCGCTTGCGATGATCTTTGCAATCGACTCCGTCACCGCATAGATGGCACCGTGGTACGGGCTCCAGCTTGACAGATAGGGATCAAAGCCATAGCTCATCATGGTAACCGTATCCGTCTTACCTCCAAGCACCGGAAGCTTCGCCACCATCGACTGCGTCTGCGTCAGCTGATACTGCCCGCCATAGGGCATTGTAACCGTGCCTGCTCCGATGGAGGAATCGAATCGCTCCACGAGACCCTTCTGAGAGCAGACATTCAGATCGCCGAGCTCGGAAACAAAGGCGGTTGCAAAAGCCTGTCCGTCCGAAGCTCCATCCTCCAGGGCATCCACAACAGCAGCGGCCTTTTCCGATGCAATCTGGTATAGATAGTTGTCTTTCTCCGAAGGAGCTTCCACCATCACATCGGTTTCCTGATGTGCTCCGTTGGTGTCAAGGAAAGCACGGGAAATGTCCACAATTGCCTTTCCTCTCCAGTTCAGCACCAGATTCGGCTTCTCCGTCACAACCGCTACCGGAGTTGCCTCCAGGTTTTCCTCGGCTGCATAACGAAGGAATTCCTCTTTGTCCTTCGGCGCAACCACAACGGCCATTCTCTCCTGAGATTCGGAAATCGCAAGCTCCGTTCCGTCGAGGCCTTCGTACTTCTTGGGTACAAGATCCAGATTCACATCCAGACCATCCGCCAACTCCCCGATGGCAACGGAAACACCGCCCGCACCGAAATCATTGCACTTCTTGATCAGATGCGAAACCTCGGGTCTGCGGAACAGTCTCTGGAGCTTTCTTTCCGTAGGAGCATTTCCCTTCTGCACCTCTGCGCCGCAGGATTCCAGGGACTTCTCGGTGTGCTTCTTGGAGGAGCCGGTCGCTCCGCCGCAGCCGTCACGTCCGGTCCTGCCGCCCAGAAGAATGATAATATCTCCGGGATCACTGTTCTCGCGGATGACATCCGAGCGTCTTGCCGCGCCCATCACCGCGCCGATCTCCATGCGCTTTGCCACGTAGTTCGGGTGATAAATTTCCGTTACGCTTCCGGTCGCAAGACCGATCTGATTTCCGTAGCTGGAATATCCCTGTGCTGCGCCGGTGCAGAGCTTCTTCTGCGGGAGCTTTCCTTCCAGCGTCTCCGAAACCGGAACCGTCGGATCTGCCGCGCCGGTCACGCGCATTGCCTGATAGACATAGCCTCGTCCTGACAGCGGGTCGCGAATCGCACCTCCGAGGCAGGTTGCCGCGCCGCCGAAGGGTTCAATTTCCGTCGGGTGATTGTGTGTCTCGTTCTTGAAGAACATCAGCCATTCTTCATGAACCGGTCCCTCGCCGTAATCCACTTCAACCGGAATGACCACCGAGCAGGCATTGTTCTCATCCGACTCCTCCTGATCGGTCAGCTTCCCATCTGCCTTCAGCTTCTTCACGCCGATGATCGCAAGATCCATCAGGCAGGGATACTTGTCCGGACGATTCTCATACATCTCCGCACGGGTATCCTGATAGCTCTGGAAGGATGTCTCCAGAGGAACACGGTAGTACCCGTCCTCAAAGGTCACATTCTTCAGCTCGGTTGCAAAGGTCGTATGGCGGCAATGATCCGACCAGTAGGTGTCCAGAACACGGATCTCCGTCATCGTCGGATCTCTGTGAACCGTGCCGTCAAATCTTCCGCTGAAATAGTCCTGAATCAGCTTGAAGTCCTCAAAGGTCATGGCAAGACCAAGAGAAGCATACAGCTCCTTCAGGTCAGACTCGCTCATCTCAATAAAACCGTCAAAAACCCGAACATCCGGTGCCATAGGATAATCGGTCACCAGCGTCTCGGGTTTGTCCATTCCGGTCTCTCTCGAATCCACCGGATTGATGAGATCGGATTTGATTCTGTTAAATTCTTCATCGGAAATATTACCGGTCAGCACATAGGTCTGCGCGGTCTTGATGATGACATGCGAATCCGGATTCAGAAGCTGGATGCACTGAACCGCAGAATCCGCTCTCTGATCAAACTGTCCGGGAAGTGATTCCACAGAAAAAACACGAGCCCCTTCCGGAACCTCAAAGCTCTCCCGGTAAAGATCATCGACCGGCGGCTCCGAGAACACGCAGCGGCACGCTGTCTCAAAAACATCGTCGCGGATATTCTCCACGTCGTAACGAATCAAAAGACGAAGGTCCTCAATTCCCTCAATTCCAAGGAAGGTACGGATCTCTTCCAGCTGCTTCCTCGCCGAAACGGCGTACGGCTTTTTCTTTTCTACATAGACTCTTCTTACATCACTCATTC
>HF986532.1 GCA_000431495.1 Firmicutes bacterium CAG:791 | reverse complement strand
CTTCAAACTGGAACTTTGGATTTCAACCGACCGTGGTAAAATATTTGCATATTGTCTGTTAAGACAAATAACATCGGAAAGCAGGATGGGGAATGACCGAATACAATTCAGACTGGAACGAGTATCCTTCCGGGGGAAGGCGGAGTCCGGAGGATGACAGTGCGGCAAGAAGGAAGCAGGAGCAGGAGCGGCGAAGAAGAAGGAACATCCGGAGGAAGAAAAGAGAACGGGAGCTTCGAAGGAAGAAGAAAATGGCGGCTGCAGCAATCGGAATCGGTGCAGCGGGAGTTGTGGCTCTGGTGCTTCTTCTGACAGGAAGAACGAAGGGGGCAGAGGATGCGTCCGGTTCGCTGCAGACAAGTGTTCAGACAGAGGATACGGAAGCCGCGGAGGCAGAGACTGCGGACAGCACCGCGATGGATGCAGCAGGTGAAACGGAGAGTGGAAACGAGGAAAGCGCTCCCTACGTGTTCCATGAAACGGAGAATACCGTGCAGCTCGGAAAGAGCCTTACGGACATCTCCATCTATGATGCGCAGCGGCATATCGAGAGTGCGGCTTCGTCCTCCGGTACGTCGCAGGATACGGCATCTTCGGAGACGGATTCTTCGACGGAGAATTCGGAGACCGCCGGAACAAGCAGTATGACGGACACCGAGAAGGAGGAGGCGGCAAAGGCTCCGGACTATGTGGACAGTCAGTATGCCATCCTTGTGAATACAGACACCGGAGAGATTCTTGCGGAGCGGAACGCATTTGACCGCATTGTGCCGGCGTCGATGACGAAGGTGATGACGCTTCTGGTTGCGGTGGAGCAGATGCAGAATCCGGAGGAGAATCTGAAGGATAAGGTGACGATCACGCAGGAAATCTGCGATGAGTCTTACCGCTCCGGCTCGAGCTTTGTGGGGTACGGCGTAGATGATGAAGCAACTGTGGAGGATCTTCTCTACGGCGCCATCCTTCCCTCCGGAGCGGATGCGGCGATGGCGCTTGCGGAATACACCTCCGGCTCACAGGAGGCCTTTGCGGAGCTGATGAATCAGAAGGCGAAGGAGCTTGGCATTTCGGACACCACGCATTTTACCAACTGCGTAGGCTTGTACGATGAGGATCATTACAGCACGGTTTACGACATGAGTGTGATCATGCGGGCCGCGATTGACAATGAGCTGTGCAGGAAGGTTTTGTCCCAGCATACCTGGACAACGCAGGGAACGAAGGCGAATCCGGACGGAATTCAGATTTCCAACTGGTTCCTGCGGCGAATAGAAGATCATGATACGAACGGGACGGTTGTGTGCGGCAAAACTGGCTTTGTGAATGAATCCGGAAACTGCGCGGTAAGCTACCAGGAAGGAAACAGCGGAACCGGGTACATTGCCTGCACAGCGCTGACCTATAATCAGTGGCGCAGCATCTACGATCATATCGCATTGTACAAGACCTACACGAAATAAACGGACAGCCGGGGAGAACAGGCAGAGAACTGCCTGGGGACAAGAGACGTCATGGAAGAAAAATCGGAAAGAAGAGCCGGGAAGAAAACGGAAAAGAAGCCGGAACGGGAGCAAGAAGGGGCAATGCGGAGGCGGATCCCGGTGGGGAAGCTGGCACCTGCACTGACAGCGGCGGTGATTCTGATCATTTTTGCCGCAAAGGCTGCTTATCTGCTGCATCAGTATCCGCAGGTGGAGGTCCCGCTTGCCACCTTGTACGGAGCGGAGGATGCAAATCTCCGGAATCTGTCGCGCGATGGAACCAGACTTCGGGCAGAAGCGGCGGACCCAAGAATTCATTTTGACTTTGATGATACGGTTCCAATCCGTTGCATCGGCTTTGAAGCGGACAACTGCAGCAGAAGCGGGTGCCGGACCTGGATTTATCTGGATGATTGCTGGCAGCAGGGTTCGGTCCGTCTGCAGGACGGGAACAATTACATCGGCTTTGAGGATGCCGGCCCCTGGGATATGACGTCCTCCATTACCGTGACGCCGACCTCCATCCGGGGAGTTTCGTTCGATCTTTTGTCATTTACCGTGAATCCCCGGGAGCACATCGCGGCCGAAGAGCTTCAGAATGCGGCATTGCTTCTGATGGTCTGCCTTCTTACAGAGGGCGTTGCCCTTTCGCTTCTGAAGAAGCATTTGATGTCGAGGCAGCTGGCGCTGCAGCATGCAGCATCGAAGGAGCTGACCCGGAAGACGGTAGCTGCCGTCAGCCTTCTGCAGGCTTTTGCAGGAATTGTATTTCTCTGGCAGTATGCATCCGCGGAATGGACGGGGGTGCAGACTCTGTATCACACGGCACTTCTGGCAGCGGAAGGACTTTTCCTTCTGCTTCTGTATGCGCCACAGAACAAACCTCAGAAGGATTCGCCGGGTTATTCGGACAATGATTCGGGAAAAAGAAAAGTCTGTGAGCTTCCGGGGCTCCGGATTCTGCTCCTTTCCGTGTATTGCTTCGGCATGACGGAGCTGCTGTACGGAGATATGTTTCTCATGGACAATCTGTGGTCGGCGCTTCTGAATCTCCTTGTGTACGCGGTTCCTTATGCGATCCTGTACGGGTGCTTTGGAAGAAGGAGAGAGCATTTCGCGTATCTCATCGGTACAATCTGGTGGGGCTTCTTTGCGATGGTCAACCACTACTACTTCGAATACCGCGCGCAGGCCTTTGAATTGTCGGATCTTACCATGGTTGGTACGGCGAAGAATGTCATGCTGCAGTACCGGCTGGACATTACGCCGGATGTCCTTCTTGTTTATGTGACAGCAGCTCTTCTGATTCTTGCCCTTGTGAAGGAGGACCGAGGCGCGCTTCCGGAGAAGAATCGGAAGAAGCGCGTTGTCGGTTTTGCCGTGGGAGCAGCGCTGACGGCGGTCGTCCTTTCCAACCTTCCGGCTGTCAATCTCTGGAACACGAACATCGGAACGAAGCATCACGGCTATGTTCTCAGCTATCTGTCCTTTGCAAAGAGACATCTGGAGAAGCCTGTTCCCGCCGGGTATTCTGCGGAAAAGGCAGAGCGTATTCTGGAGGAGTATGAGGAGACGAATGCCGGAGACACAGGGACGGAGAATCCGAAGACGGACAAGAAAGAGGCGGACAAGGATGAACCGGTGGATGTCATTGTTGTCATGAACGAAGCCTTTGCAGATCTGCCTTCCGTCTATGGCTTTGAAACCAATCAGGACGGACTTCCGTATATCCATTCTCTGGAGGGACCGAATGTCAAGAAAGGCTGGATGCTGTCTTCTGTTTACGGAGGAACTACGGCAGACACCGAGTATGAGTTCCTGACAGGAAATTCGGTTTCGTTTCTGAACGCGGACGCTGTTCCCTACACGCAGTACATCAACAGCACGCAGCAGTCTCTTGCCAGGCTCCTGAAGAATCGGGGATATTCCGCAACCGCCTTTCATCCGTATTTGGAATCCGGATATAAGAGATATAAGGTGTATCCGCTTCTTGGCTTCGATGATTTTATTTCGTCGGAGGACAATCTGACCTATACGGAACGGATCCGGACTTATATCAGTGATTCCTCGGATTTCAGGAACCTTGAGGAAATCTACGAGAAGCAGAAGGAGAAGGGGCCTGTTTTTCTTTTTAACGTCACGATGCAGAATCACGGCAGCTACGACACGGATGTGCCGGCAGTGGATGTGACGGTGGAGCCGAAGAAGGCAGAGCTTCATTATGCGCAGCTCGAAGAATATCTCTCCCTGGCGTACCAGACGGATCGGGCGTTTGAGGAACTGACGAAATATTTTGAAAAATCAGATCACAAGACGATCATTCTGATGTTCGGAGATCATCAGCCCGGCCTGAACGAGGAGGTGTTGAAGGCCATGGCACCCGGCATGTACGAGGATGGCGCATCCCTTGAGGAAAGGGAGAAGAAATATACGGTTCCTTATATCATGTGGGCGAACTTCGAGCTTCCTGAAACGCCGGAAGCTCCGGAGTATATCTCGCCGAACTTCCTTCGCAGCTTTCTTCTGGAAAATGCAGGAGTTTCCGGGAGTGCCTATGACCATTTTGTCCGGAATGTGCGGGAGTCTTACCCTGCCATCAATATTCTCGGATATCTGGATGCGGATGGAGATCTGCATGACCTGCAGGAAGCGTCGCAGGAGGAGCTTTTGAATGACTATCGGAAGCTCGCCTATTATAATTTGTTTGATCACGGAAAAGTGAAAATGAAACTGTTCACCGGCTCTGCGGGAAAGTAGACGCAGAAGAAAGAAATTTACGAGGTATTTATCATGGAGAAAATTGCAAGCTTTACCGTCAATCACCTGAAGCTGGAGCCGGGGATTTATGTCTCCCGGAAGGATCATTTCGGAGATGTGACGATCACAACCTTTGACCTTCGGATGACAGCGCCGAACCGCGAGCCGGTGATGAATACAGCGGAGCTTCATACCATTGAGCATCTTGGAGCAACCTTTCTTCGGAATGATCCGGAGTGGAAGGACCGTGTGATTTATTTCGGACCGATGGGATGCCGCACGGGCTGCTATGTTCTGTTTGAGGGTGATCTGACGTCGGAGGACGTGGCACCTCTGATCACAAGAATGTTTGAATTCATCCGTGACTTTGAGGGGGACATCCCGGGAGCTGCGGCAAGAGACTGCGGAAACTATCTGGATCAGAACCTTGGGATGGCCAGATGGCTCGCGGCCCGCTATCTGAACAATACCCTGTATGACATTACGAAAGAGCACATGACCTATCCGGAGTGACCTGATGGAAGTATGCATTGATCACATCGCAGAATTGTATCTGTTTGAATATTATGAGAATCCAAAGGAGTATTCCCTTGCTCCGATGGATCGGCTCCTTGAACGAAAGAAAAAGGCCGAAGAAGAAATGAAGCGGGGCGGCTATGTCGCTGCCCTGCAGAATTATGAAAAGGCATTGGAGCTGGATCCTGCGGACACGGAGATCCGGCTTGCCATGCTTCGCTGCTGCTATCATCTGGGCCGCATGGAAGAGCTGCATGAAAAGACATTACAGCTCTATCCTTATGTCTGTACGAGACAGGAGCTTGCGGCATATTACAGGTGGCTTGGCTGCTGGTATCTGGAGTCCTATCAGCCGGAGCTCTCCGCCTGTGTCAATCGCTACAGTCTGCTGTTTGCGCCGTCGGAGCAGGCGGAGCATGACATCCGTTATCTGGAAACGGCATTGAAAAGAAAGCTTGCGGAGGATTCGGTGGCGGAGCTTCAGAAAAAGCTCCGGGAAGCGGACATTCCGCTGCATGCAAGCGATGTGACGATGGCACTTCTTGTCAAGGCAGGCGAGGAGGCGGAAGGCCGGAGCCTTTGGCAGCAGGCACTCGACTGCTACCGGATGGTCTATGATCTGACGCAGGATGAGGAGATTGCGCAGAGAATCCACAGATTGTCCTGAACAGAAATTGTACATGAGAAATCCGCAACCTATTCCAGGAAGGAATAGGTTGCGGATTTTTTTGCTCGGGAGAAAGGCGGCCGCAAGCTTCTTCCGAATATCGGGATATTCTATAATGAACAGAAACAGGCAAAACGGCTTTCAGGCCGGTGCCGGATATTATGAGGAGGAAAAGATATGGCATGTTTTCTGGTACCTACAGGTGAGACTGTAGTGGTAAAGGCTGTCGAAAAGGCAGTGGAGAAGAGGGAGCAGAACGCAGGAAAGAAAAGAGAAAAGGATGAATTCCGGATCCCGCTCAGCAGAAAGCTGAACTGGCTGAACTATATGCTCTGGGGAGGTGCGATTCTGCTGGCATTCGAGCATGTCTGGCACGGCGAGGTCACTCCGTGGTTCCCGTTCCTTACGGCAATGTCGGATCCGCAGGACGCTTCCGAGATGTTCCATGAGATGGCAACCGTCGGCGTCTCCATGTCCGTTCTTGTTACGGGAATCTGGGCAGTGATGTGTGCGGCAGCGGATGCTATTGTGAAGCGCGCGAAGGAAGCAAGCGCGATGCAGACCATGTGAGCAGGAGGAACAGAGCATGACCTTACTGATTACTGTTTTTGCTGCTGTCATCGCGACCGTTGTCTGGTATACCCGGAAGGATGACACGATGAAGCTTGGAATTCTCCTCTTTTTGTACTGGGGGGCTTCCATTATGTGGCTTGTGGATGCTATCTTTGAGTATGCAGAGCTTGGCGCAGAGTATTTCGCACCGGCCCCTGCAGATATGCTGAATGACGCATTCCTTGGCCTTTCGGTTGCGGCACTTGGCCTTGTGATCTGGCTGGTGCGGCTTCTGATTGCAGATCCGAAGGGAAGGATCCGTGCGGTATTGTTAAAGAAAGACGCCTGACGGTGATTCTTCATTATGCTGGATTTAAGACAGTTAAAATTTTTTGTTGTCAGTGCGGATATGGGGTCCTTCAGTGAGGCCTCGAAGGTTCTGTATACAACGCAGTCTGCCATCAGTAAATCGGTGGCAGCGCTGGAGAGGCAGCTTGGCTTTGAGCTGTTTCTTCGCGGAGGGAGAGGGATCTCTCTGACGGAAAAGGGGGCCTCCTTTTATCTGCGCGCAAATGAGCTTTTGACTTCTGCGGAATCTCTGGAGAGAGAAGCGGAGGAAAAGAGCAGTCGTTACGTCAATCTTGCGGCGAACCCGGGAACGTGGTTCGCCGATAATTTTGCGGAATTTTACGAGATGCATCAGGACGAGCAGCTGCATTTCCGGATTCTGACGGACTCCACCTCGCAGGTTATGCGCTGGGTGAAGAACGGAGCCGCGGAGCTTGGCTTTGTTTTTGTTTTTCCGGATGACAACGGGCAGTTTGATTATGACCTGCGCCGTTATCAGCTGCAGTTTGAAGCACTGCGAACCGTAAGCGGAATGCTGTATATGTCGCCAGAGCATATGTCGGGAATGCAGAAGAGCAGCCGGGATTCCGGGAAGCAGATGCGGGACATTCTTCCGGAATCTGCGAAAAAGGCAGAGAAGCTTCATGCTCTGCGTTATATCCAGATGGGACAGGACGAATTCTCCGGAGAGCACCTGTGGCAGGACAAGGAGACGGGAGACATCCTGGAGAAGCCGGATGTGGCGGTGATTACGAACAGCGATCACATCATGCACATGATGCTGAAGAAGCATCTTCTGGCCAACATCAGTGCGGAGACGTTTTATCAGTATCCGGACGGTCATCGTCCGGGAATTCCGCTTGCATGCGGAGACGGGAATATTCAGTACGGGATTTTGAGCCGGCAGAACGCAGGGATCAGCGAGCCGGCGGCGCGGTTTGCGCAGTTCCTCAGAGAGAGACTGCAGGACAGGTGACAGGGCACCGGCAGACTTCTGAAAAGAAGGCTTCCGGGAAGCAGACTTCTGAAAAGACGGCGCCCGGAAATCAGACTTCTGAAAAGAGCGATTCAGAAAAGCCCTGCCGCAAAGACCACCACGCAGCAGGTGATGGCGACCGTGAAGAGATCGCCGCGAACCCACGCCATGACAAGTCCTGCAAGAAGAGCAAGGAGCCCGGCAAGCGGCCGGCTTGTTGCCGTGAGAATTGCGGGAAAGGTCATCACGGCCAGCGTGACGTAAGGAACATAGAACAGAAACGAGCGGACAAAACGGTTCTGAATCGGCTTTCGCAGGAACAGAAACGGAAGGACGCGTACCGCATAGATCGTCAGAGCCATGACCATCAGTGCCAGATAGATCCGGGAGGAAGAAATGGGTGTATTCATCTGTTTCGTTCCTCCTTTTTCATGTCCGGATTTTCCGAGGTGCGGATACTTTCTGTCTGGCCGGGATTATCACCGGATTCCTCCATCGGATGGATCACTGCGGCAATGCCGGCAATGAGAATGGTCAGAATGATCACGCGGAAGCCGGAAGAGATGGCCTTCAGGTACGGCAGAATGGAGAACAGGCCGCTTGCTGCCATGGAGACAGCGACCAGAGCTCCCAGAAAATGATTTTTCTTTGCCGGCGGAATGATGATGGCAAGAAACATTCCATACATGGCAACGCCGAGAGCGTTGGTGACAAGAGCGGGGAGAATGTTTCCTGCGACAACGCCAAGGACGGTTCCGAGGCACCAGCCGGAAACGGAGATTATGGTAATTCCATAGGTGTAGACAGGCCGAAGAAAGCCGTCCACAGAAATAGACAGGCCGAAGATTTCATCGGTCATGCAGTAGGAAAGCGCAAGCCGGTGAAGGAGCTTCATCTCCGGAGAGAGCTTCTGCGTCAGAGAGCAGCTCATGAGGAGATACCGGAGATTGACGACAATTGTCGTGGTAATCATTTCGATAATTCCTGCTCCTGCGCCGATCAGAGTGATGGCTGCAAACTGGCCGGCCGAGGCCACCATGGTCAGCGACATCACAAAAGCCTGCACTGCATTCATGCCGACTCCGCGGCCTGCAATGCCGAGTGCAAAGGAGACAGCAAAATATCCGAGGCAGATCGGGATTCCGTCCCGCATACCACGGACAAAGGTATAGTTGGATAACATATTCTCTTCTTTTTTCATGAGGAGCATTATAGCGCGGAAAAGGGAATAATGCACCTGTCATGTCGGCTGTCCGGAGCGAAAAAATTTTCCGGTTTTCTCCGGCTTTTGCAAGATTTATGAGAATCATCCCTGGAAGAGATTTTTTGTTGGCAGGGATGAAATCCGCATCGCCGAGGGGTAAGCGTCCTCGGAACTGCCCTCGGATGAGATTGTAAATCCCACAACTTACTGTAAAATCCCGACCGG
>HF986531.1:565-4024 GCA_000431495.1 Firmicutes bacterium CAG:791 | reverse complement strand
CACTCCGGCAGCCGCTTTGTGGTGGTGTAGATTGTAAACTGGTGTGAATTGTAATCGGCAGGAATCATCATCCCTGTATTCTCTGATCGGCAATACTGCATCAGAAGCCTCTTTATGTTCCTTATGTGGGAGTGACGCTTGGTGAGAAAAGACCGCATTTTGTGCATCATCGCCTGGACTGGAGTGAAGTAATTCCCTATGCAATATATGGAGAAATATGTGCTCGTGATCTCTGCGGAAGTCAGGAAGGAACGGAGATAGAAAAAAAGCAGCGCGAATTGTTTCTGCGTCAGATATCACCGCTGGATTTTCTGATCCACAGCAGCTCTTCTCCGTGGAACAAAGCCTATGAAATGTGCCTGTAATGGTTTCAACCCTGTTTGATCTGTCACATCAAACAGGAAATCAGCGGACCTTTGCTCCGGAGCTTGTTCGCAGCATTGGCATGGGCCCGATTGCCCTGGGAGAGATCATAGATCCCCTGCTTGAATACTATGAACTGTTCGGGGATGAAAAGGCAAGGATACTGGGAGTGGGGCTTGCATATTACTGCGTGGATGCATCGACAGGCTTTTTTGATGAAAACGGAGATGTTGCAGGCGATCAGCTGTATCGGTCCGGAATTTCCGTATTGAGCGGTGCTATGCGAGCCGCAAGATTAACGCAGGATGCTGCGCTTTTTGCAAGAGGGAAGCAAATACATGACCGGCTGTCCTCGTATGTGACAGGATATGGCTCAACGCCTTGTACAGAACCAGCCTGCAGCAATATGGAACTGGTATACAGCGCCATTCATCTTGCGGAAACGGTGGATCCTTCTTATTACGAGCAGATTGACCGCTATGTCAGAAATCAGACGACAGAGGCACAGTTTCTGACAAAAAACGAGTGGAAACGTGAGCTGGCTCATGAGGGAAGAATTACCGGTGAGGAATTCCGCTGGGTTTTTGGAGAATATCCGGATACCTTGGATATTTTGCCATATGACTATTATGGAGATGATGTACTGGATAAAAGTGAAGGCGGGTTCCTGTGGACGGATTTTTCGGAGCATCGTTTTGTTCCGGCTTCTTTGATGCTGTGCTGCTCCGGACATGCGATGCGCAGCTTCCATCTGGTGGCAGAAAAAATGATTTGTCCCACCATCAGGGGCTTTGATGTTAATTTCCATTATTCTTTTGAGAATGAGTATGCGGAGCTGATCAGCTATGAGCCGTTTGAGGGGAAGTTTACGGTGATTCCCGAACAAGACACGCAGGAAATACGCGTGCGCATTCCTGCATACTGGGACAAAGAGCAATTACACGTATACTCGGAGCAAGGAGAGGTACAGGCGAAAACAGAAGGAAACTATGTCGTGATCAGAAACGCAGAGAAAGGACAGGAGATTCAGCTTCTGTATCCGCTGGAAAGTCACATCACAGAGGAGAATGTCTTCCGGCTTGCGGATCATGTTCCATGTTTACAGTTCAAGGTTCGGGTTGAGTGGAGAGGAAATACCGTGATGCGTCTGCTGGATCATTGCTCCGACAACCCCAAGATGATTTATAAGCATAGATCGAAGGATGCCATTTATGGCGGGAAGCCGATGAAAATCTCCGGGCGTATTAACTGGTAAGAGCTGGTTGACAAACTCTGCCTGCTGATGCATAATTCACATTATATATAACGCAAGTTATGAATACAGAGGTGCGACTATGCCTGCCAAAGCAAAAGTCACAAAAGAGATGATCGTTGATGCGGCCTTTGCGATTGCCCGCGAAGCGGGCGTGGAAAGCATCAACGCAAGGACGGTATCGGAAAGGCTGCATTGCTCCACACAGCCCGTCATGTATCATTTTGCGACAATGGAAGAACTGAAAAAAACCGTCTATGCGAAGGCGGATCTTTATCATTCGGAATACCTTATGACCATGAAGAAACCGCCAAAGGGCGCTGCCATTGGAATCGGAATGAATTATATCCGCTTTGCCATCGAAGAACCCAACTTATTCCGCTTTCTTTTTCAGTCAGATTATTTCAGCGGAAAGACCCTGCTTGAACTGATCGATGCCGAGGAACTTCTTCCTGTTCTCACGGCGATGCAAAGCGCTTTAGGCATCAGCATGGAGCAGACGAAAACGGTTTTCATCACGGTGTTTCTGTTTGCTCATGGGTACGCAAGCATCATTGCCAATAATGCACTGAAGTACGATGAAGATACGATCCGTTCCCATTTGGGACGGGCATACAGAGGTGCAATAGTGGCAGCGCAGGAGGAAACGGCATGACAGAATGTGCAGGCACTGTCGGCACATTGGCTGACAAGCGAAGTAAGGCGCCGCGAATGGATGAAAACCTGAAATTGCGTTGGCTTTGCTGCCCAAGATGCGGTGGCAAAACAAGGACACAGATACGGTCACATACGGTGCTGGAGGATTTTCCTCTATTCTGCCCGAAGTGCAAATACACCTGCGTGATTCGTTTCAAGGATGGAAAAACTGAAGAAATCAAAATGCCAGACGCTTAGACGCAGTGCAGACCGAGAAAATCGGTTTGTACTGCGTCTTTTTATCACATTAATCAAGAAAAGAGGGACTGCAAATGAATAGAAACAAAGAAAATGATATTTTGGAAACCACCTTGTCCATCGCCGAAAAAGGCTACCCGGAAGCATATCGGTTTTTGCGGAATGCCTGTGAAGAAAGTCCAGACAGCTTTGGGCCGCAAACATTCTACTTCCTTGCCTGTCTGGCCGGCGGCGCCAATATGCCGGGGACGGCTTTGGAGTGGCTGCGAAAGGCGATTCAAGATCGCAGCTGGTGGTATCGCCCGGAAGTGCTGGAGGATGACGACTTGGCGGCGCTTAAAAATGATGCGGCATTTCTTTCACTGAAAGCAATCTCGGACGACCGCTATGCAGCTGCCGTTTCCAAGTCAACGGCGATTTTTTCATGGAAGAAGAAAATGGCAGACAACCTGTTTCTGGCCATTCATGGGAACACACAAAACGGTGACGTTGCGCGGGCGGATTGGGAACCGATTGTGGGAACAAGCGGCCTGTGGCAGCTGGAAACCGTCCAGAGTGCCGAACCGGACGGCTATGGAACCTATCGTTGGAGCTATGACAGCACTTCCTGTTTGCCGGTGGCAAATTCCATGGAAAAAGTACAAGACCAAGGCTATCACAAAATTGCCTGCGGCGGCTTTTCTGCCGGATGCGATATGCTCTTGCGTGCGGTCACATGTTCACCTGCACGCTGCGATCTGTTGATCCTGCAAAGTCCCTGGATTCCCATCTTGCAGGATCAGGCAGAAGATGTGGTTCGTGCCATTTCCCAAAAGAATATCGAGCTTCGGATTTACTGCGGCGCAGAGGATGAGGACTGCCTTCCAATGGCAAAGCAGCTATATGCTGTGGCAAAACAAGCGGGCTGCAATGTGACACTGACGGTTCAGGAGAACACCCGGCATCAGTTT
>HF986531.1:0-551 GCA_000431495.1 Firmicutes bacterium CAG:791 | reverse complement strand
CCCGTCATCAGTTTCCTGCGCAGCCGTACCATGTATAGAGAGATACAAGATGAAAAAGCTATATGAGAAAAACGAACTGACCTTTGCGATTGTATGGATCGTGGTTTATTGCGTTCTGCAATCGCGGTCGGCTTCCTGCTGGTCACGATCTTTTATCTCGGCGGCAGCCTGCTCCATCTCGCTGCCCCGATTGCGGTTACGGTTTCCTATACTCTGATCCTGACAAGAACCATCCCGAAAAGTCAATTGAAAGAAGGCTGTAAATATGAATAACAAAACCAGTATCACTGCACAGATGAGTTTGTTCGGACGGCAGCACCCTTGTGTTTGATTATCCGGATGAAAACTTCTTTGATGCACCCGAAAGGCGTGTACAGAACACCATTATGATGGCAAAAATGTCAAAAGAGAGAAGATTTTCTCTTTGATTCGATGAAGGAAAATATGAATTTGACGGAATGGCCTGGTAGAGATGTTTTTAGTGATGGCCTTCCAGTGATGGGATGCATCCGGGTGGGCGAAATAATCCCTGCGGCACAAAAGAGCCAGAT
>HF986530.1:39704-46077 GCA_000431495.1 Firmicutes bacterium CAG:791 | reverse complement strand
GAATTGATGGAGGATTCAGTTGTTTCCGTTTTGGAAACAACTGCGGCAGACGGAAAAAAATATCCCACGCGGTACTAAAATCTTTGTACCGTGTGAGGTTAAAATGTCATGACATCAGGAAACGGTGGCAACGTAAGAGAGCAGGAATCAAACTGTTCGCAAAATGCATCTTTTACGAATTCATCCGCTGATAAATCCGAGTGTAGACCTGGACTCCCCAGGCGTGCCCGTCCTTTACCCAGAAATGCATGCGGCCTGCAGCCTTTCCGTCCTTGTCCAGAAGCTTAAACCATGTCTCACCGCAGAATACCAGCGAATAGTTTTCGCCGCCTTTTTCTGTCATAAGCTTTCCATCCTGCAGATAAACTCTGGCAATGACCGGAATTCCTTCGTGGCAGATATAATTACCCAGAAGCATCTCAGGTTCTTCAAAGCAAGTTCCTGTCGGGAAAAGCCAGGTGTGTTCACGCTCCAACGGATACCCCAGCACCGCGTTGTACAGGATCCACAGCAGTTCCGTGACATCCGCGTCGCCTTCGTTGCAAAGCACGGCAAAGCCGTAATTCTCACCCTTCAGCAGGCCTCCCTCGGAGGAAACGCCGTGCAGGCCTCCGGAATGCTCACAGTATACATGAGAATCTTCAACTCTTTTATTGAGTCCGAGACAATAGGTCGGCTTTGTCAGCTCCGGAAAGCCGGCTCCGATCAGATATTCTACCGCTTTTGCAGGAATCGCCTGCCTGCCGTCAATCATGCCATGATTGGACAGGCACTGATAATAACGGGCCATGTCGTGTGCTGTACTCTTCACACAGGCACAGGCGCGAAACGGCGGCAGTACGGACCACGCTTCATCTCCGACGATTTCTTCCGGGTTATTCTCATCCTTCTCAAACAATGCCGTGATGTTGCCATCCGAAGCAATTTTCCTTGCCTCTGAGGCATCCTGATCCAGAACACTTCTGGTCATCCCGATCGGTTTGAAAATTCGCTCCTCCAGAAACTGTTCAAGCGGAATTCCGGCTGCCGCATCCACCACATAACATAAAACCGCGTATCCCTCATTGGAATAGCTCATGTACTGCCCGGACTCCCCCAGCGTCGGATACGGACAATTGGCAATATACGCAATAATCTGTTCTATCGTATCCATCCTGCACGGGGCGGACTGCTTCATTTTTCTGTCATATTCCGTTTCACGTCCCGGTGTGTTCATGCTGATCGACCACTCAAGCGGTTCCATCGGCGGGATTCCGGCTGTATGCATGGCAAGATGCCGGATGGTAACACTTTCCTTCGGATTTCCAGGTACTGAAAAATCCGGAATATATTTGGAAACCGGGTCGTCCAGGTTCAGCTTTCCTTCCGCCGCAAGAATCGCTGCACTGAGTGCAGCCATCGATTTCCCCATCGATGCAATTCCAAAGATCGTATTCCCGTCGGGGGTGATGCTGCGCTTCAGATCCCGGTAGCCGTAGCCCCTCTCAAAGGAGTATCCTTCCGGCCCTCTGATTGCAACAGAAACACCGGAAACCTTTAACTCCTCGAATTTCTTTTTCAGACACTCGTCCAGCTTTTTTTCATCGATTGTTTTCATTCTGCATTCACCCGTTTGGAAAAATTTCATCGGAATCCAGAACGATGGTAAATGGCCCGTCATTCCGAAGGTCTACCTTCATGTCCGCGCCGAAGATGCCGTGCTCTACGATTGGAACCGATTCCTTACACTTTTCAATGATGTATTCATAAAGCTCATTGGCAAAATCGGGCTTTCCGGCACGGATAAAGGACGGACGGTTTCCGTGGTGACAGTCTGCGTAAAGCGTAAACTGCGATACCAGAAGAAGCGATCCGTTCACGGAAGCCAGATTGCAGTTTGTTTTGCCTGCGGCGTCCTCAAAAATCCGAAGATTGATCATCTTCGAAATCATACGATCTGCCAGCTCTCTGGTATCCGAATCCTCTACGCCAATCAAAACCAGAAACCCTTTTCCAATGCTTCCGACCGTTTCGTTATCTACTGTAACACTTGCGTGCTGTACACGCTGAATGACAAATCTCATTGCCGCTCTTCTTTCTTCTCACTTTTTTCTTTTTTTCTGGCAGCGCGGGCCTCGGGGTCAATGCCAAGTGCTCTGGCCCACGAATTGGTCTCCTTCCGGTTTGCATTATATCCGGTTGCTGTCGTATCACCAACCATCCGCTCGTTGTTTTCCTCATAGTATGCCACATCCTGCATGTGCTCGGAATCCGTCGTCTTCCCGTGCAGGCGAAGCGAGTGGTTGACGAGACGGGCGATTGTGGAGTAAATGACCGCAAACAGCGGTACACCGATGACCCATCCGGGAACTCCCCAGAGTCCGCCGAACAGCATAATGGCAAAAATAACCCAGAAATTCGAAAGCCCCGTGGAATCTCCCAGGATCTTCGGCCCGAGAACATAGCCGTCAAAGGTCTGAAGAATCAGGCACAGGATGACAAACCACAGTGCATCCAGCGGATTGATCATGAATACAATGATACCGCCGACCGCTGCGCCGATGAACGGACCGAAGAACGGAATGATATTGGTAAATCCAACGATAAAGGACACCAAAACCGGAAACGGCGTATGGAGCATGAACTGGGTCGCAATGAAGCACAGAACGCCAATGATAAAAGAGTCCAGAATCTTACCGGTGATAAAACCGACAAACGTATGATTGATGTAACGGCAGATGCCTACCACCTCATTTGCCCAGCGTTCATTAAACATCGCATAGGCAAGCTTCTTCCCCTGCCCGCAGAGAGTATCCTTTGTATACAGCAGATAGAGGGAAACAATGATTCCGATGATGAAATTAAAAACCCCTTTTCCGATGGAGTACACCTGACTGGTTACCTGCTGGATGATGTCTTCCATATTCGCAGCGATGTTGTTGTTGTAAAAGCTCTCCAGCGCATTCTCCGCTTCCGTGATCACCAGGTTAATCTGATCCCGGATCTGAGGATTGGTTTTCGACAGCTGATCGAAGAACGCCAGCATATTCTTCTCATAGACCGTGAGGTTTCCGAAAATCGTCTGGATGCTTCGAACAAGCTGCGGAAGCACGATTGCCATCATCGCCGCAAGGATTGCAACAAAGAACAGAATGGTGATGGCAACGGAAATCTTCCGCATTTCCATCTTCTTCTTTTTCTGATCCTTGCTCCATACATCAATTCCGTAATGACGGTAAATCGGCGCCAGAATCTTCTTCTCCACAAATTTCATGACCGGATTCAGAATAAAAGCGATCATGATTCCAAACAGAATCGGCGCAAGACTTGCCATGATGGTGTTGAATGCCTGCAGGAAATTTCTCCCGTTATAGACCAGGTAGATAAAAATAACGCAGGCAACCAGCGTCAGGAAGCATGTGATTCCCCAGGTAATCTGTTTGCGGTCAGGCTTATATTTCATTCAAAAAGCTCCTTTATCTATAGATTTGTGAATGATCTTCTCCTGTACTTCACCGGTTCCGGAATCGGCACAGGTACAAAGCTATCCTTGTAAGTATATCATATCGTTTTTCCGCCTCTTAGTTAAGAAAATATAAAGTTTCATATAAAAAGGACGCGCCCATGAAAAACCGCCGGGGAAAATTCCCCGACGGATTCCTGTTCCCATATTCAATGATTTTTCAATGAGCGGCTTCGTTTACAGCTCCGGGAAGATTCCCTTCAGTGCAGGATAGAGCTTCCGGTAGGTCTGATACTTCTGCTCATACTTCGCAGCAATCTCTGCGTCCGGCTCTACCTTGTCCGTTGTCTTGACAAGGCGGGAAACGGCATCCTTGACCGTCGGATACTCGCCGCAGGCTACTGCAGCAAGAATGGCTCCGCCGTATCCGGGACCCTGCTCCGTCTCAGGAGTCGTAAGCTCAAGATTCAGAACGTTCGCAAAAATCTTCTTCCAAAGAGGGCTCTTTGCTCCGCCGCCGCAGATCATGCTCGAATGAATCTCAATTCCGAGCTTCTTTGCTGCCTCGAGAGAATCGCGGATTCCGAAGGCAACGCCCTCCAGAACAGCCTGCGTCATGTCCTCACGCGTGGTGTCCATTGTCATGCCGATGAAGCAGCTGCGTGCAGCAGGATCATTGTGCGGAGCGCGCTCACCCATCAGATAAGGCAGATAATACACATGATTGCAGCCAAGCTTATCATCCGTGATTCCCTTCTGCTCTGCAGGATAATCCTTTGTGCGGAGAATCTCATCCATAAACCACTTGTTGCAGGAGGCTGCAGAAAGCATGCAGCCCATCAGATGGAAGCCGCCGTCTGCGTGTGCAAATGCGTGAAGTGCATTTCCGCTGTCTACGCCAAAGGTATCGGAGGAGATGAAAATTGTACCGGAGGTTCCAAGTGAAATGTTGCAGGCTCCGTTTCCTACGGTTGCCGTACCAATGGCAGCAGCTGCGTTATCACCGGCACCTGCCACAACCTTGACGCTTTCAGGAAGGCCAAGCTCCTCAGCAATCTCGGGCTTCAGGGTACCTACTGCTTCATAGGACTCGTAGAGCTTCGGCATCATCTCTTCCGTAATACCACAGATTTCAAGCATCGGCTTGCTCCAGCACTTATTCTTCACATCCAGAAGAAGCATTCCGGAAGCATCCGAATAATCCGTGCAGTTAACGCCGGACAGCATATAGTTGATGTAGTCCTTCGGAAGCATCACCTTGGCAATTCTTGCAAACAGCTCCGGCTCATGATTTCTCATCCAGAGAATCTTCGGTGCGGTAAAGCCGGCAAAAGCAATGTTTCCGGTATACTCCGTCAGCTTCTCCTTTCCGATCTCATTGTTAAGGTAATCGGTCTCTTCCTGGCTGCGGCCGTCATTCCACAAAATAGCGGGACGGAGGACCTTGTCGTCTGCATCCAGTGCAACCAGTCCGTGCATCTGTCCGCCGGCACCGATTCCTGCGACCTGAGTCCTGTCACAGTTTGCAGTCAGCTCCCTGATTCCTTCCTTCACGGCAGAGAGCCAATCCTCGGGCTTCTGCTCGGACCATCCGGGATGAGGGAAAAAGAGCGGATATTCCTTCGATACAATATTCTCGATCGTGCCGTCCTCCTTCATCAGAAGAAGCTTCACGGCAGAGGTACCAAGATCAACACCAATGTACAGCATATGACGTATCCTCCTTACATAAAAGCGCATCCTCAGAGCGCATTATTCTATTAAAAATATTATGAAAAATAGCGATTTGAAAGTCAATGCAGGTTTCTGCGGATCTTTCTTCAAAAATTGCGTTTCTGTCTCACTTCGAAAAAACGCAGCTGAAACAAGTGCGTTTTTCTCTTATTCTTTACGATGACCGAATTGGTCAGTATTGATCATATCGGTCAATAGCTGGAGATAATATTCTTGTGCAGTATCGTTTCAGTCAATATCAATGACCATTTCAGTCACTTCTGCTTTTGGGATTCATTTTGGCGGAAATGCGTGCTATGCTTGTTGATATCGTTTCATTCATTAGGACTATCAGAAGATACATTGTTCTGCCACCAAAAAGGTCGAAACATACAGGAGGTATCGTATGGCGTATGAATTGCAGGAAGCCAGAGAGCTCGTTATCCGGGCAGGACTGGAATTGTCGGAATCCGGATTGATTGCAAGGACCTGGGGAAATATCAGCGCAAGAATCAGTGACACACAGTTCGTGATCACCCCCAGCGGCCGCGCATATGAGGATCTGACGCCCGACCAGATCGTGATTACCAATATTGAGGATTGCTCCTACGAAGGAAGTGTAAAGCCCTCCAGCGAGAAATGGATCCATGCGGATGCCTATAAGCTGCGGCCGGAGGTGAATTTTGTCATTCACACGCACCAGAATTATGCATCCGCTCTCAGCATTCTGGGTGATACCGTGCTTGAAGTTCCCAAATCATCTTCCTTTGAAGCATTACTGGGTCCCGTTGTTCCTACCGCAGGATATGGCCCCAATGGTTCGCAGGAGCTCAGCCGGAATGTAATCGAAGCAATCTCCAGCTCTCCCTTCTCTTCTGCTCTTCTCATGGCGAATCACGGGGCAGAATGCCTTGGAACCGATTATGACAATGCGTTTGCCATTGCGCACGCCCTGGAGGATCTTTCCCGTGCCCGCTATCGTTCATTGATCCGGATGAGCCTTGCCTACGGCCTTATCCTTCCGACCGACGAAGAAATCGCAGAGGAGGATTCTCTTGGCAGCGATCTTTCCCGCTATTATGAGATTTCAGAAGGCGGATACGGCGGCGCTCCGTTTACCGCTCTTTCCAGGGCCCCGTTCACGATGTCAGCAAGCAAGATTGCCGTACCGATGCTCTATCCGTATCTCGACGATCAGGCGCAGATTGCCGGAACGGA
>HF986530.1:25454-39637 GCA_000431495.1 Firmicutes bacterium CAG:791 | reverse complement strand
TCAGGAAGCTTTGAGGGACAGAAATGCCGTTTTAATCCGCGGCAAGGGAGCCGTTTGCACCGGTGCTTCTGCAGAGGATGTGGAGGCTGCCGCCATGGTTCTCGAGAAGGGCTGCCGCGCGGCAATGCTCGCCCGGGTTCAGGGAAATGTACCGCCGCTTTCCGCAGAGCATGCAAAGGCGGATCGAATCGCATACATCACCTCTTACTCCAAATTAAAGGATGAAAGATAGTTTTCGCAGTCAGAAAGGATATTGACAGCATGCAGAAATCGCAGCATGGCGGAGCTTCTGAGACCTATTCTCAGGAAGTGGATGAAAAGAATACGCTGAAAATGAGGGAGATTCTGAAGGAGCTCCCCTCCTTCTGCCGCCAGTTTTTCCGCGGAATCTCGGAGAATACCGGCACAAGGACAAGACTCGCCTATGCCTACGATCTTCGCGTCTTTTTCGAATACATGCATGAAAACAACTGCGAGCTTGCCAAAATGAAAATCCCGGATTTTCCGGTCTCGGTACTGGATCAGATTCAGAAGGTGGATCTGGAAGAGTTTCTTGACTGGACCACTTACTATACCAAAAACGGCAAGGTTTATACCAACGATGAGCGTGGGAAATCACGCAAGCTTTCTGCCATTCGCAGTATGTATCAGTATTTCTATCAATCTGAGCAGATCCGCCGGGATGTTTCGGCCCTGATCCCGATGCCCAAGCTTCACGAGAAGCCGATCATCCGCCTGGAGCCAAATGAGGTTGCGAGACTTCTGGATCTCGCCGAGGACGGCGAAGGACTGACGAAGACAGAGCAGCGTTTTCATAACAAAACTGCCGTACGCGATACTGCTCTTCTCACCCTTCTTCTCGGAACCGGAATTCGAGTCAGTGAATGTGTGGGATTGGATCTGGATGATGTGAATTTTGAAGAAAATGGCATCCGTGTCCACCGTAAGGGAGGATACGATGCCATTGTATACTTCGGTGATGAGGTGGAGCAGGCACTGCGCCGTTATCTGGAGGCCCGAATGCAGATCATTCCGCAGGAGGGCTCCGAAAACGCACTGTTTCTCTCTCTTCAGAATCGGCGCATCACGGTGCGTGCAGTCGAGAAGCTTGTCAAAAAATACGCATCCCGTATCACTACGTTGAAGAAGATCACGCCGCATAAGCTTCGCAGCACTTACGGAACCAGTCTGTACCGGGAAACCGGCGATATTTATCTGGTTGCAGATGTCCTTGGCCACAAGGACGTCAACACAACCAGAAAGCACTATGCAGCCATTGAGGAAGACCGCAGACGACGCGCCGCCAATATTGTAAAGCTCCGGGAAGATAACTGATGTTCCTCAGTTGTTCAGCTTCATATCTCCGTCCTTCACCCAGCCAAGCTTTTTCAGGAAGCTGTTGATGAGAGGGCAAAGAACCGCAGGAAGAACAAAGGAAATCAGAATCAGCCCTGCCCAGTCCCACGCGGTCACAGTGCCTTTGGTTCCCTCCGCAATGTCATTGATCCATCCGGTATATACCCCGATCTGGCCAACCAGGCCGCAGGTTCCCATACCGGAGGAAACAGCCGCTCCGTTCATCTGAAGATGGAACAGGCAGGTTGCCAGCGGCCCCGTGATCGCAGAGGTCACAATCGGCGCGATCCAGATCCGCGGATTTTTTACAATATTTCCCATTTGAAGCATGGATGTTCCGATTCCCTGGGAAATCAGACCTCCCCACTTATTCTCCCGGAAAGACATCACGGCAAAGCCGATCATCTGTGCACTGCACCCGGCTACCGCTGCGCCGCCTGCAAGACCTGTGAGGCCAAGCGCTGCACAGATTGCCGCAGAGGAAATCGGAAGAGTAAGCGCAATACCGACAAAGACAGAGACCATAACGCCCATCAGGAACGGCTGCAGCTCCGTTGCCCACATAATCAGCGCGCCTGCCTTCATTGCCGCTTTTCCAAGGGCCGGTGCCCACCAGGCAGAAAGGCCGACGCCAACCGCAATGGTGACAAGCGGCGTCACAAGGATATCAATCTTCGTCTCTTTGGAAACCGCTTTTCCGATCTCCGAAGCCACAATGGCAACGAAAAGAACCGCCAGCGGGCCGCCGGCACCGCCGAGCGCATTTGACGCAAATCCCACCGTAATCAGAGAAAACAGAACAAGCGGCGGACAATGAAGCGCATAACCGATGGCCACCGCCATGGCAGGACCGCTCATTGCGGATGCAAGGGACCCCACCGTATACTGTGTATCATTGACGGTGGCCACTGCCATCGTCAGAAACGGAATGTGAAACTGTGTTCCGATGGTATTGATGATGGTTCCGATCAAAAGAGAGCAGAACAGCCCCTGCGCCATCGCTCCCAATGCATCAATTCCGTATCTGCGAAGAGATATTTCAATATCCTTTCGTTTCAGAAACGCTTTCATTTTCTCCATGATTCGATCTCCCTCCTCCGATGCTGACTCCGTCAGACACCTTCAGGTATGCAAAAAGCCAAGAACACTGCTGTTCTCGGCCCATGCGCATGCAACATATCTTAATTACTGAAGCATTCCGATGATTTCATCCACGCTTTTACCGGATGCTGCAACTGCATCCAGAAGCTTCTGCTGTTCTTCCGCTTTTTTCGCCTTTTCCAGAACAGCCATTTCTTTCTTTTTCGCTTTTAATTTCGCAGAAAGCTCCTCAATCTCAGCCTGTACCAGCTGCATCTGCTCTTCTACGGATTCCGGTTTCTTCTTACGTCCTCTCGGCATAATAACACTCTCCCTTACTTAAGAAATAATTGAAATTCTGATAGCACTATACAATAACGGTCAGGATTTGTCATCCTTTTCGCTGATTCTTTTGAAAAAATGCCACTTCTTCTATAGATTAATTCCATTTTCCGCGCAAAGCTTTCTTGCAGACTCCACAGAATCGACGCCTGTTTTGTTCTTGATCGGCGCAAATTCATGGGAACGCTCCACTTCATAGGGAAGGCAGGACTCCATCTCATGTACCATATCAAGAATCAGCTCTTCGAATTTATATCCGTTCGGAGATTCCGGCTTCACAAAGCTTCCTTCTGCATCCATATAAGGAATTTTCTTCTCAACAATATGGAGCATCAGCTTGTGATTCATGATTTCTTCCAGCTTGTCCTCACGGAAGAGATAATTCAGAATCACTCCGAAATTATACGAAGGATTTCCGTTGTCATCTCTTGCGCCCAGAAGCTCCGGCGTCATCTCATAATATTCCACAATAGAAGGTTTTCCATCCTCCAGGCACATCGCTCCGACCTTCTCATCCGGAGCAGCCTTCCGTACAACCTTGGCGCCGCTTACACAATTCTCTGCGATGGTTGCACCGATAAAGGAGGGATCTGCAATTCGCTGCAGAACATTGTCTACCGCGAAGCAGTTCAGCCACTCTACACCGAGCTCATGCAGTTTATCCAGGAGACCTGCTTTGTTCATAGAACTGAACCAGCCGCCGTTTCCGTTCGGAGAGGACGCCATACGGAACCGGTTTTCCATATAGATCTTTCCCTCATAATCGGTAGCCGGTGCCATGTCCTGACGGAAGAAAAATACCATCTCCGGATCGTATCCGAAATACGAATGTTCCTTCATGAAGGAAACCGTTGCGTCATGGTTTTTATCGCTTGTCATAATGAAAAACGGGAAAAATCTTCCTGCCTCATGGACAACATCCATCATGTTCTCAACAAGTCTCTGCATGATATAAACAGGATGCGTAAGACCGATGTCATACATGCATTTCGGATTGTCAGACCCCAGTCTTGTTCCCATTCCGCCGGCAAGCAGAACCGCAGCCACCTTTCCTGCACGAATCTGCTCCAGTCCGATAGCGTGATATTCCTTTTCTCTCTTCTGTATCTCCGAAATTTCCAATGCCTTTAACGGAGTAATCTCACCTCGCCCGGGCAGCTCTTCTCTGTGATGGACATATTTCGTAACCGACAGATCTGTCTGTTCGATCTGCGTCAGCAGCTTGTCCTTCTCTTCCTCTGTCAGCGTGTCGTAATATTTCAGTACATGAGTCTGCCCGTACTGCTCCAGCTTCTTCGCCGCAAGCTCTTTTCTTTCTTCCAGTGTAGCCATGGATCTTCCTCCTGAATTGTCATTTTGTATGACTTCCAGATACTATTCTACTCCTGTTTCATGATTTTGTCAGAAATCCATGTCATGGTTTTACCGGGAACGAGAAAAGAAAACGGGAAAACCCCGGAGTACAAGGCACTCCGGGGCTTTCCTGGTATGAATTTATATAGTATCTCCTATCTGGGCATTGGGAAAACAGAAGGAAGTACCCGATGTAAAAACAAAGTTCTTACAGAAAATCCGGTGAAAAGTACGGAACAATAATATAGTTGCCGGGAGCTACATGCGGAATTCCTCCTTCCTTCACCGGGAGATGATTGATCTCACATATCTCCCGATAATAAGCAGCTGCATTCCTGTAATAATCCGGATCCGCATATTGTCCGGCAATGTCCTCCAGCGTCTGATCGCCGATCACCAGGATGCTCGTATAATACTTGTGCATCTGATTGCCCTGTGTCTCTGCTCTCGATGTCAATCCGAAAATAAGAAGGCTGACCAGAAGGATCAATGCCGCCGTACAGATTCCGATGATTCCATATGTGATTCGAATCCTGTGCCTTCTCCGCGCCCGGGACCTCGCCGAACGTTCGCGATAGGAAGACAGGCCATAATCTGATGTTCTCTGCATTTGTATCCTTGCCGTTTGCATGGCATCCCCTCCGTAACAAACCGCTATCGAACACACCGGTCATTTGCTGTCAGAACCGGTACCACTGTCAAGGAACATTTGTTCGCTCCTTATGTTTGCAATTATACCGAACACACATTCGCCTGTCAACATGGGATACGAACATATTTTCGAAAAATGTTTGCCATTTCCGGGGATCAATTTTATAATGAAAGAAAAAGAAAGAGAGGATACGTTATGGCCAAGGGACCCATTTCCGATAAGCAGGCACAGATTCTGGAATACATCAAAGATCAGATTATGGAGAAGGGCTATCCGCCGGCGGTTCGTGAGATTTGTGAAGCAGTTCATCTGAAGTCCACCTCTTCGGTACATTCGCATCTGGCCACTCTCGAGAAGCGCGGGTACATTCGAAGAGATCCTACGAAGCCGCGTGCCATTGAGATTTGTGACGATAATTTCCAGATGCTGCGCACCGAGACAGCCTCTCTTCCCGTTGTCGGCCGCGTTGCCGCAGGAGAGCCGATCCTCGCCGAACAGAACATTGAGAGCTATTTTCCTGTACCGGCAGAGTACGTACCGCGCGGCGAATCTTTTGTCCTGAAGGTACACGGTACTTCGATGATCAATGCAGGCATTATGGACGGCGATTACATTTTTGTTAACAGCTGCCGGAATGCGGAAAACGGAGAAATCATTGTTGCTCTCATCGATGATTCCGCAACGGTCAAGCGTTTTTACAAGGAGGACGGTCACATTCGTCTTCAGCCGGAGAATGATGAAATGGAGCCGATCATTGTGGAGGATTGTCAGATCCTCGGAAAGGTATTCGGCGTCTACAGGGTAATGAAATAAATCTGCACCCTTATAAAACGGGCGGAGCAGGGAATTTCTTCCTGCTCCGCCCGTTGTTTTTCCGTTATTTCTGTGCTGACCGGCTGCCAGAGATTATCCCTCCAGCTCAGCAGGATCAATCTGCTTCCCATCACGCCAGATGCGCTCCAGATCATACAGCAGGCGATTCTTCGCATCAAAGATATGTACAATCACGTCGCCGAAATCCAGAAGCACCCAGTTCGCAGTCTGATATCCTTCCACCTGCTTGCAGATATGTCCGGCCTTGCCGAGCTTCTCCTGAACATTGTCCGCAAGAGCCTGAATCTGGCTCCGGTTGGTTCCGTTTGCAATGATGAAATAGTCTGCAAGGACAGAGACGGTACTGATATCAATGATCCGGATATCCTCTGCCTTCTTATCCTCCAGCGCCTCCAGCGCCAGCTTCGCCATTTCCGCCGATACCTTCTTCTGTTCCATGTAGGGTCCTCCTTTACGGTAGTGTAATCCGAAGTCCTGTTATTCCAGTGTCCGGATCTTCTCTTCGTAATAATCGTATGTCTTCTGCGTCAGAGAATCAATCTCTCTTTCATTCTCTTTCAGAAATGACAGTGTGTCCTTCAGGATCATGCAAAGCGCCAGATCCAGATCCTCAAAGGCTGCCTTCCGGATCTCATCCAGATGCGGCGCCTGATCACGTCCCGGTTCTATGTAGTCCGCAATGAAAACGATCTTCTCCAGCGTCGTCATGTCCGGCTTTCCGGTGGTATGACAACGGATTGCTTCCAGAACTTCGGGATCATGGACACCATACTTTTTTCTGGCAAGAATGCATCCCGCCTTGGAATGAAGGAGTGCTGCATTCCCTTCTTCCAGAGGAGAAATCTCCAGGCCATTTTTGCGGCAAAGGTTCTCCATTTTATCGACATCCATGTATTTCGCACAGTCATGGAGAATACCGGCCGTTTCCGCCTTGCGCATATCGCAGTCATATCGTTCGGCCAGCGAGGCCGCCGTAAATGCAACTCCCATGGTATGGATAAAGCGCGCGTATTTTAACTCCTTTTGAACCGTCCGGATCATCTCCAGACGATCGTCTCCGCTTTTTGACATCTTATCTTCTTTCTTCCTTCAAAGCCCGGATTCATCGAATGTGCTACGACAGATACAGTCCTTCTCTTCGAATATACTGCTCTACGCGGTCCGGAACCAGATACCGGATGGATTTGCCGGTTCGGACTCTTTCCCGTATCTCCGTCGATGAAAGATCAATCTGGCGGGAAGGCAGGAATACAATATCTGCTCCATAGGTTCTGCGCAGCTTCTCTGCCTCCTCCGCAAGGCCCTCGCTCCCGACTTCGTCCTGTCTGGTCTCCACGAGAATCGTACAGGCACCAAAAATAGCCCCCGGATCCTTCCACATGCTCATCATGACCAGAGTGTCCGCACCAACAATGTAATAGAACGAATCCTCCGGTCTGAGTGCCTTCAGCTCCCGCAGGGTCACGGCCGTATAGCTGTTGCCGGGACGTCTGGTCTCCATATCCGTAACACGGAAATGCGGATTATCTTCCGCTGCAAGACAGGTCATCTCATAGCGCTGCACGGCAGGAGTCACCTTCTGGTCTTCCTTGAAATAGGAGCAGCCGGTCGGAATCAGAAGAATTTCGTCAAGCCCGGCAAAATCAAAAGCATTCTCCGCCGTAATCAGATGTCCCAGATGAATCGGATCGAACGTCCCTCCGAGAATTCCAACCCTTTTCATTTCGGCAGCACGATCTTCGGCTCGTCCTTAAACGGACGGTGCAGAATAAATTTGCGGCCGATCACCTTTACCAGCTCGGCATGTGTTCTGGCTGCCAGCTTGTCTGCCGCCACCTCCGGAAGATCCGGACAGGTTTTCAGAATGCTGCCCTTGAAGAGCTCACGCCGATTGAACACTTCTTCTGCAGAAACAACCGTCTCCGGTGTGACGCCGCCCTTTCCGATCTGGAGGACCGGAGCTTCCTCGCTGCCAAGGCTCATCAGATATGCTCTCTGCTTACTGTTTAACATAACTACCCTTCCTGCCGCAGACTGACGGCGGCATCTCAATCATACCATTCAAAGGAGTGTCCATACAGGCGTACCGTATCGCCCTCCTGAACTCCCATTTCCTTCAGTCGGGCATTGATCCCGTTTTCCTGCAGGAACTTCTGGAAAAATGCAAAGCCCTTCTCGGTCTCCAGATTTGTATAGCCAAGCATACGTTCGATGCGGGGTCCTTCTACGCGGTAGAGCTTTTCCTTATCATCATACCAGACATCGTACGGCTCCTCCGCCTTCAGAAGATCCTGATCCGGATTATATTCCTGCTCATATACGCGCGTTTCCTTCGGCATTTTGGAGAGCTCACCGCTTACAAAATACAACAGTTCCCGGATTCCCTGATTGGTTGCCGCAGAGATCGGAAATACCCGGATTCCTTTCGGCTCATATTCCGCCCGGATTCGATGAACGGGGTTCTCAGGATCCGTCTCCTCTGCGTGCTCCGGATCAATCAGATCCACCTTGTTGGCTGCAATCACCTGTTCCTTTTTCGTCAGGTCAATGTTATAACGATCCAGCTCGTGATTGATGGCTGCCAGATCCTCAAGCGGATCACGACCCTCGGAGCCGGAAGCATCCACCACATGAATCAGGAGCTTGCAGCGTTCAATGTGCGCCAGGAATTCATGGCCGAGGCCTGCGCCGTCCGCAGCCCCTTCAATCAGTCCCGGGATATCCGCCATCACAAAGCCGTCTGCGCCCTCCAGATCCACAACGCCAAGAATCGGAGACAAAGTGGTAAAATGATAATTGGCAATTTTTGGCTTCGCATTGCTGACCATGGACAGCAATGTAGATTTCCCGACATTCGGGAATCCGACCAGTCCGACATCCGCAATGACCTTCAGTTCGAGTGTTACAAGAAGCGAACGGGAGGGCTGTCCAGGCTGCGCATATTTCGGTGCCTGCATGGTAGACGTCGCAAAATGCTGGTTTCCATTGCCGCCGCGTCCGCCCTTTAAAATCGTATATTCCTTCGTGTCACCGCTCATGTCGATGATCACTTTGCCGGTTTCCGCGTCTTTGATGACCGTTCCTTCCGGTACCTTCAGGACAAGGTCTTCGCCGTTCTTTCCGGCCATCTTCTTCTTCTTGCCGTCTTCGCCATTCTCCGCCGCATATTTCCCGCGGAAACGATACTCCCCAAGAGTATTCATTCCCAGATCCACACGAAAAATAACGCTGCCTCCGTTGCCGCCGTCGCCGCCGTCAGGACCGCCTGCGGGAACAAATTTCTCGCGCCGGAAGGAAACATGACCGTCCCCGCCTTTTCCGCTTATGATCGTAATGGTCGCTTTATCTACAAACATACCAACCTCTTTCTATGCCTGAAAAGATACAAAAACTCCGGACAGACGTTATGCCTGTCCGGAGTCCGTCGCATCGAAACAGATTACTGCTCGTTTGCTTCAACAGGGTGAACAGACGCTCTCTTGCCGTCCTTGCCCACTCTCTCGTATCTTAAGATTCCATCTTTCAGAGCGTACAGAGTGTCATCTCCGCCGATTCCTACGTTCAGACCGGGATGAATTCTGGTCCCGCGCTGTCTGTAGAGGATGTTTCCGGCCTTAACAAACTGTCCGTCTGCTCTCTTGGCACCAAGTCTCTTGGAGTTGGAATCACGACCGTTCTTGGTCGAGCCCATTCCTTTATGATGTGCGAAGAACTGAAGGCTTAAGTTTAACATTGTGATACCTCCTCAATTCTGTAATTCAGATATTTCTTTCCGTATTGAAGGATAATCCATTCCAATCCGTGAATCATACAGTCGATCAGAAACTCGGCTTTCTCGCCCGGGTCTGATCGGAAATTGCAGATCAGATCGCCGCCGTTCACTGCGTCATAATCCACTTCGATGTCTTCATGAAGCAGATCCTCCAGGCAGTTCACAGTGTTGATCACGATCGCGGATGTCCCGGCACAGACGATATCTGCTCCATCAAGGCAGTAATCGGTATGACCTGTGCAGGAAAACGAACGGGTATGTCCGTCCGACGTCCGGAAAATCTGAACCTTCGTCATGTGTCTCTCACCGGTAAGTCAACCAATCTCTCAGCCAACAATGCTGTCGATCTTGACACGCGTGTAAGCCTGTCTGTGACCATTCTTCTTGTGATAACCGGTCTTCGGCTTGAAGTGATAAACAACAACCTTCTTGCCGCGTCCCTGATCCATAACAGTTGCCTCAACCTTAGCGCCTGCTACATCACCTGCAACCTTGAGAGAATCTCCGCTGATTGCCAGAACCTGGTCAAATGTAACCTTGTCACCTACTGCAGCATTCAGCTTCTCAACATCAAGGACATCGCCCTCAGAAACCTTATACTGCTTTCCACCAGTTGCGATAATTGCGTACATTTCGGTACCTCCTTCTTCTAAGACTCGCTGATTACGGCGGAACAGTCAACTGTTCACTTCTTGTATGTCCCCGCAGTACCTACAGGGCATCACATACTGCCTCACCATGCGGCATACTCGTATATCCTACAGGCTGATTCGTCTCCTGTCAAGCAGTTTTCCAAATAAACGGCAAAAACCTGCAGGTCCTGAAGGTTTTTCATTCCACCTTATTCATAGCGCAGGGCTTCGATCGGATCCATTTTCGCGGCCTTGTTCGCGGGATAATATCCGAAGAACACACCGATTGCAAGGGACACTCCAAAGGAGCCGAGAACACTCTTCCAGCTCATGACCATCGGAATGTGCTGCACGGCCTTGCATGCGATCGCTCCGATCCCGATTCCGACTGCAATGCCGATCAGTCCGCCGATGATGCAGATGATGACCGCCTCGGTGATGAACTGCATGCGGATATCCCGGTTCGGAGCGCCAAGTGCCTTCCTCGTTCCGATTTCCCGTGTTCTCTCCGTGATCGAGACCGTCATAATATTCATCACGCCGATGCCGCCGACCAAAAGCGCAATGGCGCCGATCAGCGTGATGGTCATCACCTGCTGCTTCATGCTGGCATCCGCTTCCTCAATCCACTGCTTGTTGTTGGAAACATGCACCTGAAAATTGGAATTTTCCCCCAGAAGTCCCGTAAGGTAGGACTGCAATTCATCAGAAAAAGAAATGACATCCTCGCCGGTCTTCACCTTCAGCGTAAAATTATTCAGAGCACGGCTCCCTGCCCCCTTGGCATAGCTCAGAGAATTCAGATAAGGAATGTATACCGTGGTGTTAATATCCTTTTCCGAATTCACTCCGCCGTCAAAGCCGTAATAGCTCATGTTCATCGTATAGACGCCGATGATGGTGTAATCGGCCGTTGTCTCATTTCCGTCCTCATCCATGGATACCGGAAACGTAATCTTCTGTCCAAGAGCTTTATTGACATCTCCGTCAAACAGGTTGTTCACCAGCTTATCCGACACGATGCAGACACAGGAATCGCTTCCAAGCTCGTTTTTCTGAAAAATCCGCCCTGCCTGAATCGGTGCCTCCGCATCATTCACGGTAAAATATCCCGGATTCACTCCCTGAAGGCTGACATTGGCATATTTCTCCTCAGAGTCCGGAGTCCCGGTCCGGACTGCCTTCCCGCCTCCGCTCATCCAGCTTGTGACGGAAACAGCATCAATCCGGTCCCCATAGGTCAGAAGCATGTTATTCATCATGTCTTCTGTAAAATTCGGAATGTATTTGCTGTTATCTCCGTTTTCGGAGTCGTTCAGGTCATCCATGTTGATTTCATCGGCAAGCCACATGTATACATCCACATTGTTGGTTCCGAAGGAGGCATACTGCTCCCGCACCTGCTCGGTCTGCGAGTTTCCGACGGTCATGATGGCAATGACTGCAGCGATTCCGATGATAATGCCCAGCATGGTCAGAAAGGAACGAAGCTTGTTCGCCGCTATGGAGGCAAAAGCCAGTTTGATATTTTCTCCAAGCATACTGCTGATCTCCTTTAGCTGCGGGCCTTGCTGCCGCGGCGTTCCTCGACAATCCTTCCGTCCATCAGCGTCAGGATTCTGCCGCACTCTTCCGAAAGCGGCTTGGAATGTGTAATCAGAAGAATGGTCTTTCCTTCTTCCTCATGAAGCTTATGAAACAGGTCCATGACCTGCCTTCCGGTTTCGGAATCCAGTGCTCCTGTCGGCTCATCGGCAAGAATGACAGCAGGATTATTGGCCATGGCCCTGGCAATGGCAACACGCTGCTTCTGTCCGCCGGAAAGCTCGTCCGGCCGATGCGTCATGCGGTCTCCCATGCCGACCTTTATCAACAGCTCCTTTGCGCGGCGCGTACGCTCCTCCTGCGGCACTCTGGCATACATCATCGGCATCTCCACGTTTTTCAATGCCGTAGTACGCGGGATCAGATTGTAGGTCTGGAAAACAAAGCCGATCTGGCGGTTCCGGATACCGGACAAAGCTTCATCCTTTAATCTTGCCACATTTTTTCCCATGATATCGTAGGTGCCGGAGGTGGGACGATCCAGAAGGCCTATGATATTCATCAGCGTACTCTTTCCGGAACCGGATTCTCCGACAATGGCACTGAATTCTCCGGAAAAAACATCCAGGCTGATGCCATGCAGCACTTCGAGCTCATTTTCTGTTCCGATATAGAACTTTTTGACAATGTTCTCCAGATGAATGATCGGCCCCTCATCCGGATCATCCAGATATTCTGTTTTCTTCTGTTCGTTCTGTTTATGAAAAAGGCTCATCTTCACCAACTACTGCGTGTCATAAATCCCGCTCATCATGTCGGAATAATCTCCGGAATCCTGCGGCATGCTGCTCTGAATCTGTTCTCCCTCCTGAATGTTCCCGGAGGTGATTTCGGTATAATAATCATCGGCGACACCGGTGGTAACCATCACCTCGGTAGCCGTTCCCATAGAAGCGTCTCCGGAAGCATCGGTCATGCCATCCTGCATATCCTCGGCAGATCCGTCCGTCATTCCATCACCGGTTGTTCCGGAGGAGGCTCCGGAAGAATCCCCCTGAACGACATTGACAAAATAATTTCCGTTTCCGTCATCAATAAGGCAGGAGGTCGGTACCGCAATGACATTCTTCGCACTCGCCACAACAAAATCAATGCTGGCGGTCATCCCGATGCGGAGCCGGTCGTTCGGCTCATCCAGCGTAACTTCTACCTTATAGGTTGCTCTTGTCTTCGTATTCTGGTTGTTGCCGGATGACGAGGAACTGCCTGTTCCGCTTCCTGTATTGGCTGTCTCCTTGGTCGGTGTCGGCGAAGTAAAGGTCACCGTGCCCTCCAGCTCCGCGGCTCCGGTTGAGTCTGTCTTTACCCGCACTCGTGTCCCGACATGAAGATCTGCGATGTGGGCCTCATCAATATCCGCACTGACCTTCATCTTCGAGAGATTGTCCAGCACAACGCCATCCGTTCCGCTGTACGCCTGTCCTGCGACCACATTGACGGCAGTCACCGTACCATCCATGGTTGCAATGACCTGTCCGTTTTCCAACTTTTCCTTCAGCTTGGCAATTTCCGATTCACTGGTCAGAAGATCCGACTGATGGGACAGATTCTGGGAAGCAATCGCATTGCGCGCTGCCTGTTCTGCAGAAAGAACCGAGCGGTTTCCCTTATTGACTGCCATTCCCTGATCCTCCAGGGCGCGGACGCCTGAGGTCGTGGCAGTCTGGTCCGATTTCACCGTATTCTCATAGGTTTCGCGGTTTCCCTTGGCGGTTTCATAGGCAGCCTTGGCTTCCGAGAGTGCCGTCTGCGCCTTTGTGAGCGCAGTCTTGGCATCCGTAACAGCCCATCCGGCTTCCTGCTTTTGGAATTCCAGCTGTTTCAGCTCTTCCTTTTCCTGCTCAGTCAGACCGGATTCGGAACCGGAATTCCCTGTCGTACCGGTAGCTGCTCCTCCTGTGCTGCCGGTACCTGCATTGGGGGATGACGATGCAGAAGTTCCGCTTTTTAAGGTCAGATAGTCATATCGCCTTGTCAGTTCCTGAAGCTTCGCATCCTTCTCGTCTGCATCCGCCTGCAGGGAATCCACCTGGGACTGAAGCAGATCATAGGTTGCCTTCGTCCGGGTCTCTTCGTCCTTATACTCCTGAAGCTTCTGCTGATCCTGCACCTGCTGTTCGATCGCCTTGTTGGTATCCTCCGCGCTTCGGAGCAGGCTGTTCGTGCCAGACGTGTACTGATCCCCGGATTCTGCCTGCGCTTCGGAAAGAGCACGCTGGTTTGCACTCTGCGTGAGGGCATTCTGCTGGTCGGAAATCGCCTGTTGCTGCTCCTTCATCGCAAGGTCCTTCTGCGTATCGGTCAGATCGAGGGTGTAAAGTACATCACCGGCCTTGACAAGATCCCCCACCTGGACATAGACCTGATCAATAATAAGGGCATCCGAACCGGATGCGCCCTTTGCATTCATGGAACTCTCCTGTCCGCTGATGATCTTTCCCTTCGCCGTGTACACGTTCTCAATGTCGGTACGCACTGCGGTCTCAACGGAAGGCCCCGCATCCATGACCATATTCTCCTCGTCGTTGTTCTTACGGCAGCCGGACAGCCCCATAGA
>HF986530.1:0-25385 GCA_000431495.1 Firmicutes bacterium CAG:791 | reverse complement strand
CCTGTTTCTGTTCATAAAAAGCATTACCTCTCTCCAACCGTACTTCAACTGTACTATCTGTATTGGTACAGTTTAATCTAACATGCTTTCCAGCTCTTGTAAATACCAATTCATTCGTACGTACGAAACAGCCAATTACCTGTAAATTGCAAAAACAGTGCCGGATCTTCCGGCACTGTTTTATCATACTGCATACAAAATAAATGCGAAACCACAGACAGGAATCTGCGTTGTAAAATCATCCGCCGGAATCAGAATCCGTGACCGCCTCCGGAGTGGCCGCCGCCACCTCCTCCGCCGCCACCGCCGAAGCTTCCGCCTCCGCCGCCGAAACTTCCTCCGCCGGAGGAGCTTTCAATCTTTCGATGGGCAATCCGCTTCTTCTGGACGCCTCCATAAACAATAGAGGCCGCGATGGCTCTCTCGAGTTCTTTTTTCGTCACTCTGCGATTTCCCGAACTGACGCGGATCGCCAGATAATTCACAAGCAGCGCACAGATCAGCGCAAGAAGCGCGTTGCAGATGTATTTCATAGGACGTGCAATGCGGCCGCCGTCCATCAGCACCGTGCACTCGTAGAACACCTCCTTTGCGCAGCCGGCGTAATCCCCCTCGGAAGCCATCCGGTATACATTGTCCATGATGGAATTGCTGTAGGAGGGAGTGATGGTGTCCTGAATGATTCCGGAATTCTCAAGTCGGAGCTGACGATTGGACATCTCAATCAGGAAAATCGTTCCGTCCTCATAGAACCAGTCTCCGTAATTCCAGTCCAGATAATCAACCGGATCTGCATAATCCCCATCGGCAGAAAGGAACATCACATTTCCGTAATCGGTCATCGGAGCCATATATTCTGCAAGCTCTGCCTCCTCCTCATCGGTAAGAAGGTCTTCTTCATCCCGTATGAAGGCAGAATAGCCGGTAGATTCATTGGTATAAACCACCGATTCCTCATCCGTCCAGGCAAACGTCCGGATGGTCGGAGCAAGGAGCGCGCCGGCAAGCAGAAGAACCAGAAGGGCAGTTCCTGTCGGTGCTCCGATCGTCTGACTGCTCCCGCCCTTCCTGTCATGGAAATTCGGAACAGGATGTGTGGAGAGCATGTTGTAGCGGAAGATCAGCGCGGTCAGCGTCACCGCAATAAACGCCAGGCAGATCAGCATTCCGAAATAATAAATGTAATCCTCGACCGGATTCCAGTTCAGTACGAAGATCACGACAATCATCGCAGCGACCGGAAGAAGGGCCTCCAGAACCATCCTCTTATCGCCGCTTTTTCGTCCGTTCCACAGCGCAAGAAGAAACAAAAGGACGGACAAAAAGAACAGACACGTCGAGGAAAATGTCCGGAACGGAACCCAGGAGCCGAACACCGGAATCATGGAAAAATCAAACTCATCCGCAAACGAAAGAAACAGGATTCCGATAAAAATCAAGGTTCCGGCCCCAATGTCCTTTGCAGAATTCTTCAGAAATCCGCCAAAGGACCAAAGTCCCTTGCCGGCAGCCTTGACACCGGCCTCAATCCTCTCATCCACCTCATCCGAAAGATCAGCTCCGCTCTTATTCCCCTTCTTTTCTCTGGCGATGCGATCCGCAAACGCATACCGGTATCCCAGATCCTCGGCATGCGTATCCCGGAGGATCAGCTTTCTCATATTCCAGAAATAAACAAATCCGCAGAGCGCGGCAAGAAAACCGGACGCAGTCATCGCAGAAGGCGCCGTCGCCGACAGAAACAGATTCAGAAGAAAGAAAATCGGAATGGCAAGAAGCAGGGAGCACAGGAGATACTTCGGAATATCCACCGGGATATCCGCTGCGATCTTTCCTGTCTCACCGTTTACAACCGAGTATGCGACGCGGTCCTTTCTGCGCCAGGTCAGGAACCACACCGGAAGAAGAATCCGGTCAGCGGATTCAATTTCCGTGTGAAAGGCTTCCTCTGCATCCGGAAATTTGCGCACTGTAAAGCCTCGTTCCTCATAGCGCTGCGTCAGCTCCTTTTTCGTACGCTCATTGGCATAGGAGCGAATCTTCTCATCGTAAATGTCTGAAGGGACATCCGCCGTATCGGCAAAAAAGCCTGCCAAATATCCGGGCTCGAACTCTTTCTGTTCGGATTCCTTTCCAAACGGCGCAATCTCTTCGCCGATGCTGTCATCAAAGGAGCTTGAGGCATCGTGCTGGATTCCCTCGATTTTCCCTGCAAACGGAACCGTTATGCGGTAAGTATCCTCGTACCCGCCGGATGTCTTCGTGGCCTCGAAGGAAACGCCCTCCTTTGCGGCGCTCTGCACCACCTTGTACTCCCAGTACGGAAGATAAATTCCCCGGAAGCCCTCCAGAAAAGAAGGGTCTCGAAGCTCCTTCGGGGCAAACAGGGCCTTTTTTGTTTTCTTCCGAAAGGCTTCCATACAGTCTTCCTTGTTTTTCCGGAACGGAATGATTCTGCTCGGACGCTTCCGTCCCTCCACACGCGAAGAAAGAACATCCGATGCTCCGCAAAACGGGCAGAACTGGATGATTTCATTCTCCGTACTCTCGATTTCTCCGCCGCAGGCAGGGCACGTGAAAACCGTTACGTCATAGTCTTCATTGGCCTTTGCGGATTTCTCGTAATGATATTCCGTCACATCAACAGAAGAGTTGCAGTAATCACACTGAAGTTTCTGAGTATCGATGTCAAAGCGAAGTCCGGCTCCGCAGTTCGGACAGGCAAACATAGGTACCTCCCTCTCCTTATTTTGCTCTTCTTACCAGCTCCTGTGTGACGTCCTTCCAGGTAATGTTCTTCTCTGCCATCACAACCATCAGATGATACATAAGATCCGAGATCTCATATACCGTTTCCGTAGGATCCGTATTCTTGGCAGCGATTACGATCTCCGTGCACTCCTCTCCCAGCTTCTTGAGCATCTTGTCAATGCCCTTGTCGAACAGGTAATTGGTATAGGAGCCCTCCTTCGGATGATCCCGGCGCTCGAGAATCGTCCTGTAGTCCCGCTCCAGAACCTTCATCGGATCAATTTCCGGATCCTCCTTGAGAACAAGATCCTGCTGGAAGAAGCAGCTGTGATGACCGGTGTGGCAGGCCGCGCCAACCTGATCAACCTTTGCAAGAAGCGTATCCATATCGCAGTCCGCCATCAGCGAACGGACATACTGAAAATGTCCGCTGGTCTCTCCCTTGATCCACAGCTGACTGCGGCTTCTGGACCAGTACGTCATGCGCCCGGTGGAAACCGTGTTGTTGTAGGCCTCTTCGTTCATATAGGCGACCATCAGAACATCGCCCGTGGAAGCCTCCTGCACGACAACCGGAAGAAGTCCCTGCGGGTCCTTCCTGAAGTCAGCCCAGGAGAATCTCGCATGGTGCTGCGATACGGTGATTCCGTTCTCCCGGCAAAGCTTCTTCAGATCTGCGATCTGGTCAATGTTGTCATTGATGGCATTTCCGGAAATCCCGCTGACGCTTGCAAGCTGGCCGAATTCCAGAATCTTATCCAGCGAAATCTCGGGAAGCGTCAGGATGGAGGGCACCTCCTCAATCTTCAGGGCTTCCCGGACATCCTTCTCATCAATCAGAATAAGCTCATCCACATAGTTGACAATGACATCCTTATGCGTTCGAATATCATCCACTGCGCGGTAGCAAGCAGCAATCCGGTCTTTGCCAAAGCGTTCTGCCGCCTCCTTAAGCATCTCGATATTGCTCTCCTTGGAGAAGTTCAGGGCTGCCTTGGCACAGCCAGCATAGATCAGCTTCTTCACATCCTCCAGGCGATTGACATGTCCGGCTCCGTAAACCGGAACGCCGGCGGATGCACAGATCTCACGAATAATTCCGATCGCCTCATCATGCCGGGCATCGTTGTCCGACTGGTCGAAAATCAGAATGGCATCCACACCGCCTGCCGCATAGGCAAGCGAAAGCTCCACCGGGTCATCGCTGACAACGGTGTGGTCCGCAAGACCTCTTGCCGCCTTTCCATCCTTCAGATAAATGCATGCAACAAATTTCTTCAGTGCCTGTTCCATTCTGTTCTCCGTCCCTCATGAATTTCGTTTTCTGTGATTCATCTCTTTTTACAGGGTTCCCTTGGTGCTCAGCACATCCTCAATCCGAGGATCCAGGGATACGGCCATATCCAGAGCCTTCGAAAACGCCTTAAACATTGCTTCAATCATGTGATGCGCGTTGGTTCCCTCCAGAATCCGGAAGTGCAGGTTCATGCCGGCCGCGTAGCTCACCGAATAGAAAAACTCCCGGACAAGCTGCGTGTCAAAATCTCCCACCATCGGAACGGTCTCGAATTTCTCCCCGCCGGATAAGACAAAATAAGGCCGGTCACACAAGTCCACCGCACAAAGGACCAGCGCCTCATCCATCGGAAGGACAAAATATCCGTACCGCCGGATTCCCTTTTTATCGCCGACGGCTTCGCGGATTGCATTTCCGAGAACAATTCCGCAGTCCTCCACGCTGTGATGACCGTCCACCTCCAGGTCTCCCTTTAAGGAAACCTCCAGATCAAACAGACCGTGCCGCGCAAAGGCATCCAGCATGTGATTGAAAAATCCGATTCCTGTGCTTACCGCTGCCTTTCCCGAGCCATCCAGTACAAGCTTCAGCCGGATATCGGTCTCTCCTGTGGTCCGTCTCTCCTCTGCGATTCTCTCCATCGCTTCTCCCTTCCGTTATGCCGTCTTTCGTATTCTCGTCCTGAATATGCCTGGTTCCGTAAAATTTTATTTCCCGTCGAAGCGCACCGCAATGGAATTGGCATGGGCCGTCAGACCCTCATTTGCGGCAAACAGCTCAATGTCCTCATGTACCCGCTCCAGAGCTTCCTTTGAGTAGGAAATGATGCTGGTCTTTTTGATGAACTGATCCACTCCAAGAGGCGAGAAAAAGCGAGCTGTCCCGTTCGTCGGAAGAATGTGGTTCGGACCTGCATAATAATCTCCCAGGGGTTCCGAGGAATAGCTTCCCAGGAAGATCGCTCCCGCATTTTTGATCTTCGTCATCACTTCAAAGGCGTCCTTTGTGACGATTTCCATGTGCTCGGAAGCAATCGCATTGGCTGCTTCTATCATATCATCCATCGTTTCTCCGACAAAGGCATATCCGTAATTGTCCAGAGATTCGCGGATAATTTCCGCGCGGGACAATGTCTCCAGGAACCGGTCAATTTCTGCAGAGACCTGCTCCGCAAACCGCTTCGAGGTTGTGAGAAGAATTGCAGAAGCAAGAGGGTCATGCTCTGCCTGTGAGAGCAGATCTGCCGCGATGTATCTGGGATCTGCCGTTTCATCCGCAATGACAAGAATTTCAGAAGGGCCTGCCACGGAGTCAATTCCGGTAATGCCAAAGCACGCCTTCTTGGCGAGGGCCACATAGATGTTTCCGGGGCCTGTGATTTTGTCTGCCTTCGGAATCGTCTCCGTTCCGTAGGCCATGGCTGCAATTGCCTGCGCCCCGCCGACCTTGTAAATTTCATCTGCGCCCGCGATGTCGGCAGCAACCAGAGATCCCGCCGGAGCCTTTCCCTCCGCATTCGGAGGCGTGCACATGATGATTTTCGGAACGCCTGCCACCTTTGCCGGAATAATGTTCATAAGAACGCTGGACGGATATACGGCTCTTCCCCCCGGAACATAGCAGCCGGACACCTCAATCGGGGTCACCTTCTGGCCAAGAATCGTGCCATCCTCCTTCGTGGTAATCCAGCTGTTTACCTTTTGCTTCTCGTGATACGCGCGAATGTTCTCTGCGGCTCTCTTCATCACCTCAACAAACTCGGGATCCAGCTCACGGTACGCTTCCTCGATCTCCTCTTTGCTTACCCGAAGGCTCTCCCTGGAAAGCTCGCAGTGATCAAACTGCTTCTCATAAAGAAAAATCGCTTCATCCTTCTTCTCTCTGACGTTTGCAATGATGTCGTCCACCGCAGCCTGCTGGCTGGTGTAGCTGGCAGGATTTCTCTCCTTCAGAAGCTCCAGAAGCTCTTCCTGTGACTGTTTTGTAAGAGATACGATTCTCATATTCTGCCTTTCTGACGCAGCTTTGCTGCGGTCCTTTATTCCTTCTCCAGAGCCTTTCGCACCGCAAAAATCAGCTGCCGGATCCTCTCCTGCTTCATCTGCATGCTGACCTGATTGACAATCATCCGTGCAGAAATATCGCACACCGTTTCCAGCACATCCAGACCGTTGGCCCGAAGCGTGGAGCCGGTTTCCACGATATCAACGATGACATCCGAAAGCCCGACCACAGGCCCGAGCTCCACCGATCCGTTCAGCTTGATGATGTCTACGGTCTGATGCTTCTCATGATAAAAATAATCCCGGGCAATGTTCGGATATTTGGAGGCCACGCGAATCATTTCGTGATGCCGGAGCTTTTCTCTTGCCGACTCAGGACCTGCAACGCACATCCTGCAGCGGCCAAAGCCAAGGTCCAGAACCTCATAGGCTCTTCTTTTCTCCTCCATGATGATGTCCGACCCGACAATTCCGATATCCGCAGCCCCCCGCTCCACATACGTCGGAACGTCCGGTCCCTTTGACAGAAAGAAGTTCAGGTTCTGCTCCTTGTTATGGAAAATAAGTCGGCGCGTATCTTCCTTCATCTCCTTACAGGAGAAGCCCGCCTTCGTGAAGAGCTCCATCGTCTTGTCCGCAAGGCGCCCTTTGGTCAGTGCAATTGTCAATTCTTCCATGTTCGTTCTCCTGCCTTAATCTTCCTTCGGTATCAGGGCTATGTGCCTTCCTGCCTGTCTGGCCTTCCGGACCTTGTCAAGCTTTTCCGCAAAATCCTCCGGAGAATAAGTCACGATCTCCGGGGACGGGGAAACCAGCGGCCCGACATTCTGCGTCCGCATCGCCTCCAGCAGCGTATCAATCTGGAACATAAATCCAATGGCCGGAGCATCCTTTCCGAATCTTGCAAGAAGCGTATCGTACCGCCCGCCGGTTGCCACCTGATCGCCAACGCCGTAGGTATAGGCTTTAAACAGGATTCCCGTATAGTAGCGGTAGCGCGAAAGCAGTGCAAGATCAAAGCTGATGTACTTCTCATATCCGTAGAGCTTCAGAATCCGGTAGACTTCAATCAGTCTTCGGATCGCCGCCGCTGCGCGTTCATTCGGCGATGTCTGAAGCATCTGCTCCAGATCCGCATCGTTCCCGGCAAGACTTGTGATCTGCAGGAAACGATCCGCAAGCCCGGCATCCATGTTCTGCTTCTTCAGAAGAGTCTCCGCCGCAAAATAGTTCTTGCCGGAAACATATTCCCGGAGCTCTCCTTCGGTTTCTTCGTCGAGACCAGCCGCATCGCAGACCCCCTTGAAGTATTCCATATTTCCTACGGTGATCTGAAACTGGTTCAGTCCGACGCCAAGAAGTGCCTCAATCAGAAGTGCCAGCATTTCCGCGTCTGCCTCCGCCGAATCATCATTGATGTACTCGGCGCCCATCTGTGTGGATTCCTTGAGCTTGCCCTGCAGGCTGCTTGTATTGGTAAATGCACTTCCCTCATAGCAGAATTTCAGAGGTCTCTCCTCGTCCATAAAATACTTCGCGGCACATCTGGCTACCGAGGGCGTAAAATCCGGCCGCAGCACCAGCGTATTTCCGTCCTTGTCAAAGAATTTGTACAGCTCCCTGGAAGGAGTGGTACCGATTTCACGGGAAAAAACATCAAAGAATTCAAACGTCGGCGTCTTGATGTCCTCGTATCCGTAGCGGTGCATGGTTTCGCCGATCATCTGCGTGACCGTTCTGTACTGCGCATAATCTGCGCCATAGTGATCCCATAAGCCTTCCGGCGTATGAAGAAGCTCCTGTTTGCTCTGATCTCCCATGTCGTTCTTTCCTTCCAGACGCTTTATCGCTGTGCAGTGTTATCTTGCTAATCAATTAAATCATCTGTGACTATAACAGACGAAATCTTCGGTGTCAAGACGGAGGATTTACCCGTCCCGTTCCGAGATGTCCTTGTTAATCATTTCAAGATAAGGAACCATAATGCCGGGCTTTTTCGGCAGCAGGTAGGTCTGATCCAGCTCATCAAACCGAAAGCTCTTGCGTCCTCCCGCCTCCATCCGTTCCCAGAACGGAAGAAATTCGCGAAACGGCAGATAGTAATACACGTCCAGATCGGAATAGTAAATCAGGAAAAAAGCAATTCCGTCCTGCTTCTCAAACCTACGCATAAATTCAACCTGGTGAGGATGAATGTTCTGCAACGCAAAGGTAGAGGTTTTTACCTCCTTTGCGTCAAAGCAAACCGGATATCCCTGTACAACACCGATGTAGTCAACGGTACTTTTCTGTTCAAAATACGCAAGCGTAATGTGCCGGCTCTCCTTATCCAGCTGAATCGGCGTGATCGGCGTCGGAATTTTCTGAATCAGACACAGATTCTGTTCTTTATAGGCTTCGTTCGTCCGATTGATTTCTTCTTCCAGAAGGGAGCCCCGGAGGCCCCTTGAATTCCAGGTTGGCATAGCAGGTTTTCACCCTTTTCTTTTCTGATATTTTCCTTCGTTCCGTGTTCTTTCCTGATGACTTGCTGCATGCAGCACTCTCGCATAGACTTCAGGCTCCCTGCAGGCGATGATCTTGCAGGAAAGCTCCTCAAATTCTCCCGTAAGAGGGGGGAACTCAACCCTCTGGCACAGAAGAAGCTGTGCTCTTACGCCATACTTCCTTGCTCTCTCGTTCGCTTCCGCAGTCCCGTACTTCGGATCTCCGAGAATCGGATGTCCGATGGAGGCAAAATGTGCACGTAGCTGATGTGTTTTTCCGGTGATCAGCTGCGCCTCCACAGAGGAAACGGTTTCTGTTCCCAGTCTGGAAAAGGAAACCGGGCGATACTCCGTTCTTGTGTATACTGTCCCCTCCTTTTGTTCCTGAGACAAGCGCACCGTGTTGGTCTTCTCGTCTTTGGCAAGGTAGCCCTCAATGACTCCTGCCTTTTCCACTTTTCCGAGAACAATCATCCGGTAGTATTTTTTCAGGCTGTGCTCCCGCTGCAAGGAGGTCAGAAGATGGCTTCCCGGAAGTGTTTTCGCAAGAAGAACCAGGCCTTCGGTATTCCGGTCCAGACGGTTCTGGACAGACGGCATAAACCTTCGGCAGGAATCCGGCGACGCCTCCCCGCGCTTGTGCAGGAGACCGAGAAACCACTCATTCAGTGAGAGATCAGAAGGAGCAGCTTTCTGGGAGAGAACGCCCGCCGGCTTATACGCTGCCGCAATGTTCTCATCTTCATAGACAAGTCCAAGCGCCGGATACCTCCTGGTCAGCTCGGCGTACGCTTTGTCCGCTTCCGAAAAGCGAAGCTCCTCCGGGCGGACAAAGGCGCCCTTCCTCATCCCTTCCTTCCGAACCCCGCCCATTTTCTGAAAGGTTTCATCCGAAAGGAAGAGCTTAACGCTGTCGCCCTGCGTCACATTTTCCTTTCCTTCTGCCTTATGCCCGTTCAGTGTAATGTTCTTCTTTCGAAGCATTTTGTAAATAAAAGAAGAAGGAGCCTCCGGAAGTATTCTTTTTACATACTTATCCAGTCTCTGCCCCTTCTCCTGATTCGTAATGATATATTCCTGCATTGAAAAATCCTGTCTGCTTTCTTTTCTGCCGCTGTTACAGTGAAATCTGATAGAAGAACTGCAAAAGCTTTTCCTGCGCTCCGCCGTTTGCCGCTTCCAGTTCATTCAGCTGATCCAGTCTGGTCAGATAGGACGAGAAATCCGTGAAAATCCGAATCTGATAGCCATGGATTCCATTTCCTGTCATCATCCGGCGAAGATGCTGCTCTCCTGCCCGGCAGTCACACTTCGGATCCTCTGTGTACGCCGCAATACTTCCGCCGGAGACAGCAAGATGACAGATGTTATAGTTCTTCTTTTCGCTGGTAAAGTAAAGATCATACGCTCCGGAAAGATGTCCGATATGCTGCTCCACCTTATCCCGTACACCGGAGGAACACTCCCCCGCACGAACGAGCATGATAAACTGAACGGTATACTTGGCAGCAGGCAGAACCACGAGAACGGCAAGAATCGTAAAGAGATTTCGATTGGTCCCGAAATATGCCTTCGCCCCAAAGTACATCACAAGCGTCATGGCATACAGAAGAACCATGATGATAAGCTTCTTCTGTCTCTGGTTTCTGAAATAGCCGTAATCTCCTTTTTCGATCCTGCTCATGAATTTCCTGTTCCTTTCCAACGTCAAATCCGCAAAGACAAAGCGTCCATCCATCCCTCTTCGTAGAATGAACGGACGCCCAGCGTCTTCTTATCATTTGTTCTGAAATAAGCTTTCTGCAAGCCTGCTATCAGCCTTCTGAGATCTCTTTCAGCCTTCCTGCACTTCGGCATCCGCTGTCTGGTTGTCTGCAGCAGCCGCCGCAGCCTGCTGCTGCGCAATGGCAGCCGCCTGTGCCTGTGCTCCGGCTTCCTGAACCGCCTGATTTGCCGCAGCCTGCTCAGCCATCGTCGCCTGTGCTCTTGCAGCCTCTGACTGTTGCTGCTGCTGAAGCAGTGCATTCCTGTCGTTCTGCACGTTCTGCAGATACGAGTTCATGCTCTGAAGCGTTGACTGGTAGACGTTGTTGGTATCGCTGATGACGCTCTGCGTCAGCTGCTCCAGATGTGCCAGCATATCCGACAGATATGCCTGTGCCTGACGATTGTATTCGTTGACCTGCTCCGATGCCGCACTGACAATCATCTGTGCCTGATTCTGTGCTTCCTGAACCATCGCCGTTGACTGCTGCTGCGCCTGCGTCATGATGTCGTTGGCCTGATTCTGTGCAGACATCACCATTTCGTTGGCCTGATCCGTCGCCTTCTGTGTCGTATCCGAAGCCTCCTGATTGGCGGCAGACATCATCTGATTTGCCTGCTCATAGGCCTGCTTCATGACCTCTTCTTCATTAATCTGCTGATTCATCTGCTCCGTAGCCTTCTGAATCAGGGCCTGTGCCTTATCCTTGGCATCCGCAAAGATCGCATCCTTCTGATCCAGAACCTCGCGGTATCTTGCTACCTCGTCCGGGATCACATCGCGCAGCTCTTCGACCAGCGTATCGATTCTCTCCCTGTTCACCAGAATATAATCCTTGGAAAGGGGTTTGTATTTGCAGGTTTCGAGAAAATCTTCAATCTCATCAATCTTGCGTTCGATCTTGTTGCTGCTCATAGCAGACTATGCCTCCCTCTGTACCGGTTTTTCTGTCAATTCTCCGGGCTGTCCTCATTTCTGTGAAGCATCTTGTACTTCTCGCGGACCATTTCCTCTACCTCGGGCGGAACACAGACACTGATATCTCCGCCGAAGGCAGCGATTTCCTTGACGCTCGACGAGCTCAGATATGCATACTGAAGACTTGTCGTCAGAAAGATCGTATCCACATTCCCGTTGGAGAGGAGTTTGTTGGTCTGTGCAATCTGCAGTTCATACTCGAAATCTGTGACTGCCCGCAGCCCCCGGATGCTCACATGAGCTCCGATTTTCTGAGCGTAATCAATCAGAAGCCCGTAGTAGGAATCCACGCGGATATTAGGAATTCCACAGGTTACATCTTGTAGCATTTTAACACGTTCTTCCACTGAAAACAACGGAGTCTTCGCCTTATTGTCCAACACACAGACTGTCACTTCATCGAACATTCTGGCCGCCCTGCGGATAACATCAATATGACCATAGGTGACCGGATCAAAGCTTCCCGGATAGATTGCTTTTATCATGAATTCCTTCCCTTGCCGCGCTCAACCTGCGGCAGCCGGTACTTCACTGCATCCGTTATGTCATGCAGATTTTCTTTTGATAAACAGATGGCGCTGAGAACGGTAGTCCTTCTCCCGGACAATCTCAAGTCCGGTTCCTTCCAGGAAGGAAAAATCGGTGTCCAGCGCGGTCTCCACGATGATCAGGGTATCCTCCGTGACATACGGCTGCGCGGAAAGCTCAAGAAGAGCTCTCCTGCAGGTATCTGCCTGATAGGGCGGATCCAGATAGATGATATCTGCCTGCTTCTCATGAATATGATGGAGTGCATTCAGCACGTCCATCTTCAGAAGAACGCCAGTCTCTTCAAAATGTGTTTTATGAAGATTTGCCTGAATGCATTTGGCAGCATCTCGTCCGTTTTCTACCAGATACGCCTTTTTCGCGCCGCGGGAAAGTGCTTCGATTCCGATGGCACCGCTTCCGGCACACAGGTCCAGAAAAATGCAGCCCGGAACATCAAACTGAATGATATTAAACAGTGTCTCCTTGATGATGTCCTGCGTTGGTCTGGTATCGATTCCCTCCGGCGTCATCAGCGGCATGCTTCGCGCCGTTCCTGCAATTACTCTCATAGTATTCCTCTCCTGTCTTCTACTTTCTGGTTCCCTTCCCTCCGCGGGCCGTGGACTTGAAGTGATTCAGATCAATCTCTCTGTCGTGGAAGGCAATCGTATTCGGAACGTTCGGATTCAGAATCCACGCATCCTCCACCTCGTCCTTTGCAGAAAGCCTGATTCCTCTGACGCCTCTTGCGGTCTTTTTCTGCTCCGGAATTTCTTCCAGACTGTACTTCAGGAAGAACCCTTCCTGCGTTCGCAGCACAATATTCTGCTGGTCGGTAATGGCTCCCGCCATGACAAGACGGTCGTCCTCGTCAAGCTTGGTCGCCTGAATGGTAAGACGGGTGACGTCAAATTCTCCTCCGCTTACAATCTTGACATATCCCTGCGCAGTTACAAAGACCAGACGATAAAGATTCAGCTCACTCTGGTTTGTAATATAAATCACATTTTCCTTTGCCGAATCAAACTTGCAGACGTTGTCGATGGGACGGCCCTTTTCTTTCAGCTTTGCCATCGGAAGATCGCTTACCTTCACCGTATGCATCATGCCTGTGTCCGTAAACACACAGACCCTTCCTAGATTCGAGCAGACAAAATGGACCTTGAATTCCGTATCCACGGTATCCTTGTTTCTCTCATATGCGGCAAGATCAATGGTCTTGGCATAGCCGAAGCGGTCCATGACGAACATCACCTTCGTCTCTTCCTCCTCCGGCTTCACATACACCAGCTCTTCTCCCTGCGTGATTTCCGTCTTACGCGGCGAAGAAAGACCTTTTTTGAATCTGGAGAGCTCCTCACGGATGACTCTGGTCATCGAGCTTCTCTGTTCCAGAATATCTTCGTAGCGGTAAATATTGGCGACGGTCTCCTCATGCTCCTTCAAAAGAGCATTGATCTCCAGTCCGACCAGCTTCCGAAGCCGCAGCTCCAGAATCGCATCTGCCTGCCTGGAGGTAAAGGCAAGCTGTGCTGCCATCACAGCGGATTCTCTTGTCTTGAAGCGGATTCCGTCCGTAATTCCTTCCACAAGGCATTTCTTTGCCTGCTGTGAGGAATCCGACCCGCGAATGATCTCAATGATGAGGTCAATGACATTGCAGGCCTTGATGAGACCTTCCTGAATCTCGCGCTTTTCCTGCTCCTTGGCGAGCATGGTCTCATATTTCCGTCTGGTGACCGCAAAAGCAAAATCGATATCAGCCTGCAGAATCTGCTTCAGGGAGAGGGTTTCCGGACGGCCGTCCTTGATGGCGAGCATGTTGACGCCGAACGTATCTTCCAGCTTGGTTTTCTTGTACAAAAGAGCCTTGAAGTTCTCCACATCGGTGTCCTTCTTCAGCTCAATGACAATCCGGATTCCTTCCTTGGACGACTGATTCGAAATATCTATGATATCGTTTGTAACCTTATTCTCATACAGCGCTGCAACATCCTGCAGGAACTTGGCAATTCCGGTTCCGATCATCGTGTATGGAATTTCTGTCACAACCAGATTCAGGTGTCCGGATTTTCCCTTTTCCGTCTCCACTCTGCCGCGAAGACGTATTTTGCCCTGTCCGGTTTCGTAAATGGCGCGCAGCTCTTCCTTATTGATGACAATTCCGCCAGTCGGAAAATCCGGTCCCTTGACATAGCGCATCAGGTCCCGCACAGATGCCTCCGGATCCTCCAGCAGAGCAATCTCTGCATCAATGACCTCCGCGGCATTGTGCGTCGGCGTTGACGTCGCCATACCGACGGCGATTCCCTCAGAGCCGTTGATCAGAAAGTTCGGAATCATGGCAGGAAGAACAGAGGGTTCCTTTTCCGTCTCGTCGAAATTCGGAACAAAATCCACCACATTCTTGTCCAGATCCGCAAGAAGTGCTTCCTCCGTAATCTTCTGAAGCTTCGCCTCTGTGTAACGCATTGCAGCGGCGGAGTCTCCCTCGATGGTACCGAAGTTTCCGTGTCCGTCTACAAGCGGCAGAGCCTTTTTGAAATCCTGCGCCATCACAACAAGCGAATCGTAGATGGAAGAATCTCCGTGCGGATGATACTTACCCATCGTATCCCCGACGATACGCGCCGATTTCCGGTAGGCGCCGTCATAGTGAATTCCAAGCTCCGACATATCATACAGCACACGGCGCTGAACCGGCTTCAGTCCGTCCCGGATATCCGGAAGCGCCCTGCTGATGATCACCGACATGGCATAGTCAATATAGGATTTCTGCATCAGCTCGGAATACTCGCTGGGAATGATCTGTTCTTCAATAATCTCTTCGTTTTTTGTTTTCTTTGGCATATAACTCTATCCTATACATCCAGCTCCGCGTCGGTTGCATGCGCATGGATATAATCTCTTCTCGGCGGAACATCTGTTCCCATCAGAAGTCCTGTCATCTCCGAAGCCATTCGGCCGTCATCGATCTGAATCTTCCGGAGTCTGCGGTTCGCAGGATCCAGTGTTGTCTCCCACAGCTGCTGGGGATCCATTTCTCCAAGGCCCTTGTAGCGCTGAAGGGTAAAGCCGCTGTGCGTCTTCCGGTAACGGGAAAGTGCTGCATCATCGTACAGGTACTCGCCCTCCTCACCCTTTTTCTTCGGAACCACCTTATACAGCGGCGGCATTGCCACGTAGATGTGTCCCTCGTAGATCAGATCCGGCATAAAACGGTAGAACAGTGTCAGAAGCAGCGTGGAAATATGTGCGCCGTCTACATCGGCATCCGCCATGATAATGATCTTGTCATAGCGAAGCTTCGTAATATCGAAGTCCTGCCCGTAGCCTTCTGAAAAGCCGCAGCCGAATGCATTGATCATCGACTTGATCTCTGCATTCGCAAGGACCTTGTCCATGGACGCTTTTTCCACGTTCAGAATCTTACCGCGAATCGGAAGAATGGCCTGATACATGCGGTTTCTTGCCATTTTCGCAGAGCCGCCTGCAGAATCACCCTCGACAATAAAAATCTCACATTTCGACGCATCTCTGGACTCACAGTTTGCAAGCTTTCCGTTGGAATCAAAGGAAAACTTCGGCTTTGTCAGCATGTTCGTCTTCGCCTTGGCTTCCGACTTGCGGATCTTCGCCGCCCGCTCCGCACATTCGATCACCGCCTTGAGCTGCTCCAGGTTCCGGTCAAAATAATGCGTTGCTTCATCGGTCGTTACCTGTGAGACAGCCTTGGAGGCGTCCGGATTGTCCAGCTTCGTCTTCGTCTGTCCCTCGAACCGGGGATCCGGATGCTTGATGGCAATGACAGCGGTCATGCCGTTCCGGACATCGGCACCGGTATAGTTGACATCCTTGTCCTTCAGAACACCAAGCTCTCTGGCGTATCCGTTGATGACCTGCGTAAAGGCCGTCTTGAATCCGGTCAGATGCGTGCCGCCCTCCGAGTTGTAAATGTTGTTGCAGAAGCCCATGATTTCCTCACGGAAATCCCGGATATACTGAAACGCACATTCCACCTCGATGCTTTCGTATTTTCCCTTGAAATAGATGATATCCGTGACGGTTTCGTCGGATTTGTTCAGCTCCCGGACAAAGCCCGCAATTCCGTCCGGCTCATGGAAGGTTACAACTTCTTCCGTACCGGGTCTTTTGTCCTCATAGACAATGGTCAGATTCGGATTCAGGTAGGTTGTCTCATGGAGGCGGGATTTGATCTCTTCCTCTTTGAATCGCGTCTTTTCGAAAATCGTCGGATCCGGAAGAAAATTAATGGTTGTCCCGCTTCCTTTGGCTTTTCCGACCGCAGGAAGAAGGCCTCCCACAAGCTCCTGATCGGGGCGGCCCTGCTTATATTTATCCTCATAGATGATGCCGCCCTTTCGGACACGCACCGTCATATGCTCGGAAAGAGCGTTCACGACAGAAGATCCGACGCCGTGAAGACCGCCCGAGGTTGCATAGGCCTTATTGTCGAATTTACCTCCGGCATGAAGCGTTGTGAACACCACACGCTCCGCAGATACGCCCTTTGCATGCATATCAATCGGAATTCCGCGCCCATCGTCCTCCACCGTACAGGATCCGTCCGCTTCCAGTGTCACCCGGATCGCGTCACAGTATCCCGCCAGGTGCTCGTCCACGGAATTGTCTACAATCTCATAAATCAGGTGATTCAGTCCTCTGGTTGATGTACTTCCGATGTACATTCCCGGTCTGGTGCGAACCGCTTCCAGTCCCTCCAGTATCCGGATGCTGGAAGCGTCATAATGCTGCTTTTCTGCCATGAATATCCTCTTACTGCCTTTCTCTGATCCGTTCAGCGATTCGTTCTGTCTTCGATCTCAAGCTTCTTTGTGCAGGCGATCGCCAGTGCGCCTTCTCCAATGTGACAGTTGATCACAGAAGGAAGCTGCGCCTCCCCGATTTCCATACCCGGGAATGCCTCCCGTACCTGACGGGTCCATTCCTCGAAATCCGGCGACTTCGACTCCACGACATAGACATAAACATTGTCCAGACCGCCATACAGCTTCTCGCAGTCGTTCTTCAGCGCGTTGATCATCAGCGTTCTTGCCTGCTGACTTGTTCTTGCCTTGGCAAATGCATCCAGACGTTCGCCGAAAATCTTCAGGACCGGCTTGATGCGAAGAAGTGTTCCGATTGCCGCTGCAGCCGGTGTAATACGGCCGCCCCGCTTCAGATAGGTCAGTGTATCTACCATGATGTAAATACTCTGCTCAAAGCGAACCTCCTCCAGCTTCTCCTTGATTTCCTTCGCCGTCCAGCCCTTCTGCGCCATCTCCATGGCATCCAGAACCGAACGTTTCTGAGTGACGGAAATTCTCTGGTTATTGACAACCTCGACCTTGCCGTCATAATCACCCGAAAGCATCATGGCCGACTGGCAGGATCCGGACAGCCCGGAGGACATGGGAATGTAAACCAGAGAGTCATTGTTCTCAAGGACCTGATCCCATACCTTCAGAACATCCACCGGGGACGGCTGCGAGGTGTGAACCGTTTCCCCGGACTTCAGACGATCAAAAAACTCATCCCTGGTCAGATTGATATCTTCAAAATAGGTCTTTTCATTATCTCCGAACATAAAGGGAATGGATACAAGGCCGATTCCCATCTCTTTCGCCTCGGCAAGTGTAATTCCACTTCCACTGTCTGTAACAATTGCTACCTTTGCCATAGTATTTCCTCCTGCCGCTGAATGAACGCGGGATGATACTGAATGCTCTTCTTTTCCATGCCGGATCTTCATCCGAACATACAGATTGATTTTACGAGCAGATGACGTAAAATGTCAACTTTTGACGTGAACATACGATCGGTACGCCCCGTGCAGCCCTGCACGCTCTTTGTCAGATGCTCCTGAAATCCAGCTCACGAAGGCCTGCTCCGCGAAAATCCGGATCACGTGCAAGAATGTCATCTGCATAGCCGGAAGCCAGCCGGAGAATGTCAGCGTCCTCGTAAATATCGGCAAGGTGAAAGCCCATTTCTCCGCTCTGCCGGACGCCAAACAAATCTCCGGGGCCGCGGAGCTTCAGGTCCTGCTCCGCAATTTCAAAGCCGTCATTTGTTTTTTCCAGTATGGACAGGCGCTTTGGTTTCTCGGTCAGGGTGTCGGAATAGAGAAAAACGCAGTAAGACTGCCACTTCCCGCGCCCAACTCGTCCGCGAAGCTGATGAAGCTGGGAGAGTCCGAACCGCTCCGCATTTTCGATCAGAATGCAGGTTGCATTCGGCACATTGATTCCCACCTCAATGACGGTGGTCGAAACCAGAATGTCAATTTCGTGAGCAGCGAATGCATCCATGACGGCGCTCTTTTCTTTGGGCTTCATCCGTCCGTTCAGCTGTGCAATCCGAACGGTTTCCGGCAGGACCTTCCGCAGATTTTCCGCATATTCCGTGACATTCTCCATCTGCTCCAGGCCATTCTCCTCTACCGCAGGACAGATGACATAGGCCTGTCTTCCTTCTTCAAGCTGCTGAAGGAGAAAGCGATAGATTTTTCCCCGGTCTGAGGATGGCGCCGCAAGGTTCCGGATCCGAAGGCGGTTTTTCGGAAGCTCCGTCAGACGGCTGACCTGCAAATCCCCGTACAGAATAATGGAAAGCGTCCGCGGAATCGGGGTAGCGCTCATGACGAGAACCGGTGTTTCCTCTCCCTTTTCGGCAAGCGTTTCTCTTTGCCGAACGCCAAAGCGGTGCTGTTCGTCCGTGATCACCAGTCCCAGATCGTTGTATTCCACAGGCTCCTGAATCAGAGCGTGCGTTCCGATGACAGCATTCGCCGCTCCGCTGCGGATCTCCTCAAGAGCCTTTCGCCTTGCCTTCCCCGTAACAGAACCGGTCAGAAGAACCGGATGAATCGGAAGATCGTATGTTTCGGTCATTTCCGAGAGATCCTTCATATGCTGCATGGCAAGGACCTCAGTCGGAGCCATCAGCGTTCCCTGACGTCCATTGGCGGCGCAGAGAAGGAGGGCGAGAAAGGCCAGGATGGTCTTCCCGCTCCCGACATCTCCCTGCAAAAGACGATTCATGACCTGTGAGCCCGTAAGATCCCTCTCGATTTCCCCCCAGGCTTTTTTCTGCGAATCGGTCAGCTCATAAGGAAGCGAACAGATCAGCCTTCCTGTTTCCGGGGAAGGATGCATCGGCCTTGTATTCTTCAGAGAAAGTTCTGCCTTCTTTTGTCTTCGAATCGTCAGAAGAAAGGACAGAAATTCATCAAATACCTTCCGGTTTCTTGCGCGAACCATTTCTTCCCGGCTTCCCGGAAAATGGATTTTCTCCCCCGCCTCCTTCTCCTCCATAAGAGACAGCTTTCCTCTGTCCTCCCCGGGCAGATAATCCTCCGGAAGGCTGCAGGATGCGAGTGCCGTTTTTACAAGCTTTTGGATCTGTCCGTTCCGGATTCCCCGGAAAAGACTGTATTTCGGAGAAAAGGTGTTCTCCAGCTTTTCATATTCCGCCGGAGAAAAAACAGCCGGCTGCTCCATCTGAAGAGTTCCGTTCTGGTATTTTCGAACCATCCCGCGGAAGACGTGAATGGTTCCCGGCTGCAGATTTTTCGAAATATACGGCATGTTAAAATACGTGAGGCGCACCGCCCCCGTCGCATCCGCCGCCCGGAAATTTGTGATTCGGTAACGCCCCGCAAAGGCAGTCTTTCCGGCTCCGAGAACGGTCAGAAGCACAGAGGCCGTCTCCCCCTCCTTCAGCCCATCCGCCGTGACCGGGGCCGCGTAATAGTCATAGTCCCGCGGATAGAAATCCAGAAGATCCCCCACCGTATTGATTCCGTGTACCGCAAAAAGCTGCGCTGTTTTCTCGCCGACTCCCTTCAGGCTGGTCAGGCTGCTCTCTCTGGTAATCATACTGTTCCTTATCTGTATCTCAGAAAATACACAGACCGGGAGCGGAAAGCCCGTCCCGGTCTGTAAAATTTCTTCCTGTCTCAAGTTTATCTGTATCACTCTGCCGATACAATGTAATAGTATACCGGCTGTCCACCGGCCTGAAGCTCCACATCAATCGAAGGATATAAGGCAGCAGCTGCATCCCGAAGCTGAGCTGCCTCTTCCTCTGTCGCATCTGCACCATAATAGATGCTGATCAGCTCCGTGGTATCGTTCACCATCTTTGCCAGAGCATCCAGTGTCGTTTTCTCGCGTTCCGTTCCGACATTCAGAATTCCGGCATCCCCGATCGCCATGATATTGCCTTCGTGGATCTCGATGTCGTCAATGACGGTATCCCGCACGGCATAGGTCACTTCCGCACTCTTCACCTTCCGGATTTCTTCGTTCATTGTCTGCTCATTCAGCGCAGCATCCTGATCCGGAATAAAATTAATTGCCGCCGTAATTCCCTGCGGAACGGTCTTGGTCGGAATAACCACCAGCTTCTTGTCTTCCGAGATCGCAGCAGCCTGATTCGATGCCAGAATGATGTTCTTGTTGTTCGGAAGAATGAACACCGTATCTGCGTTCACCTTCTCCACAGCATTCAGAATGTCCTCCGTGCTCGGATTCATCGTCTGTCCGCCGGAAATGACATAATCCACGCCAAGACCGCGGAAAATGTCCGCAAGTCCTTCACCGGCGCACACTGCAATCATGCCGATGTCCTTCTTCGGCTGATCTTCCGCAGGAGCTTCTTCGAACGCCTTCTCCGAAGCGGCGGGCTTCTCTTCCTTCGCTCCAGCCGGTGCAAGCTCTTCAAATTTCTCTCCGCAGCGAAGGTTGACAATGGAAATCTCCTTCAGCTGTCCGTACAGAAGCGCTCTCTGAAGAACCAGTCCCGGATCGTTGGTATGCATCTGAACATGCATGCTGTCATTCGTACGAACGGTCACGATCTGATCTGCAATCGTATTCATGTACGCAGATACGTCGCGGTCAATCTTGTCATTGTAGGGCTTCGTAAAGACCTCAAAGAAGGTCACGACATAGCCGTATTTAAGATCCGCGTACTGCGGATCTTCCTTTTCTCCGGCCTCTTCCTTCGAAGAAGGATTGAGCAGTGCTTCCACATCAAACTCTGCCCCCTGGTAGCCCTCATAGGCGCCCTTGAAAAGCTGCAGAAGTCCCTGTCCGCCGGAGTCCACTACTCCCGCCTGCTTCAGAACCGGAAGCATCTCCGGAGTCTTCGCAAGAACCTCACCGGCATACTCCACAACCTGCGGGATAAATTCATCAAAATCCGTAACTCCCGCATCTGCCAGCTCTCTTGCCTTCTCGGCAGCGCCCTTTGCAACCGTAAGGATGGTTCCTTCCTTCGGCTTCATGACTGCTTTATATGCGGTCTCGACCGCCTTGTCAAAAGCATCTGCGCAAAGAGGAACATCGATTTTCTTCGAATCGCGGACGATCTTGCAGAAGCCGCGGAGAAGCTGGGAAAGAATGACACCGGAATTACCGCGGGCTCCGCGAAGAGAGCCGGAAGAAATGGCCTTGCAGACCTTCTTCATGTCATCGGCATCCTCAACCTCCAGAACCTCACGAACTGCAGATACCACAGTCATTCCCATATTCGTTCCGGTATCTCCATCCGGTACCGGGAATACGTTCAGTTCATTAATCCAGGCTTTATTTGACTCAAGATTCTGAGCTCCGCACAGGAACATCTTCCTGAGGAGCTGTACATCAATGGCAGTATTACTCACTTTCTGTGATCCTCCAATCAGTCAATCACCTTGACGCCTTCCACAAAGACATTCATTTTCTCAATTTCGAGGCCGGTGAATTCCTCAACCTTATACCGCACACTGTCAATCAGATTATCGGCAACTGTGGGAATGTTCACTCCATAGGAAACGATGACATGAAAATCAATGACAAGCTTGCCTTCCGGCGTCAGAGATACATTGATTCCTCTTGTCATGGACTCCTTCTTCAGAAGTCCGAAGACGCCGTCACGGACATTGATGCCCGCCATACCGACAATGCCAAAGCACTCCATTGCAACGCTTCCCGCATACTGAGCGATTACTTCGTTGTCAATGGAAATATTACCCATGTGCGTATTCATAGAAGAAGACTTCATATTGATGCTCCTTTCTCCGGTTCCGTCCGACTTCATCTTCGGACTGCAATTAAAGTGATTATACAGGTTTTCCCTGTGAACCGCAAGAAACCCTTCCGGGAAGGGCAGAAGCGACAGATCCGCCGCACAAAAAAATCTGCCCCGGGTCCTGTGCCCGGAACAGATCTTCTCTCTTCATACAAGATAAACAAAATAAGGCTTATGCGTGCTCAACTTTATTGGCACGAAGGCACTTTGTGCAGACGTTCATTCTCTTAACGCCGCCGTCAGCTTTAACCTTGACCCTCTGGACATTGGAATTCCAGATTCTGTTAGATCTTCTATGTGAATGGCTGACATTGTTTCCCAAATGTGCACCCTTGCCACAAACTTCACATTTTGCCATAATGACACCTCCTCACGTTTCAAAATTCAGGCGACAACATACGTATACTACCAGAGACATTTTGCAAATGCAAGACCTGATTTTAATTTTTTGCATTCTTTTCTGTCTCATTTTTCTGAAATCAGATTCAGGAAAGCAGACGCTCCCGAAGCGGCGGGATCAGCTGTTTCTTGCGGCTTACCACTCCTTTGAGCATGATTCTCCCATCCTTAGCCGGCACATGGAAGGCACTGCAGGCAAGGTCCTCCGCACCTTTTCCGACGTACAAAAGCTCGGTGCTCTGATTCAGTACAGAGGTAAGCATATAGAAAATCATTGCATTTCCGGAATGCTCGAGGGCAATCGGAAGATACGCCTCCACCAGATTGCCGGCCTCCTTATATGCCTTTTCACTCATATAGAAGCCCTGGCCGACAGAGATCGTCTTGTCTCCGATGTTGAATTCCTTGTAATCCGTGTGAAGGATGTCATCCGCATCCCGGCCGGACAGATCCTCCCCCGCTTCAAACATCTTTTTTCCGTATTCATCGATATCCTCGCCGCAGATCTCCGAGAGCTCTCTTGCGGCCGCCTGATCGACAAGCGTGCAGGTCGGTGAGTGAAACATCAGGGTATCCGAGAGGATCGCGGAAAGAAGGAGGCCCGCGATGTTCTTCGGGATGTCCACGTGATTTTCATGGAACATGGCGTGAAGAATCGTTGCGGTGCAGCCAACCGGTTCATTGCGGAAATATACCGGTCCTCCGGTTTCCAGCGCGCCGATTCTGTGATGATCAATAATTTCCAGAATTTCCGCCTCGTCCAGGCCGTCCACTGCCTGCGATTTCTCATTATGGTCGACCAGGATCACTCTCTTCCTGTGCATGTTCAACAGGTTTCTGCGGCTGATCACGCCGCAGTACTTTCCGTTCTGGTCCAGAATCGGGAAGTAGCGGTGACGGACACTTGCCATAATCTTTCTGGCTTCTTCCACCGGTGTGTTGACATTAAAGCTGAGAAGCTCCTTCGTCTTCATAAAAAATCTTACCGGAGCAGCCATGCTGACAAGTCTCGCCGCAGCATAGGTATCATAGGGTGTCTGAATAACCGCACAGTCCATATCTGCTGCACGATCGATCAGCTTCTGCGGCACCGCCGAATCCATGCAGACCACCAGGCAGGCAGCGCCGTAATCGATGGCACACATCTGAGCCTCATAACGGTTTGTCACCATGACAAGATCGCCCTTGTGAACCAGCTCCTCCATCGCCTCCGGACTGGTTCCCACATGAATCTGTCCGGTCGTAATGATCCCGTCCGGATCTCCCGTAAGGAGCCTGCCGTTCAGAACGGACAAAAGGTTCTGATAGCTGGTATGTGACTCCGCAAGAACCTCCGTATGAAACAGATCCATATTGGCATTTGCGATGTCACGCACGGTAATCAGGCCAAGCAGATTGTTCTCCTTGTCCGTAATGCAAAGCGTATCGATGTTGCGATCATTCATTCGCTGCCAGGCATCTCTCGTGGACATCTCGCCATCCACTCCCGGCTCCTGACGGATGTCAATGTAGCTGATGGTCGGACTCATATCCACAGAGAGCTTCGGCAGCTTTTCGCCGAAATGGTCCAGAACGAACTGGGTTTCCCGGCTGATTTCTCCCGCACGCCTCGGCTCATGCATCTGATCGCTGATCTGATTCTTGAGATAAGCATAGGAAATGGCGGAGCAAATGGAATCCGTATCCGGATTCTTGTGACCGATCACGCGGATCACACGCTGCTTTGTCGTATCAAACATAGATCATCCCTTTTCTTCCTCCGGAAACGCCCGGGAGGCAGCTTCCTCATCACTCATCATCTTTTTGGAATTGTGGGCATCCACAAACTTGTCCACGACCTCCGGAACCATATCCACCAGTCTGGAAAGGGAATTCTGATCCTTAATGCTGACCACCTTCGTATTGCCGTTCTTAATTACCAGAACCGCACTGGGAGACATTTTCGCTGTAAAACCTCCCATTCCGGCATTTTTATCCTTTCCGTTGTTGGAGCCGGCCGCCGCTCCGACGGTGACATCCGAAAGCGGAATCAGAAGCGTATCGCCCACCTCAATCGGTTCACCGATGACGGTTTTGCTTGTCAGAACGCCTCCCGCCTCCTGCAAAAGCGAGTGAATCACGTTGTCGAAGCTGTTGCTGCGGCTTCGAAGGTTTTCGTTGCATTGCTTTTTCTCCGGATTCTTCTCCGACATCTCATATCCTCCCTTACAAGTTCTTCCATGTATGAATCAGTCGGCGGACATTTCTGTCCGCTATCAGCAAAAGTGCCGTAACCAGAACACGAATCAGGCGTATCGATCCCTTTGCCGAAAACACAAGCTCTGCACGGTACCTGTCAAAATCCGGCGTAACCCAGACGTGCCCGCAGATAAGCGGAAACAGAAGTCCTTCGGCCTCCATGAATTTCCCGGTTCCCTCCGGTCCGCCAAAGCCTGCACTGCCTCCCACCTTCCATTTCTTCGGCAGCAGGTACCGCAGAAGCTTCCCGGATTTATTCAGAATAGCATGAATTGCCCGTTTCGTCTCATCGTTTCCCAGAAGTTCGATCAGCCTTCCCGGGTCCGGACGCGTATGTCCGCCCTTCTTCTCCGTTTTGCCGACATGTTCCTTCTGCTCTTTCTGTCTCTTCTTCCCGGCCGGAATCCGGAAGAAAAGAATTCTCACCGACATTGCCGGGGCACCCGGAAAGGAAATCCGAATACGCAGGAAGTGAAGCAGCCACGAAATATGCAGTTCCCCCCGGGACGCCTTCTTCACCCGCTCCGGGTCAAAGGACTCTCCTCCCTCCCGGTCATCGATGCTCCCCTCTGCCCGGTAACGGACCGGAACAAAAAGAATCAGGAGCAGAAAAAGAAAGGCCGCCGCAAGAAGCCAGAGTCCCAGAATCCCAATGGTCCGTAAAAGGGCAAGAAAAATCGTAAAACCACTCATTTTCCGCCTCCCTTCCACGGGCTGTGCGCCCCCTGCCCAGGTGGAATTATTTTCTCCGGTACAACGGGAGCCGTCCGGTGAATTCTGGCATCACGCTTTGCCAGAAACGGAACAAGATCCGCTCCTCCTGTCTTCTCCACGCATTC